>JAZSDC010000041.1:0-34759 GCA_045530935.1 Candidatus Enterousia sp. | reverse complement strand
TTGAACGATACCGTCGCATTGTTCGGTGGAATCACGACCATTATTTGCTCCTTGTCGTCCTTTTAGTTTTGCGTATATGTTGGCCAGTGTGTCTGCGGCCTGAACCCAATCCCTGGTTCGCATAGATGTGTATTCTTTGATTGACATATTTTCTTCCTTTGGTAAAAAAACACCCGCGATTGCGGGCAATAAAAAAAGACGACCTGTGTCGTCCGCTGAATGTGGGCATTATATCATAAAACGCAAATTTTTTCAATAAAAATCCGCCCAAATGGACGGAAAATCAGATTTGGCAGGGCCATCTGTGCAATTCACGAGCTTATGAGATGCACGATTTGTTGTTATTTGGAAAAGATATTAAAACATTTCTGCGAAATTTTTGATATAATTAAGAGAAATACCACAAGGTTATTACATGAAACTAACTTGGCAACAAAAAGATTTTGAAAGAGATTTAGATTTTATACTGTTCCACCAGAAAGACGGAACGACTGCCTGGTGGCAAAAGCAATTGTTCAAGGCATACCCTGATTTGAATTATGAATATGCTATATCTTTACCAGAAGAAAAAAGATTTGAATATATTACTGAACAAATGAAGATTCAGGCATGGAAAAGAAAACCAATCATAGCAAACTCTATAAATATGTTTAGTACAGAATGGAAAAAAATAGCAGATAAATTGAATAGTGCATACAGTTCTGCTTTTGATAATGATTGCAGTGGTATTTTGAATGATATGGTTGCCGAGGTTGGATTAAACCCAATTTGCCCGCGTGATATTGAAACACATACTTTTGATATTTATCATTATTTTGATCCAACATATGCAATGACAACGGCATTACATGAAATAACCCATTTTGCTTGGTTCTATTTCTGGAACAAGCATTTTCAAGACAATCCTGCAGAATATGATTTTCCAAACATCAAATGGTTGTTGTCAGAGATAGTAGTTGAAACACTTATTCATAATTCAGCCATAAATGATTTAATAGAACAACCAAAATATATTGCTTATTCATACTTCTACGATATGACAATAAAGGACGAATTAATTTTTGATACCATGAAGAAATTTTATCTGAACCGTAAGGATATTTATGATTTTATGGAAAAGTCGTATACTTTTGTTCAGCAAAACGAACCAGAATTACGAGAGAAAATAGCAGAAGCAGAAAAATAATTCAAATACCCACAATAAATACGAACCATGGGAAAGGTTAGATTTCTAACCTTTTCTTTTTTGAAAGTTCGCAAATGTGTAAAACGGTGGGTGTTTTTAACCACTAACTTACGAACTTGTGAAAGTATTGGAAAACAAACAAAAAAACCGCAAAAATGCGGTTTTATTTATTTTGGCAGGGCCATCTGTGTAATTCACGAACTAATGAAATCAAGGATTTATTGCAATTTGGCAAAGAAATCAAACTATTTTTGAACAAATATAATTTGCCAAGATTTTGATTAATCATTTTATTTCGTTTAAACAAGACCCTTTGCCATCCATCTCAATTTATCACCGGGTTTAATGTTCAAAGAATAAATATGAACATATGTTGCAGTCTTTTGTTTTATTTCAACCTGATATAACGAAGGTTCTAATGAAAAATAATAATTATTATCATCAAAGGGGTATAATAATGTAATATAAATATGGTTGCTTCTACAAATAACACACCCCTGTTGTTCGCACAATCCATTATTTATGTATAAATAATTTTGCTTGTCGGAAGATTGCCAAATCTCTAATCCTTTTTTTCCTTTTGAGTCTTTTATAAACTTTTTTAATTCAATCAAATCTGCTTTTGATAATTCATTTTCTGCAGGTATATATTCTGCCAATATAGGCCCCGCATATGGAATTGCACCAACCCCTCCTTTAAATATTTTTCTGAAGTGTTCTTTCCAAGATATATTGAATATGTCTTTTATTTTTTGTTTGATTTTCATATTTATCACATTGAATTATGCTTATTATAACACAACATTTATTGAACACCATATTAATAATTAAAAACAGCATTTCTTTATCAAACGGTCTGCAATCCGGCAGCATCGGCAACCGGTCCCGCAGACACCACCAATACGAACCCACTGCGCCCCATACACCACCGTCCATCCGGTTATGAAATCGACAGACATAAATTGAAAAAATTCAAAGGCCTTTACGCGTGGGGTCAATTTTTTTATACATGCCGTTCAGTAGGAAGTGATTTGCCCCGCTTGGCAGGGCCAACTGTGCAATTCACGAACCGATGAAATCAAGGAATTGTTGAAATTTGGTAAAGAAATTAGGGTGTTTTTAAGAATTTTGTGATATAATAATGTTCATGAAGAATAAAAGGCCAGAATTATATTATGATGAAAAAGGAAATCCGAAGGGGTACAGAGTCGGAATTTCTGGTGATGTATATGGCACATGCCCTTTTTGCGGAAAATCATATACGGAAGAAGATATAAAAAGAGGTGACGTGAATTTTGAACACGTATTTTCTAGGTTCGCCGCAAAAAGAGCTATTGGTGAAAAGAAAGTCTTTTCAAAGATGGAATCTGAATTTATGGTTGCTGTTCATAAAGATTGCAACGATAGAAATGCTAATGAACTAGAAAAACATATCAGCAGAATTATAAACAATTTTAACAAGCCGGATGTTTCGTTAACAAAGCAAGATGCGTTAATATTGTTCAATTATTGCATCAAAACAAGTGTTTTTTTAAGGTATTTGTTCTTGTGGGACGATGAAGCAGGTCAATCTGTATATGAGAATGAAAGACTAGACATGGTCTCAAAATATGATTTTGGAAAACATTTTTATGAAAATTTCAATATAAGAATCAGATATGTTGATGCGTCCGCGGGGCTTTGGTGGAATTTTGATATGCCAAATGATGTAGGCAAATATTGTTTCGGGGGTGTCTTCCAGGATATAGAGGTGTCTTTTTTTCCTCTTGAGCTTTCAGATAAATATCACAATGAAACTATGTTTACAGAAAAAGACATTTTTATAATAAAACTAGGGAATAAGCCTATCTTGTTATATGGTGAAGAATATGCTACTTATCCATTTTGTTTAGACCTTGTATCTCGACAAAGACTGCTATGGAAGTTACAAAAAGCATTTCTACCTAGAACAGGCAGATATAAGAATCATATCGCAACACTGTCAACTCAGTTTGATGATACTTTTGGTGTTACGAAAAATTATTTTATTCGTCAGAAAAAATTGTCCATGATGAGTCAAAAAAGATTTGAAGAAAACAAAACGTTTGATCCTCTTGATGTGGGGGTTGTATTTTGTAGAAATGGGCAGTTATATATTATAAGTAATGACGGTATTTTACGAAATATGGTCGATTTACCAGATAATACAGAGATTCCCGGAATTAATTTTCAAAATATTACTCTTTCGCATTTGCCAAATATATCCAAATTAAAAGTCACAGATGACATTAGAATTATTGGTGGTAATTTAGAATCTTTAGATGGTTGTCCACAATTTGTCTCAGGTCACGTATTTATTCGTGGTAATAAATTAACATCATTGCATGGTGCACCAAAACAGGTTGGAAAATCTTTTCATTGTGATTCTAATAAACTAACTTCATTAGAAGGTGCACCAAGTATAATAAATGGTGACTTTTCTTGTGAAAATAATAAATTGTTGAATCTTATCGGTGGTCCTACAGAAGTTATAGGTGACTTTATTTGTCGCCAAAATCAATTAACCTCATTAGAAGGGGCTCCACGGAAAGTCGGTAGAAATTTTTGGTGTAAAGACAACAAAATAAAATCGTTACGAGGCGCACCAGAAGAAATAGGCGGCTTTTTCTCTTTTGATGCAAAAAATTTGGAATCATTAGACGGACTACCAAAAGCAAAAACTTATATACCTGGTGAGGCTCTCAAAGAGTTTGATTCAGAAGATGAATTGCGTTCTTGGTTCAAAGTATATAAAAAAGAACAAAAAGTCAAAGAAATGCAAGATGGTAAAAAATTGGTTGGGACATTAGATACTGTGACACATCAGAACACTGGTGTTGGTATACCAGATGATCAGTATGGAATGTAAAAATTACTTGTTTGTGATAAATTTTTATTTCGTTAACATAAAAAAGTTCGAAAATTTACAAAATGGATATGAATTTTAACATCATATTTACGAACTCGTGAAAGTATTAGAAATCCAATCAAAAAAACACCCAAACGGGTGTTTTTGATTTTTGGCAGCCCCAACATCGCTCCTTGACAACCAATAATCAAACCTAGACGCAAAAACTCTATTAACCATATCCGTTTTTGCAGGTTTGCTAATTGTTCGTCTGCGTATTCGCCATGCGTGCCTGTGGGCGATGCCTACGAAAACTGCGTTTTCATATGGTGCATACGCACCAATGTAGGCATTCTGGCGCATCCGGTCGGGTCTGCTTTAACAAAAATAAAAACCGACCGCAATGGTCGGTTGTAATTTTGGCAGGGCCGTCTGTGTAATTCACGAGCTGATTTTATACATGATTTGTTGTTGTTTGGGAAAGATATTAAAACATTTCTGCAAATTTTATGATATAATAAACTTTGAACAAACAAATAGAAACCATGAAAAATTAAATATATGTTTGGCAAAAGATTAAACCTCAAATCAAGGAGAACAAAATGGTAAAAAATATTGAAAAGTTTGATAATTCATTAGGTGCGTGCCTAAAATCATATTGGACTAATTGTGTCGGTTGGGGTCGTGCTACGCGTTCTGAATACTGGTGGTCTGAGCTATTTTATTCTATATTAGTATCAGTGTTACTCGGAAATTTGGGTTTGGGCGGTTTGTGGGCACTCATTACACTTGTTCCTGGCTTTACTGTTGCCGTTAGACGCTGGCATGATATAAATAAGTCAGCATGGAATATGTTGTGGTTACTACTTCCTATTATTGGCTGGATAGTCAGTATTGTATACATGTGTCAACCAAGTACACCTAAAAACCAATTTGGAGAACCAAGAATTAAAGTAAATTCTACAAAAATACCATCTCAAAAAAATACAGGTTTATATATAGTTTTAGGCATTATCATAAGCTTTCTTTGTTTAGTTTTTGTTTATATGCACTCAGCATCAGTTAAAACCATAATTGAAGAAGAAAAAATAACTATCTTTGAATCTGCCGCAGATTGTGTTTCAAAAGGTCGTATCGAGATTCAACATGTTATAGATTCCTCAACTGCCATTGCTATAACACAATCAGATGTTGTAGGCGATAAAATATTATATTATGGCAAAGATGTTGTCATAACAAATAAGAAAGGCAAAACTTATTATGATAAACAAGAAATAAAAGCACCAAATTGCTTTCGTCAAATTGGTATTTATAAAGACGGGTATCGTACATTACCAGTTGTTGAAGCTCAATAATGTAAACTCGCCGTTCTGGCGAGTTTTTTCTTATTATCAACCACAACAAATCCGAACTTAATAAAATATTATATTTCTAATATTTTTTATAAAAAGTTCGTAAATCGGCAAAACAGGTATAGGTTTTAACCACAAACTTACGAACTCTTGAAACTATTGCAAAACAAAGAAAAAACCGACATGTGTGGTCGGTTGTAATTTTGGCAGCCCCAACATCGCTCCTTGACAACCAATAATCAAACCTAGACGCAAAAACTCTATTAACCATATCCGTTTTTGCAGGTTTGCTAATTGTTCGTCTGCGTATTCGCCATGCGTGCGTGTGGGCGATGCGTAGAAAAACTGCGTTTACATATGGTGCATACGCACCAATGTAGGCATTCTGGCGCATCCGGTCGGGGCTGCTTTAACAAAAATAAAAAACGACCCAAAGGTCGTTTATTATTTTTGGCAGCCCCAACCGGATTCGAACCGGTGTTCTCGCCTTGAAAGGGCGGTGTCCTAGGCCTCTAGACGATGGGGCCAAAACTGCCACGTTCTTAATCAAACGCCGGCAAATTATAACGGTATTCAAATCAATTGTCAAGTAAATAACAATGATTTTATTCCGATTTATTTCGCTGACTCTTCTGCTGGTGCATCAGCTGCAGGTGCGTTGGTCGATGGTTCTTCAATTTGGGTAAAGATTATTTCTTTGCCATCGCCTGCAATTAATGTTAATTTTCCGTCTGCCAGTTCGTATTTTTCAACTGTTGGCATAAATTGGAAATATTCTTGTTCTGTTTCCATGGCTTCTGGTTCCCCCATCATCATGGTTGATGCAAAGCCTTCGAATTTAATATTGTCGCCATCTGCGGCATATTCGCCGTTATAGCGATTGACAACCCCGCCGTAGACGCGCATTTCATTTGGGTCAAAGGTCAGTGTTATATCTGCGCCTGGCTGTGCAGAAATAAAGTTTGCTCCTTTTAATAATTCTGGGTTTTGTGCATTGTCGCCACATGCGGCCAACGCCAACACACATGCGCCTGCGATAAATGATTTCAGACTCATAATATTCTCCTTTGCTTGTTTAGTATATTTGAATTATAGATTATTAATTTAAAATAATAAACAAGAAAAAACACCGTCAAACGACGGTGTAAATACTGGCGGGATTGACGGGGCTCGAACCCGCGACCTTCTGCGTGACAGGCAGACGCTCTAACCAGCTGAGCTACAACCCCTAAAGCGTTGCATATAATATAATGTTCTTGGAATAAATGCAAGTATTTTTTTTATCTATTTTTATATACGACAAAAAACCGCCTAAAAGGCGGTTTTGTTTTATTTAATAAGATTTCCAATTGCAACGGCTGTATCGCACATACGATTTGAAAAACCCCATTCATTATCATACCACGCGGTTACGTGTGCCAGTTTTTCACCCAGAACCTTGGTCTGGCCGGCGTCAAAGATTGAGCTGTGCGCATCATGCGTAAAATCAATCGAAACCAATGGCAAATCGTTATACCCAAATGTTTCAGATTGTGCATCCTTCATTGCACTGTTGATTTCTTCAACAGTTGCATCTTTATTCAGATTAACAACCAATTCAACAACAGACACATCGGGTGTTGGAACGCGAATTGCCATACCGTCTAATTTGCCCGCCAATTCTGGCAGTACCAGTCCAATTGCCTTGGCGGCGCCTGTACTGGTTGGTATCATAGACAGGTTTGCTGCGCGTGCACGACGAAAATCTTTGTGGTTTTTATCCAACAATTGCTGGTCGCCTGTGTATGCATGAACAGTTGTCATCCATCCTGATACAATGCCGAATTTTTCATTTAATACCTTTACCACTGGTGCCAGACAGTTTGTTGTGCATGATGCATTTGAAACGATTAAGTCATCTGCCGTCAACGTATCCTGATTTACACCAAAAACGATAGTTTTATCCGCGCCTGCTGATGGTGCAGATACTAAAACGCGTTTTGCACCTGCTGCCAGGTGAACGCGCGCCTTGTCCGCAGCGGTAAAGATACCGGTACATTCCATAACAATGTCAATATCTAATTCATCCCATGGCAACTTTTCGGGGTCGCGTTCAGAAATACATTTAATTTTTTGTCCGCCTACCAAGATATATCCATCCTTTAATTCAACATCCATTGGCAGATTTCCGTGCACAGAATCGTATTTCAGCAGGTATGCATTTTGTTCTGCGGGTGCTAAATCATTAACTGCAACAAATTCAATATCTTCACGTTTTGATTCCAGCGCCGCACGCAAAACCAAACGTCCAATGCGTCCGAAACCATTAATAGCTACTCTTATTTTTTTCATAAATATTTCCTTTCGTTTAATTTTTATTGGACATGACTATCTTAGCACCAGATTTTTGAAATTTTCAATATTTTATTTACATTTGGGATATCTTGACTATAATCAACGGCAAATGAAGCATAGTGCATATATTATTGCGGGGCCAACTGCATCGGGCAAATCAGATTTTGCCCACCGCTTGGCGTGCAAAATTGGCGGTACAATCATAAATTGTGACAGTGTTCAGATATACCGTGGGATTGAGAATATCGCAGCCAGTCCTTTTGCCACCCGCGAATTGTCGGACAATATTGATAGTGTTCCATATCGTTTATTTTCTGTTTTGCCACTGACCGAACAGATATCTGTTGCTGACTATCTGAATCTAGCGCGCACAGAATACGAATCTGCTATCGGTGCAGGGCGCACGCCAATATTTGTTGGTGGAACAGGTTATTATATAAATGCATTGATTAATGGAATTTCCCCAATGCCTGATGTATCAGATGCGTCACGCCAGCGTGCGCGTGATTTGGTCTCAGCCGACCCAGATGCGGCGTGCAGGTTATTACCGTCTGATTTCACAGCCATCGATCCCCAACGCGTTGCCCGCGCACTGGAAGTGTTTTTTGAAACTGGTCGCCATATAACAGAATTTCAAAACATGCCACGTATTGGTGCGGTTGTGCCAGATGCGTTCCGTGTATTGATAAGCCCTGATTCTGCATTACTGCGTGAACGTATTGCTGCCCGTGTGCCCGAAATGCTGTCTGGCGGCGCACTGGCCGAGGCGCAGTCAGTCATTAATTCTGGATGGGATGAAAACCGTGCGATTGGCGCATCCCAGTTGTGCAGGTTTATTCGTGGTGAAATTTCAGAATCTGAATGTGTGCAAAATTGGATAACCAAAACAAACCAGTATGCCAAGCGTCAGCGCACATGGTTTCGTACCCAGTATAATCCTGATGTAATAATAAATTGCGCCGGTGGCACCGACGCAGATATTGATAATATTATCTAGCGTAAAACAAAACAGGGTTTTATCTACACAAAGTTGAGATACAAGAAAAACTAGCAGATGTGTTCAAAACCAGTCTAAATACTGGCACACCTGCTAGTTCTAAACTAAATATAGCCAAGAAATGAGAATGGGTCAAGACAACTAATATTATCTTTTCCTGGACAGATAAGCCGCATCGATAAATACATCATATTTTACCTGTTGGGCAATATCCCAATCCTGTTTTGCGCGTTGTCTTTTTTCTTCGCGGCGTTTTTTTATCGCGTATTTCGGCGATTTACGTGCAAAGCGATTGTCTGCCTGGGTTGTTCGCAGTGTGTTTATATACGCATTTTCTTCCCACAAAATTTTATATAATTCTTTTATAGCCTGTTTTCTGCACATGTTTGGATTTTTGCGCATGGTATATCTTGACAGATAGTCTGTAATTTCTTGAATCAAAGCATGCAAGAATCCCAAATCGGAAGAATAAGCCTTGTCGGTATCCAGTGTTTTGATGAACAATTTTGCATTTCTGATTAAAAATTTTTCAATTTCTGGGGTGTATTTATAGTTGTCGCGCCATGTGTTGCGAATTTCACGTTGTGTATCATAAGAAGCGCCATATTCGCGTATGACTTCACTTGAAATGTTACGTGCAAATTCACTAAGGCACGCCTTTAATGTGGTGTGCTTTTTATCGTTGTTTGACATTTTATCCTCGTATTATAATTGTCGGGGTAAATATTACCCTAAATAACGATTTTGTCAACTATTCTTTTTTAACTTATCGTATTCGCGTTTAATGGTATCGCCAATTCCAGATTTTTTTATTTTCTTTGAAAATCTGACGCAGTTATTAAATTCCGTCTCTAATTTTCCCCATCCTGCGTATTCCCAGTCAATCAGTCCGACAATTTTCATTGTCTTTTTATCAACGATTATATTGTTGCAAATATCATTGTGATTCCATCCGTCGCCTTCATCTGTTTTCAGGTCTGCGATTTCCACAGGGTCGTTGTTGTGCATTGCGTTTATAAAGTTTGCCAACTGTTTTCCCCACCGGTCTTTATATTTCAAAATGGTCCGCATACGCATGCGATTTAAATTTTTACCCGAAATGAAATTATATTTATAGAATGTATATCCACCAGCATTCAGAATATCTATCTTTAAAATTTTCAACGGCACAATTTTTGCGAATGCATCAGTAATGCGTTTTTCCCGCATAATTTTTTCTGTTGGAATTTCGCGGTCATAGTGCTTGCGAATTTTGCACACATATTTATCATCAACGATAAATCCAATGTTCCATCCGCCCTTGATAACACGAACGTGTTTAAATTCTGCCTGGGGCAGGGCGCAGCGCAACGCATTATACTTCTTGCGATAATCGTACAAATCTTCCCGTCTGATTTTTTCGCGCAGTTTTCTGTTCGGGATTAATCCCGCCAAGAAATCACATATTTCAAAATACAAACGCCACATAAATACAATGCCTTTTTAAAACACCATAAATGGTATTGAATTTTAGAAAAAAAACAAGTATTTTATACACATGTTTAATTCCGGCACAGTTGTCAAAGTCTTGGTCGCAAATATTCCCAACAACGGTTATGATTACCGTCTGACCGCACCTGCGGACATTGGCACATTTGTGTCTGTAAATGTTATGAATCGCCCGTGCGTTGGGGTTATATGGGGCATTGGTGACAGCAATCTGCCAGAACATAAGATAAAAAATATATCCACCATACACAATGCCTGGTTAAATATTACCGACCTGCAATGGATAAAGAAAATGTCCGACTGGACATTGATTCCACCTGGTATGGTCTTGCGATTAATTGTAAATATTCCCGATGCTTTTTCACCGCCACGTATGGATCAGTTATATGCATTTGATTTTGACACCACCGCCCGCATGACGGACAATCGCATTGCGGTAATGGATGCGTTCTCGTCAAATGATAATGAACCGATGACGGCATCAGACATTCAAAACATTGCGCGTGTATCATCTGCGGTTGTTCGCACTATGATAAAGAACGGCACATTAATTGCCTGCGATACCCGTGAAAAAAACGCGGACAGTTTTTCATATACCTATTCAGCTTCCGGCAATGTTGTGTTAAATGAAGAACAATCGTCCGCCGCCAACAAAATCGGTACTGCAATTGCAGATGGTGGATTTTCTGTGCATTTGTTGGACGGTATCACCGGCAGCGGCAAGACCCAGGTATATTTTGATTCTGCCTGGCGCGCATACAAGGGTGGCAAATCTGTATTATTGATGATGCCTGAAATCGCCCTGACGGCCCAGTTTATGACGCGCTTTACCAAACGCTTTGGCGCGCCACCTGTAATCTGGCACAGTAATCTGACCGCCGCCCGTCGTCGTGAAATTTGGCGTGGCGTATTGAATGGAAAAATCCGAATGGTCGTCGGCACGCGCAGTGCGTTATTCCTGCCATGGACTAACCTGGGGCTGATTGTAATTGACGAAGAACACGACACATCATATAAACAAGAAGACATGGGCAATTATCATGCCCGCGACATGGCAATTTTGCGTGCAAAAATCGCAGGGTTCCCGGTGGTGCTGGCATCTGCGACACCTGCGGCGGAAACATTGGAAAATGTAAACTCAGGCAAATATACGCGCCTGTGCCTTACTTCGCGCTTTGGCGGGGCCCAGTTGCCCGAAATCCAGACAATTGATTTGCGTGAAAATCGTCCCGATACATACATGGCAGATGGCGCTGAACAGACCGGTTTTTTATCTGCCCCCCTGTGTGATGCAATTTCTGAAACACTAAATGCCGGTCGTCAAACAATGCTGTTTATCAATCGTCGTGGCTTTGCCCCAATTGTTCAGTGTAAAAAGTGCGGCTGGACGGCCACATGCCCAGATTGCAGTGTTGGCATGACATATCATAAACGCCTGGGCAAATTGTTGTGCCACATGTGCGGACGAACCACCCCATTGGCGAAACAGTGCCCTGATTGTGGTGCAGATGTATCTATGCGCGGTGTTGGTCTGGAAAAGATTCAGCAAGAGGTTAATATTCGCTTTCCCACAGCGCGCACAGCCCTGGTTTCCAGTGATATAATCACATCGCGCCAGTCTTTGGAACGCCTGGTCAATAAGATGGAATCTGGCGAAATAGACATTGTTATCGGCACCCAAATATTGGCCAAGGGGCATCATTTTCCAAACCTGACCTTGGTCGGCGTGGTTGATGCCGACATGGGGTTGTTTGGCACTGACTTTCGCGCTGCCGAACACACCTTTCAACAATTGTTCCAGGTCGCCGGTCGTGCCGGTCGTGGTGAATTTCCAGGTCGCGTTTTAATGCAGACGTATCAGCCGGAACATCCTGTTCTGACTGCGATCTGTGCATGTGATCGCGACAGTTTTATGGCAACCGATATGGCGGGCCGCCGCATGGCACAAATGCCCCCATACGGACAACTGATTGCAATTATTGTCGAAGGGGAAAAAGAATCCACACTGCAAAAATATTGCGCAGACCTGGCGGCGGCGGCGCCAATTTTAAACGGTGCGCGGATTATGGGTCCCGTCGCAGCCCAGGTATATCAGATACGCAATTGGTATCGCATGCGTTTTTTGGTTGCGGGCGGGGCGACCGCCAATCTGCAACCAATTGTGTCGCATTGGCTGGGCAAGGTTAAAGCCCCCGCCAACATCCGTATTAAGATAGATGTAAACCCAATAAATTTCATGTAATAAATTTTTATTGTTGAAATAGTTTTTGATATTTAATATGATTAACAACGTCACAGGGTGTTCCTGTGATGGGGTGTGAGAACCCGTACCAGCGCTGAAACTAATTTAATGGCGCAGATTATGCGCTGTTTATTTATTTCAGATGTCTAAACTCCTGACCCTAATGGTCAGGAGGGATTGCGAATATATTGAATAAGCATCACAATTCTGGTAATTGTTCTCAACCTCCTGACCACTTGTTTAAAACAGTGGTTTTTTTGTTGTGGTGATGTGGCCGTTTAACAATCCACCGATTGTTGCACACTCTAATACGCATCGGTCACATTGCCACCAATATAAAGTGTTAAGGAGAGATTTATGCCGTTCGAAGCAAGAAAATTTATATTTACTGTATCGTTGTGTGCGATGCTGGCGGTAAATCCTGTGCTGGCAACTGCACCAAAATCTGACAACAGTGATTTAGGCACAGATCACCAGGTTTATGTTGAAAGAACCGTAGAGGGCGGTACACTGCCCAAGGTTGAAGGTTACGCAACCAGTGGCATCGCCAGTGTTAGTTATGTAAATCGAATGGTTGATGCGGCGGGTAATGCCGCCGATGCTGCGGAACAGCATGCGGCTGCGGCGGGGGCATATGCAATCAGTGCTGCAGAATCTGCAGACGCGGCCAAGGGGGCATTAAAAGATAAAGTCGATGTGGAACAGACCGCAACCAATAAATTCAAGGCAATGGTTACAGACGAAGATGGCACGGTATACCCCGGTTATATTTCTGCAGATATGCTGGGTGACTATGCTGTTGGCTATAACAAGATTAATGCGACCGGTCCAGGCGGAGTTACAGGAATGTTTTCTGGTTTCTTGCTTGCAGCGGGTGCGAATGGTAGTGGTGATGTCCGCTTGATATGGCAAGATAAGATAAATGGCAATTTTATTGACATAGGAGCTATAGATGGTGCTCATATCACCGGAGGAGCTATAACTAGTCGTCATATCAGCACATCAGGCGCATCATCAAGCGGCATGGTTCTACAGGTCGGTAATTCCCATAATGCGTTCTGGGGGCAAATCGGTACAGATTCTATTGAAAATGGCGCGGTTACAATCGACAAGACGTCTGGTGTTGTGGGGATGGTGCCGATTGGTTCTGCGACGGCAACCACATATGGTCAATTCTGGATTGAATAAAATTTATGTTTATTACTTTTTGTTTTATTGCCGCTGCATATCGCAGCGGTTTATTTAAATAAAAAAACACCGCCGTTTCCGGCGGTATTTCCGAGTGACCCGAAAGGAAGGAAAGGAGAAAAAGAAATTGGTCACTCTAAACTTATACTGGGGTCCAGAGTCCAGAGGAGAGAGAATGTAGGAGGGAGTCTGAACCTCTGGTCCCCACAAGGGCTGATGCCCCTGGTCATCGGGATTACCCCCTCTGACGAATCGAAATATAGTATACAAAAAACAATTTGTCAAGTGTTTTTGTCAAAAAAATTTTTTGTGCGTTGTTTTTTTGTTCTTTGCTGCATATTCCTAGGAAATGCTACTTGTTGTAATGCCCGGAAATCTGGAATAAAATCGTTGTGGGTCAGATGAAAGTCTGATTTATTCAAAATAACAGGGAGAGAGAAAATGACACACGAAGACGTATGGCGCGCCATTGAACGCTTTGCGGTTGAACATGGAATGTCGTGTTCTGGATTGGCAAAATGCAGCGGACTGGATCCAACAACATTTAACAGAAGTAAACGTTGGTCCAAAGAAGGGCAACCACGTTGGCCATCTACAAACAGTATTTCAAAGATTCTGGCGTCAACAGGGGCGAAAATCCAGGATTTTACGAAATTCATTGATCCGCCTGATGCGACACGTAACTAAAAATTCGGGAAACCACAGCATTCCGGATTGTTGTGGTTTTTTATTGGACATTCATAATATTGTACGATACAATATTAAACATGCTAAATGGCGTTCGTATTTTTGCCACAGACAAAATATGGCGACAAATCTTGGCGGATTTTGGGGCAACTGTTACAGACGCACCAAATGTTACAGACCTAAATTTTGATGAATTAAATATTTCAGGAATTATTTCACCACTGCAATTAAAATCGATAATATTGTCTGCATTGGATAATGGTAACATCCTGTATCGTCTGTTGGGGCGACATGTGGTGTTATCCAAATTACAAACCCAGATAATTGTTTTCTTGTACAAGACAGGTGGACTGACATATGCGGATTTAAAATCTATGTTGGGCGTTATGCCGAACGTTGCAACGCATACTATTGACACCGCGATATATCAATTAAGACAAAAATTTGGTCGTGAATTCATTCAAAACATAAATGGGGTGTATAAAATTGGCAAACTATAAATTAATATCCTTTGATAAAATCCCCAGCACCCAAGACTATGCCCACGAACTGATTTCGCGTGGGGGTGCAAATGATTACACTGCAATATGGGCGTTGGCGCAATCAGCGGGGCGGGGGCGTTTCAAACGGCCATGGGTGTCGCATCATGGTAATTTGTATGTCAGTTTTATCTTCAGCTGTCCTGAACGTGATGCGCGATTGTCGTATGCGATTGCAGTGGCGATTGCGGAAACAATTGCATCGTTTGGGATACATCCTACAATAAAATGGCCAAACGATATTTTGGTTGACGGTAAAAAAATTGCTGGTGCATTGATTGAATATTCTGGGCCGTTCGTAATAATTGGGGTTGGCATAAATGTTAAATCTAATCCGACAGTTGAACGATATAAAACAACGAAAATGGATAATTATTCCGAAGTGCCATTGGACGCATTGCTGAAACGTTTAATGCGGAATTTGGATAAATGGCGCATCGCAGATTTTCGTATCGTGCGGGCACGATGGTTGGAACTAGCAACGTGTCTAAATTCGCCTGTTAGATACCAAGGGCAAATTGCGACACTGGTCGGAATAAATGAAAATGGCGCATTGGTTTTACGGCGTGATACTCGATATTTGCTGGTTTATGGGGATGAAATTAGCATATAAAATCAATGTAAGAAAATTTTTTCTTGACTTTTGATGACAAATGTGTTATTATAAAAGACATAACAGCACAAATTGTATCCACATTTGATGTGGAATTTTTTTTACCCTCATGCATGGCATGGGGGTTTTCTTTATGGGGGGAAATCATGAGTTTATCAATTATCCATAACACAGATACGTCTGCAGGTTTGGCATATAAAATTGCGCGGGTGGTCTATGCGGAAAGTGGTGCGCAATCATTAAATGGTGTTGAAGCATTAACATCAATGATAAAAAACATGTCAGATAAAACAGGGGTATGTATCGCACGCTTGATATCTGATGAGTCTGTATTTAATTCCCTGTCTAAAAAATCTGCACGTCATTCACGTTTGTATGTATCCCCAAATGACAGTGCATTTCAAATGTGTCTGCGTGTTGCAAAACGCATGCTATCGGGCGGATTGCCAGACTGCTGTTATGGTGCGACTGCATTTCATCATTCTGAAATAATCCCACAATGGGCACGTGCACGTGGTTACATCGCGGACATAGATGAAATGTTATTTTATTTATAATGGAAAAAAAATGAAAAGAATAATAGGTGGTGGATATCTGTCTGGGTATCGCACATATATAGTTTCTGCAACTGGCATATTATCAGCGATTGGTGCATACCTGGCAGGTGATACTGATTTATTTATAATGTTGCAATCTATATTTACATTGGCAGGAATTTATTTCTTGCGTCGTTCAAATGAAACCAAAGGAAACAAGAATGGATAATATTCCAGAAAAATTTTTAAATACAGATGGTACATTAAATACAGCGGCATTAATGAAATCATATTCGGAATTAGAAAAAAAAATTAGCACAATGGTAACCATTCCAAATGATGAATCTGATAATTCCGTGCGCGAGAAATTTAATCGTGCAATTGGTGTTCCAAACAATGCATCAGAATACCCTGTAAATGAATTGTATGATGATACAGCGTTGCGTGAAAAATTTTTGCAAATTGGGTTAACTTGTAACCAGGTTGAAAAAATTTATGATATTGCAGATGAATTTTTATCACCATTAATTTCTGAATTATTTTCTGTTCGCAATCAAGGTGATGCAATAAATGAATTAAAAAATTATTTCGGCAGCACAGAAAAAATGAACAAAGCGTTGCATGCGGTAGACACATTCGCACAACGATTTTTACCACGCGAAGCATATGAAGCGTTATCTGCTACACCCCAGGGAATCCAAAGCATGTACAAAATGATGCAATCTATGGAACCTGATATTTATACAGATTCAAATGAAACAAAAAATTTATCAGATTCTGATTTGCGTCGCATGATGCGCGATCCAAAATATTGGCGTGATGGAGATGCAGAATATATTCGAAAAATAGAAAACGGATTTAAAAAATTATATTCATAAGAAAAAAAATTACTTTTCTTCTTTACTCGTATTTATATTTCATGATAAAATATAAAACAAGAACAAAATAGATTTGTTCTATCCAAAACGTAGTTAAAGGAGAGAAGGGATGGGATTTTTCTTTAGAAAATCTGCAAAGAAAGTAGAAGCAGCAAAACCTGCTGCAAAAAAAGTAGCAGCGAAACCAGTTGCAAAAAAAGTAGCGGCAAAACCTGCTGCAAAAAAAGTAGTTGCGAAACCAGCTGCAAAAAAAGTAGCGGCGAAACCTGCTGCAAAAAAAGTAGCAGCAAAACCAGCTGCAAAAAAAGTAGCTGTTAAAAAAGTAGCTGTGAAACCGGTTGCAAAAAAAGTGTGTGCTAAAAAAGCATGTGCAAAAAAAGTTTGCAAGAAAAAATAATATAAATCCCCGCAATGCGGGGTTTTTTAATAATGTCAGTCAGATGAAAGTGCACAGTCTGACTGACATTTTTTAATGGACAATCTGCACATGTGCAGACCCAATTTTTTTATTTTTTGTTTTTATGGCGCATCAAAATGCATAACCAAAATACAAAAATCAAATTTTAGTTTATTTTAACCAAAGGATTTTTTATATGTCTGTTTCCATAGACAATGTATTTGTAAAACAATTCGAAGCTGATGTCCATTTGGCTTATCAGCAAATGGGCACAAAATTACGCTCGACTGTTCGCAGCAAAACTGGTGTTATTGGTGCTTCGACCACATTTCAAAAGGTTGGACGTGGTACTGCCAGTACTAAGTCACGCCATGGGATTGTGCCTGTGATGAATTTAAATCATGAACCTGTTGAATGTTTGTTGATGGATTATTATGCGGGTGATTGGGTTGACAGTTTGGACGAATTAAAAACCAATGTTGATGAACGTCGTGTTGTCGCGTCTGCTGGTGCATATGCATTGGGGCGCAAGACCGATGAATTGATTATATCAGCAATGAATTCTGCAACTTTAAATGTTGGAGATTATTCAACTGGATTGACCAAAGATTTGGTGCTGTCTGCATTAGAAGTACTAAACACAAATGATGTACCAGATGATGGTCGTCGTTTTGCAGTTGTCGGGGTTCATCAGTGGAATGAATTATTAAGCATGGATGAATTTGTATCTGCAGACTATGTATCTGACACGCCGTTGTTGAATGGTTTTGAAACGCGTAAATGGTTAGGTATTACATGGGTGTTGCATAATGGATTGCCTGTATCTGATACAAAACGCGATTGCTTTATCTATCACGCTTCCAGTATTGGACACGCGTGTGGCCAGGAAGTTAAATCAGATATTTCATGGCATGGCGAACGTGCTGCGCACTTTATCAGCAACAGTATGTCACAGGGTGCGGTCTTAATTGATGGCGATGGAATTGTTCGTATCAAATGTTCCGATGTAGCGGCAGCTTAATAATTTCACAATATAAACATAAACAAAGGAATAAAACATGGCATTTCAGAATAAAAATTTATCCGTAATCGCATATGCAAACGGATTTACGTTATGGCATTACAGCAGTGCATCTGAAACATTGGCAACAATTGCAGCAAATGGATACTTTAACAGTGTAAAAACTTTGATGAATATTGGTGATATTATCATTATTAATGCGTCTGATAACACTGCTATCAAGAAGATAAATGTTACAGAGTTAAACGTAACAACTGTGGCATTGGCATAATTGATACAGATATAAATTATTAACCGGCTGAATTTATATTCAGTCGGTTTTTAAACTTAGTGGGGACAAAATATGCTTACTAAAATAGATTTATGTTCAATGGCATTATTAAAACTTGGTGAAACGCCAATTCAGTCTTTATCTGACGATACTGCTGCTGCAAAACTGTCGCGCACATTATTTGAACCTGTGACAGATGCATTGATTGCAATTCACCCATGGCGTTTTGCGACAACAGAAATAAAATTAAATAAAAATACAGATGGTGATTTTTTAGTGCCTTCAGATGTTCTGCGTATACTGAAAACATCTGGTCGACTTGTTGGCGACAGAATATATTCTGATTCTAACAATATATCGATAACTGCCATTGTTCGTACGACGCCTGCAAAATATCCATCGTATTTTATATCATTGGCTGCGACACGTTTGGCCATGGAATTTTGTATTCCATTATTGGGGGATCAGACGATATTTCGTATGCTGGTTGCGCTGTACGAAACAGAATTGCAGACTGCTAAATTTATAGACAGCACAACATCTATTTCTAATGTTGTTGAAGACTTTTCTTTGATTAGTTCGCGTTTTTAGCGCAAGGAGAGCATAATAATGGCAGATTTTATAAAAACACAAAATTCTTTTGCAAATGGCGAAGTTGCACCAGAATTTTATGCGCACAATAACATAAATGGATTATCCAGACTGGAAAACATGGATGTTTTATCTGGTGGTGGAATATCGCGTCGCGCAGGATTGAAAAAGATTGCACAACTGTCTGGACGTGCACGATTGTTATCTTTTTCTGTATCTGAATCAGAAGAATATTTAATTGTGCTTACAGACATGCATATGTACATATATCACAATGATGAAAAATATCAGGATTTAATTACGCCATGGTCATACGAAGATTTAAATTTACTTCAATATGCACAGCGTTTTAATACAATGATATTTGTTCATCCGGATTTTGCACCATGTGTTTTACGTAAATCAGATAACCGCTTTTATATTTCTGATTTTGAATTTGCGCGTAATGATGCAGATATGTCATTAAAAATTCCATTTATATCATTTGATGATACAAATGGGATAACGATAACTGTTACCGCCAGTACGCTGGGGAATAATTATGCGACATTTACAACGAATACAGATTTTTGGACCACCGATAACGTTGGTGGGCGTTTTCTGGTGTTGGATAAACAATGGGTCATACATGAATATATATCGCCGACCCAGGTTGTCGCATATACAAATGGAACATATTCAATACCATCAAATCCCATCAGTGATTGGCGCGAAGCGGCATTCAGCATACGTCGTGGATGGCCACGCAGCATAACATTTCATCAGGACAGGCTTGTTTTTGGTGGCTCTCGCGATTGGCCATCAGGCGTCTGGATGTCACAGGTCAGCCGACATAATAATTTTGACACAGGAACAGGTTTAGATGACGAAGCAATATTTGTTTCGTTAATGTCGCAACAGCGGCAACAAATTTGTACAATTGTCAGCAGTGATAATTTGCAAATACTAACAAACGTCGGCGAATGGGCAATATCTAACACGCCATTAACACCATCGTCTGTTGATATCAGACAGCACACGTACGTTGGTTCGTATTCGACACGTTTTTTACCCCCTCAACAAATAGAATCATCAACAGTTTTTATTGCATCTAATGGATGTGATATTCGCGAGCTGGGGTTGGACGAATTGGGAGAAAATTATCGTGCAAATGATTTAACTGTCTATGCAAAACATATCGTTAACAATCCTGTGGATATGGCATATTCTCAACCAAATCACAGATTGTATATTGTGCGTCAAGATGGGGTTATGGGAGTGTTGAATAAAAATTCAGCGCTGGGCATTTGTGCGTGGGGTACGTATCGAACCGCTGGTAATTTTTTATCTGTCGCGGTCTGCGCAGGGAAAACCTATGTTGCTGTTTTACGTGAAACTGCTGTAACGTTGGAATGTTTTGATATATCGATTTTATGTGATTGTGACAGATACAATTTTTCTTTTATTATTTCTGGGTTACCTTTACGTGTATCGGGTCACAGTCCAAACCGCATTCGGTTACGTAAAATATCAGCACGTGTTTTAGATACTAAATCGCTTTTTATAAATTCTCATCGTGCTTTATTGCCGAATGAAATTTATCAGTCAAACACTCCTGGCTTCACAGGCGACGTATCAATTAATTTGTTAGGAACAATGCACAATTGCGTTGCAGCCCCTTGGACAATACACAGCCCAGATCCCCAACCTGTAACGATATTATCTGTTACCATGTATGGTTGGTACGCTGTATAAAAATAAATTAAAACAAAAGGAAGATGTTATGGGACAACTTGTATCAGATGTAACTGAAATTCTTGATTATAAGGATGCAAAAAAACAATCAAAATCACTCCGCCAAGAGATATTGGCGCAAATGGCATCAGATGAAGCAGAAAAGATAAATTTAATAAAAAAAGCATTGGCGACCCAGCGTGCAAAATACGGTGCATCTGGGATGTCTAATTCCGGTATAACCGAAGGTGCAGTTTTAAAACGGATAAAATCAGATGTTTCAACACCATATGACAAAAAATATCGTGAAAATCTGGGGAAATTAAAGAAAGCACAGGTCAATAAACCAAATCTATTAAAATCACTGTTATCACGTTTTGATAATTTAATGGGATAACAACAGGGAACGAGGGATAAAATGTATAAAATATCGTATATTGCGGATGGTTCCGTGACTGAATTTGCTTTTTCATTTCCTTTTTTTCAGGTTGCAGATGTTCGGGTTGCGATAAATGATAATGTTGATGATTTGAATTCTGGTTATTCTGTGGTTCCAAATTCTGATTTTTCAGGCGGCTGCGTCATTTTTGATATCGCCCCCAGCGCAGATACCAAAATAGAAATCTTTCGTCAGATATCTTTATCACGAACAATTGATTATCAGCCAACCCAAAGAATAGATCCTGAAAATTTGAACGCAGATTTTAATTTTTTACTGTCTGCTTTTCAAGATTTGCATAGTATAGATGTTGATTTAATTCAATGGGTTAACCGGCATGATAATATAAAATCATTGATTGATTACACGCACACAGTCATAGAAGATAAACTGTCAGGGGGTGCTGTATTGGGGCTGTATCGTAATTTGGTTGCAGTGCTAGAAAATGCATTGCCAAAATTAATAAACGATTACGGCTATATCACAGATATTGCACCAAATGAAAATAATGATGATTACGGAGTTTTATAGTTTTTTAGACCAATGGAACAAGGTTTTGGGATACAGCACCCCAACACATCATCGTCAGATAATGGATTTTTTAGTTGATGTATGGCTTAATGAGCCACATCGTGGTCTGTTAATGGCGTTTCGTCATTCTGGCAAATCAACTGTTGTCGGGGTTTTTGTTGCGTGTATTTTATATCTACGCCCAGAAACACGAATATTAATATTGTCGGCAGAAAATGGATTAGCATCGCGTATGGTATCACATGTGCGACACATTTTAGAAAATCATCCATGGTGCGTTGACATGTTACCAACAAATAAAAAAGAATGGTCTTCTGGTCGAATAACAATTAATCGACCAATTGGCATTCGTGAACCATCGGTTATTTGTCAGGGAATATATGGTAACATTACTGGTATGCGTGCCGACCTAATAATCTGCGATGATGTCGAAGTTCCAAATACAACAAACACTGCACAAAAGCGAAATAACCTTCGTGAAAGGCTGCGTGAATTGGACTTTATATTATCACCTATGGGTACCATGATTTATATTGGAACACCGCATTCATATGACACAATATACAAAGTATCAGATAACGACTAATTCGTACTGCTGATAAAGGTGCGCAGTCTTTCCAATAATTCCAATCCCTGGGTACCAAATTTTGGCAGATATGTTTCGAATTCTGGCATGTCGGCCTGAACCTGGGCGCGGGTACGTTCAGATAAAGGTTTTGAAATTATTTCGTGCGCACTGTTCCATGTTTTGTATGCGTTATATGTTTGGACAATCAAATCCCATTTTTCCAGTGATTTTGGGTGTTTGTCTAAAATTGCACGAATTGCTGTTGGCCATTCTGCACCAAAACTGCGAATTATTGGCAAGGTTTGTAACATATCCAGACCATTTTGATCAAAGGTGAATGCCTCGATTGCATTTTCCAGCTCGCGTAACTGTTGTTCCGAAATTTTTATAGAAGGCATTTCTTCTGTAACCATCATGCCGCCATATGGCAACAACTCACGCTCAATAGAATCAATGGGGGTTTTCCCACTGCGCAGGTTTTCAATATGCTTTACAAGTGTTTTACCTGTTGGCATTTCGTTTAGTTCTTTGATAACTTCGTCTGTTGCGTCATTTATAAAGACATTATTTACAGTGGCCCATCCGCCAATGATAACATGTGCCTGACGATACAAGTTTATCAATCTTTGCGCTGTTGTTTTGATTTTTGCTTTCATGTGCAGTCCCTCTCCTGTGGATAATATTATATATTATTCCATAACAATCATGACAACCTTGTGCATTGTTTGACCGGTAATTTTTTCTTCTGGTCCGGCAATTTGTCCGTAAATTTTGCCTTTGGAATCCTGGCGAACGCTAACGATTTGCGCGCTAACGGTTGTTTCTGAATCCAATGCATCAAAGTCGCCATCGATACAAACTGCCATGTCGCCTGGTTTTGCTGGTGTCAATGCGTCCGCAAAAACATATGACGCCTCTGGGATAAAGCCGCCCAGTCGTTTAGAGTTAGGAACAACAGCATATATACCTGCGCGTCCTTCCAACGTCATTGGTGATACAATCATTGTTTTATCAGATTTTTTCAACGCAATTGATTTTCCAGATGGTACACCAAACACAGGAACCAGTTTTTTACGCGCACTATCGTATAATTTTGCGCCATACAAATTGCTGTGTATATCGATGCTAGACAGAGGGTTGCCAGGTTCCAGAACAGACTTTACTCGTTCTTTTACCTTGCTGATATGCTTGTTTAATTCACCTGACTTATACAAGTTGGCGATTTTATCAAACAAACCTTCGGCACACATCGCAAAAGATTTTGCCAATGGCTCGATTTCGTTTTTATAGATTTCACGTTGCCCAACCTCAATCTTATGGTACACAGACAACGTCATACCGGCTTCTTTTGCGGCCTGGGCAATTGTTTTACCGGATTGTTGGCGAATTTTTCGCAGACCGCTGCCAAAGATTTTCAAGCCACTGTCTTCATTGTCATTCAGGCGACGTTTAATTTCATTCTGCCACTGATCTGCGACATCATCAGATTCTTTGATGAATATATCAGACAGTTTGCAACCCAAAATATTACAGATGTTCAGCAGTTGTTTTTGATTCAGGCGTCGTACTCCTTTTTCTATTTTTGAAACCGCGGACAACGACAAACCTGTCTGGCGTGCCAGTTCTGTCATTTTCATACCATTTGCTAAACGTATATTGCGAATATTGTTTGGAAAAATAATCTCTTCTTGGGCCATGCGCAAACTCCTAAATGCTATTTCTTGACAAAATAATAGTCAATTTTTGCGTGTGGCGCAAGAAAATAATTATAAATTACAACGGCATATCATCTGGGATATCATCAGGATTAATCGCGGTTGGTGCAAAATCTGAATCGTTGTTCAATGTTGTCGCAGAAACAGTCGGCGCAGGTTGGGCAAATTCATTATCTGCATATGATTCAAATTCCGGCAGATTGTCGAATAAACTGTAATCGCCAAAGAACGCAGTGCGTACTGTCTCGGGCCGACCGTGACGGTTTTTGCCGATGATGATATCAGCTTTGCCCTTGGCGCGTTCATAACGCTTTTGCCACGATTCAATCATTGCGTTATTTGTGGTGTTTGACAGACGTTCAGATGGGTCACGGTTTTGCAGATAGTATTCTTCACGATATGTAAACATAACGATGTCCGCGTCCTGTTCAATAGATCCAGATTCACGCAAATCTGACAGCATCGGGCGTTTATCGTCACGCGATTCCACGCTACGCGATAACTGGGACAGTGAAATTACCGGCACATCCAATTCCTTGGCCAGCATTTTTAGACCTCTAGTAATTTCAGAAATTTCCTGAACGCGGTTGTCGCTGTGCTTGCCACCAGGCGATGTCATCAACTGCAGATAGTCGATAACAATCAACGCAATTCCACCATGTTTGCGTGCCAGTCGGCGTGCGCGCGTACGCATCATTGGCACCGACATACCGGGTGTATCGTCAATGAACAGTGGCACCCTGCCAATGGCGGCGGAATACTGTGACATTTTCAGGAAATCTTCGTCGGTCAAATTCCCTTCGCGCATCGCGCTGGCAGGAACCTTGGACTGCGAAGACAGCACACGCGCCGCCAACTGGGATGCTGACATTTCCAAACTGAAAAACACAACTGCGCCCTTGTAATTTTGGTTTGCGCGCCCGTATGCAATTGCGTTCGCCGCATTAAATGCGATGTTCATTGCCAACGTGGTCTTACCCATCGCAGGACGCCCCGCAATAATAATCAAATCCGAATGGTGCAAACCACTGATTGATTTATCCAACGCGTCCAGTCCCGTTGTCAAACCAGACAATTGACCGTCCGCCTTGTACGCGATTTCTGCTTCGCTCAATGCGGTCTGCAACGCGGTGGCAATTGGTGTCACTTCTCGTTCAGATGAACCTGTTGTCGCCATATCAAACAGTTTCTGTTCGGCGATTTCAATTTGTCGCGACGGCGGATTGTCCAGGTCTTCTATAAACGCCTTGTCTGTAATTTCCTGGCCCAATGCGATCAGGTCGCGGCGCAATGCGTGCTCATAAACAATGCGTCCGTATTGTTCAACATTAACAACCGTTGCACCCGCACCAGATAACTGTGTCAGATAGTCAACACCACCAACCGATTCCAAGACCCCTTGTTGGTCCAGATAGTTTTTCGCAGTAATAATATCAAATGGAATCCCGGCTGCAAATTGACGCTCGGCCAGTTTATAGATTTCCTGGTGCGCAGGATGTGAAAAATGTGTGTAGTTCAGGAATTCGCCCACACGTTCCAGTGCACGATTATTCATCAACACCGCGGCCAACACGGCCTGTTCGGCTTCCAGATTTGTGGGTAATGTTTTGGGGGTAAAATCCATGTCAAATTCCTTTGCTTCTATGCCAATGGTATATGAAAAAAATGCTTTTTCAACGCCTTTTTTACAGGGCTATAAATTATTGAAAATTCCGATAGTTAATGTGTTCGGCGAACCTGCGTGGCCCGAATTATTTCCGCCTGACAAGATAGATAGTTTGCGTCAAATTGTGGGCGCACGTCACTTTATGTCGCAAATGATGCTGGAATTTGTATCACCTGAACGCGCGCGCCTGGATCCTGGGGGATTGCATTTTTACGATACGGAATTTGAACCGCGCAGTGCGAAAATTGGCGAACACCTGATAACAGGCGTCACATTGTATTGGGACCCATCCAGCGGCAAACGTAAACGCGATTGCAGTGCATGTGTCTTGTTGTATCGTGATGACAAGAACCGTCGCGCCTTTATTCATGATATTTTGTATCTGACTGTATCTGACAGTGAACAGTTCCCATTATCGCGCCAGTGTGATATGGTGTTGGAATTTATGCGTGTACGGAATTTGCATACA
This sequence comes from Candidatus Enterousia sp., assembly GCA_045530935.1. GTDB lineage: Bacteria > Pseudomonadota > Alphaproteobacteria > Rs-D84 > Rs-D84 > Enterousia. The sequence continues at coordinate 8,472 of JAZSDC010000041.1, read as the reverse complement.
ATCTGTATTGAAACGAATGGAATTGGTGGCGGGTTGCCTGAAATTATGCGCGATTGCGCCACCCGCCACGGCATGCGAATTCATGTTTGTCGTATCCAGAACAGTAAATCAAAAAATGAACGAATCCTGGAAGCTATTGAACCCCTGTTATCCACCGGCCGTCTGTATGCGCACGAACGCACACGTGCCACGCCACTGATGTCTGAAATGCTGGGGTGGTCGCCGGTTGGGGCGTATGGCACGCACGACGACGGTCTGGACGCAGTGGCGGGTGCGATTGCCCAAACACCAATGCCTGTGCGCGCATTGGGCAGGGGGATGCAAACATTTTCTGCAAATACAAATTTTTCTGTTTAATTAACCAAAAGGATAAAATAAATGCAAAAGAATTTACAAAACCTGTATAAACGCGCCTTGGATATGCGCAGCCCTTGGATTGCTCGTTGGGATGGGGCGCGTCGTTATACCGTGCCATCTGCAGACGACGATGCGGCGACATTATACGATGCAACCGCGGCTGATGCGGCAGATAACCTGGCAGCCTCTATTTATACATTGTTGACACCGCCTGAATCGATGTGGTTGCAACTGGTCGGCGAAAGCGAATTATCGCAAAACGCGGATTATGCCACCACGGTTTTGCGTGCAAATCTGAACGATTCAAATTTTTACACCACAATACACCAGTGTTATATGGACCTGGTCATATTGGGGACGGCATGTCTGTTTATGGCAGAATCACCAATCGGCGCATCGTCTGCATTTACATTTACCGCAATTCCAATGTCAGACATTGCGATTTTACCGAACGCTGTTTTTCATACCACGTCAATGCCCGCGTGTGAAGTTCTGGAAAAATATCCAACATGGACGGCGCCTGCCAATCTGCGCGACACAATACGGCGCGACCCAGAAACACCATTAAAATTGGTGCAAAGTCTGGTCGGTACTGAATTTACCGCCTGGTTAGATGTTGGTGGTGACATTGAAAATAATATTGTCGCAACGGGTACATTTGAAACAAATCCATATATCATTTTCCGTTGGTCTGTATCCAGTGGCGAATTATATGGCCGTGGTCCGGTCTTGCGTGCGTTGCCCGATATTAAAACCGCGAACAAGGTCGTTGAACTGGTCCTGAAAAACGCAACAATTGCGGTTTCTGGAATTTGGATGGCGGACGATGATGGCGTTATAAACCTGCAGAACATTAACCTGACCCCCGGCGCAATTATACCCAAGGCAGTTGGTTCATCTGGCCTGACCCCATTGACCAGTGGTGCAGACTTTGATGTGTCCCAGTTGATATTAAAAGACCTGCGCGAACGCATTCGTCATGCGCTGTTGGCAGACCGTCTGGGGCTGTTGTCGGACAAGGAAATGACTGCAACCGAAATCATGGCGCGCAATGCCGACATGATGCGCATTCTGGGGGCGACATATGGCCGTCTGTTGCATGAATTTATCCGCCCGCTGTGTGATCGTGGATTACAGATTTTGGCGCGTCGCGGATTGATTGCCCCAATTCAGTTAAACAGTGATGCCGAATTAAAATATATTGCACCGATTGCACAGATGACGGCGACTGAAACCGTGCTGGGGGGTGGACTATGACAGATATTGCACCAGATTTTACCCGTTGCTTTTCCACGCCTGCCGGCATGCGCGTGCTGGAATACCTGCGCACGATAACAATTGAACGCACCCTGGGGGTAAATGCAACCGATAATGAGTTGCGCTGGGCCGAAGCCCAACGCGCATTCCTGCGCCAGATATTATCACTGGTTGCGCGGGGCAGGGGGGATAAATCATGAAATCACTAGAATTTTTGCGCAACAGTTGGTTTTTAATTGCATTCATTGGCGGGCTGATTTATTGGGCGGCCCGCCAAGATTTATCTGTCGCCGAACACGAAACATTTGACACACGTATAACATCGCTGGAAAACCGAACAACAATACTGGAAACCGGAATCGGGCAAATTCAAATAAAAATAGATGATATCAAAGAAGATTTAACCCTGATTAAAAGTGCGGTTATAAAATAGTTTTTTTTATTTCAATATATCGCCGGCCTTGATGTATTCAGGGTCGGTTTTATTTAATTTTTTTTGTGCGCTTTTTGCATATTTTTTTGCCTTGGCATCTTGTTTTGTCATTGCATAGTATTCTGCCATTGCCCAATCCGCCCGTCCTGGGTCATCATCCGCATAGGCGCGCGCCAATATCCAAAATGTAAGTGGCGCTGGTTCATTTAACAACGCACGTTTACACAGTTCGATTGCACGTATTTTATCTCCTGGTTTATTTCTTTCTGTCAGTACCAGTCCTAATGCTGTCTGTATTTGTGGCGCATCAGTGATTAAATTCAGTGATTTTTCATATGCGATAACACTGTCATCATAGTGTCCAAATTGATATTCTATATCACCCATCAGTTCCCAGAAATATGGATTACTTGGCATACGTGATATCAGTGTTTGTACCCCCACCCGGGCACCGTCCAGGTTTCCGCCACGCATATTTGCAATTGCCCGCGCATACAGTGCGGCATCTGATTTATTTGCATATGGATATTTTTCGCGTATTTGCCCAGGTGTGTCCAGGTATCCAATTAATTTTGCCCGCACCAATTCGAATTCTGCATCATATATATTTTTTTGTTTTTCCCCTGGTGTGCAATCAGGTTTTGTTTTTTTGATATATTCGCGCACATTATTCAATCGTTCTGCAGTCAGTGGGTGGTTTATTCGATTTGGATTAATTTTTGATTCCATTGCGCCTGTCATATCATTCATTTGTTCTAACACGGTAATAAATCCATTTGGATTTTGTTTTGCGCGCACCATTAAATCAACGCCCATATTATCTGCAATTCTTTCTTCGTCGCGCGAAAAAGCCAGCATAGATTGCTGTGCAATACCACTGGCGCCACCCAACACACCTGCGCCCAGTGATGGGTTTGCACCTGCCACCATCAGTCCAACCCCCAGTGCCTGAATCAGCATTGTGCGCTTCATTTCTGCGGCCATACGGTCTCGCATTTGTACCATGTGTCCACCAATCATATGTCCCATTTCGTGTGCGACAACAGCCTGCAGCGCATTTGCATTTTTTATTTGTTTTAACAGTCCTGTATAAACATATACGTCTTCGCCATTGGTTACAAAAGCATTAAAATCATCATCATTGACAATATGAATTTTTAATCTGTTATCTGGGATATCTGCCGCCACCGCCAGTGGCTCAATTATTTTATTCAGCACACGTTCTATTTCTGTATCATTAATTTGTGATGCCGCCCATGCAGTACTACACATAACAACAGACGCAAAAAAAACCAGAATTTTATGCACCCAACACCCCTTTACGATTAAATATAAACATTAAATCATTCAACCATTGGTCGATGTCGTTATTGCGTGCTGCGCTGGATGCCAGTTTAAACAAATCTCTGTGTTCGCGGTAATCTACGAAATGATAGTGCATCCAACCACTTTGTCGTGTGCCCAACAATTCACCGACCCCGCGCATCATCAGATCTTGTTCTGCGATAACGAATCCGTCATCGGTTTCGCACAGCACATCCAGCCTTTTAATTCCCTCTTCGCTGACATTTTGTCCAAACACCAGGATACAAAAAGATTGTGTATTTCCACGTCCCACACGTCCGCGCAGTTGGTGCAGGGCAGCCAACCCAAAACGCTCTGCATTTTCGATTATTATAATAGAAGCCTGCGGCACATCGATTCCGACTTCTATAACAGTTGTTGCAACCAACAATTGCATTCCTGAATTAGCATCTGCGAATGTCATCATAACATCATCGCGTTCTTTTTTATCCATTTTTCCATGAACTAGTCCCACATTTGGGAAATACTCGCTAAGCATTTTGTATCGTTCTTCTGCAGCGGTCATTGCATTTTCGTTTTCTGATTCTTCGACCAGTGGGCACACCCAAAAGACCTTGGCACCGGTGTCAATTTGTGATTTTATTCGTTCGACCAGTTCCATAATTCTGTGGCCAGACAACTTGGTTGTTACAATTGGTTTGCGACCTGCAGGTTTTTCATTAATGATTGAAATATCCATATCGCCATATATTGTCATTGACAGTGTGCGTGGAATTGGCGTCGCTGACAGTGCCAGTATATCTGGGTTATTACCCTTGGCGCGCAGCATTTCACGTTGTGTCACCCCAAATCGGTGCTGTTCATCGATTATAACCAATCCCAAATCACGATATTCCACATCATTTGAAAACAGTGCATGTGTTCCGATTGCGATACGCGTCCGCCCAGACCGCATTGATATCAGTTTTTCACGTCGGTTGACCCCCTTGTCGCGTCCGGTCAATATATCGCAAACAATGCCAATTTTGTCGCACATTGGTTTCAGTTTTGCATAGTGTTGCTGGGCCAGTGTATCTGTTGGTGCCAACAATGCTGTTTGTGCGCCTGATTCCGCCATTTTTATTGCCGCCGCCAATGCGACGATTGTTTTCCCGCTGCCCACATCGCCCTGGACCAGACGCATCATTGGCACATCACGTTTTAAATCATCAAATATCTCGTTACATGTTTGTTTTTGCGCATTGGTCATTTCAAAAGGGATATTTTTCCACAACGCATCCATCAAGTTATATTTTTTTATTCTGGGTACGCGTCGATTTTTTTTATCCGCGCGATTTCGTCTATTAATTACGATTGCCACCTGGTGTGCCAGCAATTCGCAATACGCCAATTTTGCCATATGTGTTGCATTTGGTGCCAAATCCGCATCAGATTTTGCATAGTGTATATTTCGCAATGCGTCCATGAATTCTATTATTCGTTCATCTGTTTCATTTGCCAGTTTATCGGGCAGTAACCTGAACACCGCGTCACGAATATTTGTAAATATTTTTTGCGTTAAACCTTCTCCTGCGGGATATATAACCTGGGCGGATGGAATTTTTGAAGCATTATGCAGTTCTTCGATAAAATCCGGATGATTAATAGTTGCCCGTGTTCCGCGTTCCAGTTTTCCAGAAATTATCCGCCACGTTCCCACCGGCAGTTTTTTTAACCAATAATCCAAATAGTTAGAATTAAAGAACTGTAACACGACGACATTATTCATTTTATCATTACAAATAATTTGTGTTGGTCTGCGTCGTCCGCGTCCAAAGTTGCCACCACGTTTACAAGATTTAATTAACACAGGAATTGTTATCGTGTCACCATATGTTGCGTCGCGTACATTTTCTGTAACATCGCGCGCCCGCACATAAGACGGTCTGTGCAGTAAAAAGTCCAATACACGTCGTCCGCCTAAAACTTCTTCCAGACGTGCTGCGACCACGGGACCCACGCCACGTATAAACTGCAAATCAGAATTTAAAAAATCTGTCAGGTCATGTCTCATAGAATAAAATTTAGTGAAAATTAGCGTAATGTTCAACAATAAATTACACTTGATTTAATATCAGATAATCGACTATACTTTCTTGTAAGAGAGCAGTTTATCCATGAAAAAAATCTTGGTTATACTTTTTAGCATGTTTGCAATTCCGACCCACGCCGTAGTTGAGATGGCGGAGCTTAGTTTTTGTTCAGGGATACAAATGGAACAAACCGACTGCACCAGCAAGACAATAGGCGCTTCCTGTAAAGTCGATAGTTTGTTTGACAATAGTGTAGATAGAAAATACTATACTTTTAGATGTAATAATCCTTCTATCATCAATTGTGAAGATGTATGTCTGTCTCCCGAAATAAAATGTGCGTCAGGCGCTTGGCAAAATAAGCAGTCAATTAGCTGCGTGCTTACACCCGATGGATATTCTTGTACCGGTGGGTGCACTAAATGTCCTGCGAATGCCATATGTACTGGTGGTACAACTTTTAGCTGTACGGGAATTTTTACATATGATGGGGCTTCTGGTTGTAAATGCGCAGATGAGAATCTATTATTAAACGATGATAAATGCGTTGAATGTCCCGCAGGCTCCGTTTGTAACGGTACAGATCATTTTAGTTGTGAACCAAAATTTTATAATAATAACGGAAATTGCATTGAATGTCCTGAAAACGCTGAATGTGATGGCCGCGGTACATTTAAATGCCAGGCTGGTTTTTATAAAAAAGAAGATTTATGCGACCCTTGTCCAGGTAAAGGAACCAGTGAATATAACGCGACTGCCCTAACAGACTGTTATTTCATAGGTTCAGAAAACAATACCCAGGACGATAATGTTGGATGGTACTATTATGACAAGAATTGTTACTATAAAGAAAAAAATAACAAATAAACTGGAAAAAAAGATGAAAAAAATTATACAAATATTAATATGCATGTTAATTGGTATATTTGTTGCAACTGAAAATATCGTATTAGCAACAGAAAATTATCGGATTATGCTTAGTTGTCAGGGCAGGAACGAAATCAGCAGTTATTGCAAAGGTTACTCAAATAAAAAAACAGAATACGATGAATCGTGTTTTTCTTACGAAGATGGAACCAGCGCCCTTTATGATTTTAGTACAATTTGCACAGATACAGTCACCGAGGAGATACCTGATTTTGTTAATAACACGTGCACAATAAAGATTACGTGTTCTTTAAAACTCGATGGTCAGTGTGCGGATGGGGCGTATGGAACACCAGATTGTGAATCTACGAATAATATAATCAGTTGCACCGGGTGCTATAAATGTCCCGACTATGAAGACGCTGACGGTAAAACATTTACAGGACAAAGTATATCCGGCAACAATGAAGTACTTTCTGATTGTTATATCACAACATCTGCCGCCAACCCAATTTCAGATGACATTGGTAAGTATTATTTCAGCGAAAACAGCGGAAAATGCAATGCATCATCTCCGATTCTTCCGATTGATCCGATTGATCCAATATAAATATAATTTGTTCAGCCACAATGTTTTTTTTGCACGTCTTTTCTTTCAGACACCGCTTTTACGTCGGTTGCCATGTCTTTGTTTGGACGCCCCCTTTTTTTGGGTTAAATTAAAAACGCGCCAAATGGGACGTTTTATAATGGGGCCCCGAATTTGACACGCCTTGAACCGAAAATGTGCAACAAGTGCTTGATTTAGACCCATTGTTGGATGCGGTGTTGGCGGAAATAAAAAATCATACCAGTAAGTTGTGTAACGTTCCTGATTGATTCAACGTGACCTGTGTATAATGTCATTGACAGACAATATAAATCTAAATAAGATTTGAAGTATGAAGAAGTTATTCAAAACACTTTGTCTGTTATGTCTGCTGGGATGTAATTATGATATACCCAAAAAGACCAACCACACTGTATGTGGCGATATTTATTCCCTTGATTGGTCAAAAAAGCAGGAAGCGATTGATATATACAAAGCATGTTTAGCGACCTTGGATGTAAATGATAAAAAATACACAGATTCTATGTTGTATCTGGCTTATATCTATTTGTCAGACAATGAATACCAAGACATTGAATATGCCAATCAACTGATTCACAACGCAATGCAGATAATGGCCGCTGATTGCGATGGTGCGCATGGTACATATGATAATTTTTGTTATTTTGAATATTTCAAAGACGAGGTTTCTTGGCCGGAATATTTTAAGAATTTTGAAGACGCCAAACATTTATTTCACATGACCTTGCCTTGTGTTCACATAGGTATGATAAAGGAAAATAAAAGCGCACTTGATTTGATAGATGGCTATTTTGGCAGTTCGCGGGATGCCGCGATTGCAGGCATTTGCAAACCGTTTAATCCGTATGAGATAACACAGATAAGGCGTTTTGTTCAATCCCCAAGTTTTGATCTGTTGTCAAGAATAAACCAAGAACCACCGATCAATGGCACAATAAGTTTCGCGCTAAGCACATCAAATTATCATGATATGATAGAGATGCTGACTTACCCAACTTCTTTTTTTCAGGGCAAAACACACGACGACTTATTCATAAAACTTAATTTTGAAGAAAAAAAGTTTTTTTATGCAAAAGATTTATTATCAGAACTGGCAAAATATGATGACCTGGTTTTAATATATGATGCAATGGCAGACAATATCAAAAAATACTATACTGATGCATTACATATGTCAGAACAGGACGCGGTCAAATATGCTAAAATGACCGCATCCACCCTGATTTTGCACAAAATATTCTATCGTTAGTTTGCGTTTAGAAACATTAGTTTTGTCCATTCACGACGCGCCTTTTGTACATCTTTCCTTTCAGACGCTTCCTTTGCGGCGGTTTTCCAATCTTTTTCTTCCCCCATAAAGAACACCCCATCGGGGTGCCTTTTTATAATGGAACCCCGAATTTGACACGCATACGGAATGTTATAAAACAATTGTCTCGGAAATAATAACAGCAAAATATAAACAAAACCATGAAAGCATGTGGGGCAATTTTATTCAATATATAGACAGCGCAGCAGATGCAGCATCATATATTCAGCGCCCAGATTCT
>JAZSDC010000022.1:0-58592 GCA_045530935.1 Candidatus Enterousia sp. | reverse complement strand
GTCACCCCAGGACAAAAAATTTGTCATCCCCTCCCCTTGTCATCCCGGGGCTTGACCCCGGGACCCAGGTCATATATCATTGTAAATATTATGTACATGCAAAAATATTATTATGTTTATATCATGGCCAGTTCCAGAAATGGAACGCTTTACATAGGCATAACCAGTAATCTGCCGCAACGAATTTTCGAACATAAAAATCACCTGACCCCCGGTTTCACCAGTAAATATAATATTGATAAATTAGTTTACTTCGAACGCTTTGAAGACGTAAACCAGGCTATACGACACGAAAAGCGCTTAAAAGAATGGAAACGAAACTGGAAAAAAGATTTGATAGAAAAATTCAACCCAGAATGGCGCGACTTATTTGAAGATTTAAATAATTTATTATAAGCACCAAACCTGGGTCCCGGGGTCAAGCCCCGGGATGACAAGGTGTGTGGTGGGATGAGAAAGTGTGCGGTGGGATGAGAAATTTTTTCCCAGGATAAGAAATTATTATATGGAAAATGTTGTACGACCTAGGTCCCGGGGTCAAGCCCCGGGATGACAATTTTTTTGCCCGGGGTGACAAGGTGTGTGGTGGGGTGAGAAGTTTTTTCCGGGATGAGAATGTAGGAAAGGGAAATAAAAAAAAACGGGACAGAAAATTCTGTCCCGCACATGTTCAAAGAAATGCTCATTATTTCTGAACGACCTGCCATTCAGCCACACCATTGATAATAACCAAAGCACATTCCTTACCTGCCCCCTGACATTCTGTAGGAACAGTCAAAGTACCATTAATACCCAATTCTGCCTTGGTGGCCTTGGTCGCCAAACCATTAGTCTGATCATTGACAGCATTTGTCAAATTGGTAATATTCGTCGTATTAGTCGCAACCTGACCATCTTCTAAAGCTTCAACAGCTGTCGCAGCATCATCAGCTGTCTCCTGGGCAGCAGCTGCTGCACCCTTTGCAGCATTAATCTCTGACGTCAACCCACCCGCGGTTGTACCTAGCATTGTAGTAACTAACTGACCAACCGTACCGGCTTCTGAAACCTCTGATGCATTCAACTTTGTAGTTGTCAAATTGGTAATATTCGTCGTATTAGTCGCAACCTGACCATCTTCTAAAGCTTCAACAGCTGTCGCAGCATCTGTACCAGCTTTCTTTGCAGCAGCAATATCTGCTGTCACATCTGTTGTAGTCCCCATCGCTGTCTGCAATGCGTCAATTTCACCTTCGGCGGCATTCAAACGAGTGTCGATTCCTGAAACAGTTTCAGATGTCGCCATAGACTGTAAAGTCTGTGCATTAGCATTCGCCTTTGACAATGCAGAATCCGCAGTACCTTTTACCTCGTTAATAGCAGGAACAAGTTTTTTACTTGTTGTTTGCAAGTCTGCGATTATACCATCTGTTGCTAAAGTTGCACCTGCAACCTTTTCCATATATTCTGTTGATGCGATTTTTGCGTTTGCAGCGCTTACAGACATAATCGCCAACAAAGATACTGTTAATAATTTTTTCATGTTTTCCTTCCTTTCTTTCTTTTTTTATTTAATCACAAAGTGATTTAAATTTCGTTATATATTATTCTGTCGCACTATCATCACGACCTGCAATATTTTCCCACGCATATGTAACGACACCATCCTTCTGAGTTGCCGTCAGAACATATGTACCCTCTTGGGTTTGTGTTGTATATTCAGGGATTTCAAATTTTTCATCCAATGATGCCTGCAAACCATTAATCTTTGCAACAGCCAACGCACCGTCTGCAACCGCAGCATCTGTAACCGCATTCGCGCCCAGTTCATCTACGCCAATTGCACCTGATGCAATTTGGTCCGCAGTAACAGAATTTGCAGTCAGCTTGCTGCCATCAATTGTGCCATCTGCAATATTAGCATTTGTGATAACACCAACACTTAATGAACCATCGTCAGCAATTGTAACAGAATCAGTCGCCTTGAACGTCGTAACAATCTTGCCATTTTCATCAATTGTGACAAAATTACCAAAATCATCGACACCCAACTTAGTCTGTTTATTATCCAACGCATCCTGCAGACCATTAATCTTGGAAATTCCCAATTCTGGGATATCCTCAGCCGTTAACGCACCAATTGCATTTGCAATCTGGGTCGCAACCGCAGTATCACCAACCAATTGTTGCAGGGTTGTAACCTGGGTTACCAAGCCCGGTTGACCTTCTGGGCCTGCAGTACCATCCAGTTTTGCCGCCAATTCATTAATTTCATCATCTGTGTATTTATTAGCTTCGTCCAAAGAAGATGCAATCGCAGCAACAACAGACGCATTTTCACCCAAATCACCAATTATGTTTGTAATCGCGTTATCGCGGGCAGTCGCCTCGGCAGAAACAGCAGATTTAATCGCCGTATCAACCGCACCACCGGTAACCAATGTTGTTGCATTTTCAGCAACCGCGCCAGTTTCAACAGTCAAAACATTGTTATCTGACATTTTAACGTTACCATCAACAGTAAACGCATCTTGCTTGTCTGCTAATTTTTCTTCTAAATAGCCAGTGGAAACGACCGCAGCATCCGCCACCCCGACCGCACAAAGCCCCAGAATTCCAACAAAAATACTGGATGTTAACTTTTTCATAATTCCCTTCCTTCCTTTCGTATGATGCATTATATCATTTTTTGCCTAATCCTGTAAAGGGCAAAAAACATATTTTTGCCCTTTTTTTAAATTTTATTCTGGCAATTCTTCACCATTTGAATTTGATGGTGTTTCTGCCGGCGCAGTCAATGGCATCCATGAATATTCTGTACCATTATATGACAACACACAATACGTAGATTCAGACGAACATTCTGTTGGAACCGACGCCTTGGCCAGTGCGCTTAATTTTGCAATCTCGTCATTTGTATAAGTCTTTGCGGAATCCAATGCATCATTCGCCTTGGTTGTCGCATCACCTGCCGCTGTATCAATCGCTTCTTGTTTTGCAGTTGCGATTAAGTTCTGGGTCCCTTCGGTATTAGTATAAGAAGACAATGCTGATGAAATTTGTGATTGAACAGAAGTTTCACCAACCAAGTTTTTAACTTCTTCATCTGTGGCATAGTCTGCCAATGTTGTTGCTTTGTTTTCTGTCGTAACCATACCTGCAGTTGCTGTTGAAATTTGTGATTGAACAGAAGTTTCACCAACCAATTCTTCCAATGCATCAATATCATTCATTGCAGTATTAACATCACTACGCAAGTCAGACAAATCGCCCGCATCAGCTTCAATCTGGGTTACAATTGCATTTGCAATTGTTTCTGCCGCTGCAACAGATGTATAGAACTTTTCTTTGTCTGAACTGGACATTGCCTTGTATTCATCTGCGGTCATCGACGTCTTTTTATTTGCAACATCTTCTTTTAACGCCAATGCAGATTCAACACTGGTAATCGCATTACCTTCGGCATCTGTACCCAAATCACCGATTGTATTTTCACCAATCGCGTTTTGCAAAGAATCAACATCCGCAACCAAACCAGATTCTGAATTGCCAACCTGATCAATAACAGAATCAATTTCTGCCAATGTTCCAGATTCTGCATTTTCAATTGCATCTGCAACTGCACCTGCCAAATTATTGTTTGTTACATAATTATTTGTAATATTGGTTTCCAAATTTGTTACTGTGGCATTTACCTTGCCAATTTCTGTATCAACATACCCTTGGGATGCAACAGAAATCGCAGCACCGGCATTACCTGCAACAGATGTCAAAATCGCTGCCATAATGCCTGAAAACATAATATTTTTTACTTTCATTTTTTTTCCTTTCTTTCGTTTTTTTACGCACCCCACATTATGGCAGGGACCTTAGCAGTTTTTTATATCCTTATTATTCACCAGCATCTGGCAATGGCTGTTCAATTGTCTGACCAGTAATTGCATTTTTACCTTCTTCATCGACAATAACAACTGCATTCCATGTAACACCGCCATTACCATCTTTGGTTACCAGATATGTACCTGCTTCGCCATTACCACTGATGTAATTTTCAGCTGCTATTTCAGATTTAACTGTTGCCGCTGCATTTTTCGCATCATACAATGTATCCGCAACATCTTTTGTCAAAGCAGCATTCGCAACATTTGACACAGCCTGCAATTCACTATCCGTCGCATAGCCAGATAATTTTTCTGTCATATTTGATTCTGTAATCATACCGGCTGTTGCATCTTGAATCTGGGTTGCAACTGGTATTTCACCAACCAAGTTTTTAACTTCTTCATCTGTGGCATAGTCAGCCAATGTTGTATTCAACTCCCCTTCTGATACCATACCGGCTGTTGCATCTTGAATCTGGCTCTCAACTGATGTGTCGCCAACCAAATTTTTAACATCTGCCAATTGTTTCTGCAAACCTGTTTCACTGTTTGTCACCAACTCTTTCAAATCAGAAACATCTTCACTGGACGCAACCTTGGTATCCAACGCATTAATCGCCCCAACAATTGTATTAACCGTATTACCATTAATTGTAAAACCATCCACAGGCATTTCGCCAATATCACCTTCTAATGCTTCTACACGTTGTGCAATACCTGTAACCTTGCCTGCTTCGGTCTGAATTGCTTGCAACCCTTCGGCTGTCAATCCCAAATCAGCCTGCTTTGTTGCAACAGCCTTGTCTACATAGCCTTTGGTAACCAAATCAACCGTTGCCGCACTGGCCGCACCACATACTGATGTCAAGATTGCCGCCATAACACCAGAGAACATAATATTTTTTATTTTCATCTTTTCCTTCCTTTCTTATTTTTTATTTTTCTTTTTTAATTAGTAAATATTCACATCAACCCATTCTGGCACACCCTGGGCATTTGTTTGCAACATCAGCAAACCACCCGGCGCCACATTACCAACGTCTAACATATCAGCAGTTATAACTCTTTCATCACCCTTTTTCGCATAACCTTCCAGCAATCCATCAACTTCGGTTTTAGTATAATAATTAATCAGCGCCTCTTTCCCCATCTGGATATCATCAATCGCATCCTGCAGTGCCGCAACCTCGTCCTTGCCAGCAAAAACTTTATTCAATTCATAATTAAATGTCTGCCCATCCTGAACAACCGTCAGAACACCATTTTCATAATCGACAACTGTATGTTCACCTGTGACCTGGGACAAATCTTGAGACAACTTATCAACATCCAAAACCAAGCTTTCAATCCTGTCTGAAACAGCTGCAACCTTGTCCGCGATATTTTCTTGGGCATCCGCATCAAAATCAACGTACGCTTCCAACGCGTCTACACGCGCCTCTAACCCACTTGGTTTATCATCTGAGCCACCAGGTCTACCGCTTGCAACACCACCAGACACCGATTGTCCTGGGTTAATCATACTGGACCCTGATAAATATTTACCAATTGACAAACGCGGCGTTCCAGACGCACGCGTTGCACTAATACGCGATCCAGATGTTGCCGCATCAGACTTATTTACACGCATAGAACCTGCACGCGCAGAATTAACAGAATTCGAAACACCGTTTCTTTTCGCAGCCGCCGCACCAGATGTACCGACATATGTGCCCGCCCCGCCCAACGAACGAACCGAAGCAGCGCCATACCCAGGCAACGTCACCGCCGCGCACAACACGCACACAACTGACAGCAACGATATTTTAAACTTTTGTTCCATAATTTCTTCTCTCTACTTATGTCCAACTTTATCACATCTAACGAATCGGGGTCAACCGACTTTTTTGCAAAAAATTCATTTTCTTAGAAAATATACCTTAACCCAATAGAAAATGAATTAGCAAAAATTGTTCCCACATCTGTTTTCAGCCAATAATCACCAGAGTTTGAAATTCCCTGCGCCTTGACATCCGGCCCGAACAACACAGACAGCTTGTAACGGAATTCCAAGCTTACCCGCGAATCCAGTTGATGCGAATATCCCGCCATCAAATCAAACTTTGGTGAAAATTCACGTTCATCAACTTCAAACGTGTACCAACTTAAATCAACCTTAGGCAGCGCCAATCCCAACCCTGCCCCAACAAAGACATTATTATCAAAATCATGCAACGCATTAACCGACACATATGGTATAGTCAGCTTAAAATCTGCGCCATATCCACTGTCCGAAAAACGTCCAATCAGCCCTGCTTCTACTTCACCACGCCAATTATTATCACCAACATGCCCAATCGCCAAAGAAGCACCAAAAACAGGTTCAAACGAAAATCTTTCTGACGTGCCATCAACATCAGCATCTGATGAATACTCATTTTTCCAATTTAAAAAAGACGCTTCACCACGAATCGCACCATACCATTGACCGCCAAACAAACGCTGCAACATATTTGGCTGTGACGAAACTGGCGCCGCATGCGCCCCACCAAACATAACCAGCGCCCCCAACACGGCAGCAGACATAACTTTGCTCATAAATAACCCCTTTCCTTTTTTCCTAAGTATACCATAAAACGACGAAACAACCAAACACAAAAAAAACAAATATTGACCATTAATAATTTTTTTTCTATATTCACCCCATGGAAGAAAAGACAGCAATATCATTTGCAAATGTGGCGGCACGTTATGACGGAACGCCTGACATATTAACTGATGTTTCATTTAACATCAGCAACGGTGGCTTTTATTTTTTATCTGGTGCATCTGGCGCCGGCAAAACGACTTTATTGCGCCTGATATATCAATTACACAAGCCATCACGTGGTCAAATAAAATTATTTGGCAAAATAACCAACGACATGACCCGCGACGAAATAACACAAATTCGTCAGAAAATGGCGATTGTATTCCAAGATTATTCACTGCTGTCACACCTTAGTGTTTTTGATAATGTCGCCCTGCCCCTGCGTGTACGCAACATGCCAGAGGTTAAGATTAAACAACTGGTGACCAAGGTATTAGATTGGGTTGGTTTGGGTAAATACGCCGATGCAAATCCATTAACCTTATCTGGCGGGCAAAAACAGCGCGTATCGGTTGCACGTGCAATTACGATTCAGCCTACAATTTTACTGGCCGACGAACCAACAGGAAACCTGGACGATGAAAACGCGTCACGCCTGATGGAATTATTCATACAAATGAACAAGATGTTTGGCACCACGATAATTCTTGCGACACACAATACAAAATTAATGGAAACATATAAATTTCCTGTTATTCACGTAAACAATCACCGCGTTACATTCACCGGCACCACCAAGGCAGCGCCCACCGATTCAGAACCCAAGAAAATTTGGCGTGGCCCTAAACCCCAAAATTATTTTACAGAATTATCGAAACAATTTGACGACATTGGGAATGCATAAAAATGATTAAAAAACCTGTTGTATTTTCACTAGTACGCGAACAATCCATGTTCATGACAACAATTATGTCCCTGCTGGCATTTTTATCGGTATTGGCATTGGGGCTGGCACTATCCATTGGAACCGGGATAATGCGCTGGAATGCACAATGGGATTTGGTCGCCACGGTCCAGGTTATGGACACAAACAAACAAGACACCGCAAAAAAAATTATCCAAGACAGCGCGGAACAAATCGCCCAATCGACCCAAATCAGCACAAATCAAATGCAAGACTTGATGTCACCATGGATATCCGGGAACAACAACATATTAAAAAATTACCTGCCTGCGATGTGGGAAATAAAATTCAATTCTGCCGATGCCATGACAGAATTTGAAAAAAAGATATCTGGCACCGCCCGCTTTTTACCACACGCCAAGGCACTAAAATCATCGACCAGTGTTGGCATACAAATCATACTAATGTCGACATTGATACTGGCAATGATTCTGGGGGCGATTGGGATTTGCATATCGTACATTGCGCGCAACACCGCCATGTTACACCGTCGCGAGCTGGAAATATTGAATCAAATTGGCGCATCTGATAAATTTATTGCACGCCAGATGCAAATTATTGTTGCGAAAATATCCGCGACTGCAACCGGCATTGGTTTTTTAGCGGCATGCCCTGTATTACTGTTAATTATATCTGCGGCTCATCGTACACGCATTGGGTTAATGGCGATGATTGGCATATCAACATATGGATGGCTTGCATTAACATTACTGCCAATTGCAATAATTATATTTGCAATAACAATAACCCATAAAACAACACTAAAAATATTAAAGAACAGCTGATACATATGGCACCACGCATCCTGACACCAACATTTTTAATATTCAGTTGTTTTATCCTGGGTGGCATGATATTTAAATCCACCGCCCCGGTTCAGTGTGGCACGATACGCCCTGACGACAGTATATTTGTACTGACCGGCGACGAACGTCGCATTCCATTTGCGATTCGTAAAATGCAAGAATTTCCCAACGCAAACTTATACATCATTGGCGCCGGGGCCCAGGGTCATATTGACATTTCACGTCCTGCGATAATTGAATCCGAATCAAAATCCACATATCAAAACGCACGTGCGATACGCGACATTGCGCACACCCGCAATCTGACACGCCTGGTAATAATCACAACCGAAGACCACATGAATCGTGCCAAATACCTGGTTCAATCAGAATTACCCGAAACAGAAATTGTTACATGCCCTGCAATTTTAACAGGAATGCCCCCTGCAAAAAGACTTGAAAGATGGACAACTGAATATATAAAATACATTGTCACAATGATTGGAATAAAAGAAAGCTGAACACAACAAGAAAAGGGAAATAAATATGATACGCACGATACTATTTAAAATCATCTTACCAATATACTTTCTGTTATGGTCGCCATTACTGTTAATCGGTTTGGTTTCAAAAAAGCTATCTCGTAAATTTGTATTCACCGACGCCGCCGGCGTATTGGTATTGGCGCGCCTGATTTGTGGCATACGATATAACGTGCACTATCCCCAAACCGAAGAAAACGGCATACCAGCCATGCCGAACGAGAACAAGCGTCTGGACGGCAAATCAATCATTGCCGCCAAACACATGTCTATCCTAGAGATTGCTGTTATCTCACGCGTTGTACCAAATTCATTTTTTATCATGAAACGCGAACTGTTATGGATACCAATTTATGGGTGGGCGTTTTGGCGTTGTGGCATGTTGGGCGTAAATCGTGCCCGTGGCAAAACAAACATGAAGAAATTAGCCGACGACGTTGAAAAACGCGTACTGGACGGCGGCACATTGGTCATATTTCCCGAAGGCACACGCGCAAAACCAGGTGAACGCATTCCATTAAAGCGCGGTCTGTTATTGTTGGCCCACACATTAAAATTACCAATTTTGCCTGTTGGAACAGATGCTGGACTATATTGGCCCAAACATGGCCGCATGAATTCTGGAACTGCCAACGTATGGTTTGAACCATTATTACCATGCAATGCATCACTAGACGAAATCAGTGAAGCAATAAATCGTCACAGTGCATAAAATAATTCTGGCAATGCCAGATTTTTTTTATTATCATCGTATCAGAAAAAAATCAAATCTATGGGGGAAAAGAATGCGAAATCATATTTTATCAAACACAATTTATATATCCAGATGCGTTGCTAAAATATTTATGGGGGCCTTTGCAATCCTTACTACCCAACACATATCATCAAACGCAAATGCAACAGATCTGCAGTGCGTACTGCCTCTTTTGTGCTCGAATATTGATACAGCTGGGCTAACATATGATTCAGAAACCTGTCAAATGGGCGCAGATGGCGTATGCGCAGCAGACAAATGCGCCGCAACAGGAATGCCTCAGACGTACTTGATCGGTTACAAAATACAAGACGTTGGCGGCATTCTTACATCAACTTGCAACCCAACCAGTGGCGTCCTTTACTGTACATGCGAAAACTCATATTCAATACAATGCGCAACCGGATACTATGGGACCGCTAACCCCAGCACAGCTAGCATAAGGCCTGTGTCCGCCAACGGCTGCGTCGAATGTCCATCGGGCGCAACATGTATGGGTGGTAATGGTTCCACATACGTATGCAACACCGGATATTATCATACCCCCGATGCCGCATCCGGTCAATACTGCACCCAATGTCCATCCAACGCAACATGCATGGGCGGTACTGAAACATTTAAATGCAACGCTGGATATTATGCAATTAGTGGCACACTGTGCACCGCATGCCCCACACAAAGCGGTTACAACGGCCTAAGCACCACCGGCGCAACCGGCATTAACCAATGCTATATGCAAGGCTCCTCGAAACCCGCATGGAGCAGTTCTTCATATTCTGGAACATATTATTGTTCATCTAATGCATATTACCAATAATAATAAACAAAATAAAACGCCCACTTGGGCGTGTTATTTTTTACACCATGACTGTCGACGTCCACCAGAATATTTACGAGCTAAATTTTCACGAACCATTACATCCCCAACATCATCGCCATCAATTACAACATTTGCATCAATCCGCCCCAAATATTTATCATCTTTGATATTTTTTAACTGAATTACTGTTCCACGCGGTAATATTTGTTGCATACGCATACGCGCACGATGCGCCTTGTTCACCTCTGCTTCACAATCGCCATTTAATTCTGGGGTATCTATATTAATCAAACGTACACGCACAGGAACCCGAACCCCATCTGCAACATTAACATGTGCAGCCAATGTATCACCATCAACAACATAATCCACCACCGCAGGTACCGCACCGGCAGCCATCGACACACAAACCATCAAGAATATAACAAAAATCTTGTACATGTATACTTATGGCAACTTTGGCGACCACGTTGGTTCTAATCCATTCACACCATCTGGTAATTCAATATCATAGAAATTCTGTCCTGTTATATCGACACTGCGAATATGACTGATTCTATCTATGCCATCTAAATGTTTTTCCGTTTCATAATAAACAATTCGACGTGATCCTGGCGCCCAAGATGGTGCCTCCATAAACCAACCACCCGCCAAAATCTTTTCATTGCGCCCACGCGGGTCCATAATACCAACATAGAAAGTATCTTCTGCAATTTTTGTAAACGCGATAAACTGACCATCCGGCGACCATGCAGGCGTTGCATATCGCCCCGCCCCATAGGTAATACGTTCAACAGCACCTGTCTCTAAATCCAAGACATGAATTTGTTGACGCCCTGAACGGTCTGAATTAAACGCCATTTTTTTGCCATCCGGGGAATACGAAGGACTAGTATTAATCGAATTACCAAATGTTAATTGACGCAATTCATTCGTTTCCAAATTAAATTCATATATGTGCGTAATACCATTTTTTACCAATGATATTGCGACACGCGAACCATCTGGGGAAAAACGCGGCGCAAAATTCATTCCACCAAACTGCCCCAGACGACGCTGTTCACCAGTATTTAAATCCAAACTCCACACCATTGGATCATCATTATAATAAGACAAAAATACAATCGATTGCATATTCGGCGAAAAATGCGGCGACATAACCATCACCCCAAGATCAGATAAATAACGCAACCCTGCCCCATCTTGGTCCATAATTGCCAAACGCTTTTCACGCTGTGCCACATCACCTGTTTCCGCAATAAAGACAATCTGAGTATCAAAATATCCAACCTCGCCTGTCAGGCGTTCATAAATCGCATCTGCCATAATATGTGCCATACGACGCGCCGTCTTGCGCGTTGCAACCAGTGACTGGGCCTCTATCTGTTCGCGCCCATCAACATCCCATACAAAGAAATCCAGTTTATAACGATTATCTGATTCTGCTGTTAATTTCGCCTGGACTAAAACCTGTGTCTTAATCGCCGCCCATGTTTTAAAAGTCGGCATCGCGTGCATTTTTACATATTCAGGAAACGCATCATGATTAACGATACGAAATAAACCTGTTCGCTTTAAATCGTTTTCAACGACGCTGCGCATCATGGCGGCATCTTTTGCACGCACCCCATCACCTGTTTCAAATTTTTGGACCGCGATTGAAATCGGCTGGGCCGCGCCCGCAATAATATCAACCTTTAATTCCGCATGCGCAGACCACACAGAAACAAACAATGCCACAACCGTGACCAAGACACGCTTTAACATAATAAAATCCTTTCCATTTATACACGACAATTTTAAACACACTAAACGCAAAAATCAAACCAAAACCACACAATACAAACACCAATACCACCGCCCACACACAGGCACACACAACTGTATTTATATTTGTATTGACAAATGTATTTACAATGGTATAGTTTGTTGTAATTACCGCTGTATTGCGGTTAGTATAGGAGTCTGCATATGCCAAACGTAATGCAACAATTATTTGTAATGAATATGGAATCCTTGTTACGCGAATACGCCGCATACAAGGCTTTTAACAAATCTGATTGCGTTATAAACATGCGCATACCACGCCCCATTCTGGACAAGATTAAAGAACTGGCCGAAACACAACACGTCCCATACCAATCATTAATATCATCGGTATTATATTCCCTGGCCAATCTGGATGAAAAAAAATAACATCCCACCCCCGAGAGAGATTTAAATGATAATTTCAAAAAAAGAAAAAATTTTTAAAACATTGAACGCTTGTCGTATTCAGCACATCACCCAACCATCGCTGTTCCCAGATACAGAATCTGAAAAAAATACCAGCACAACTGGTTGGATGTATTCTGATTTACATAACCTGTTTGGCGAAAATATATTCCCACAAAAACCATCATTCAGCGCACATATATGGCAAAATATGGTTATGCCCAGACCAACAAACAGCACCCGCGGATTTCCACAACTAGAAAACACAAATATTGATTTTTACAACAATCATGTCGTACAAATCACACACCCATACACACTGGACAACCATTACTTTAAAAACGCCAAAGATTTTAAATTGTCGCCTTATGCATGCTGGTGCATGTCACGCAAGAACCCGTACATGATTTTTGCGCGCACATATTTTATCAGCCCCATAATCGACCCAAATATGACATTTGACACAATGAACGCATGGTGTTATCAATTCGCACGCGTACACCTGCGCGAACAATTATCACGCTATACAAAAAAACTGAATGGATTACTGTACAAACATGGCGTTAACTTTCATGACTTTTCAGAACAAAACACAATCGCACTGTTCAATGAAACACCTGCTACCATTCGCAATAAAAACGCATTAAACACCCACGACAAAAGACCCTTGGCAGATTTCATGGGTTCAATGCTACTGTTCTACAAACAAGAAATACTACAGAATATTATAAAAGCAATCACCCAAGAAGATTTTATAACACATCAGGAAATCTTTGACATCGCATATAACGAATTTTCAGCAATACGAACAAAATTTATCACAGAAATGGGCATTGACCCAATTCGCGACATAACCCACACGCCCATACAACAAATACAATCTATTTTAATGCAAAAAGAACGCGACTTTATAAACAAATATGCCTATTTAAAAACAAAATAAAAAAAAGGGGGTGCCCCCCCTTTTTTTTACACATCATGAAAAGGAGCTAGCAACACAATTGTCACCACCCGTCATTGTAATAAAGGCAGACAAAATAATACCAACCAAAAACAGCATTGCAAAACCAATCAACATACCCATCCCCTTAGTCTTAACATCTTCCAGCTTTGCTTCGCCTTTAGAAATATATGTCCAGGCCCAGGACGCCAGGATAAAGCCAGCACCAATAAACGCCAGCAAGCGTAACCCCTTAAACACAGCCCCAAACTGCGTGGCCAATTCACAAACTGTCTTATTCATCGACAGCACCGTCCCATCAGGTGCAGCGAATGCAGATATTGGCGCAGCCATCATCGCAACAAGCGCAAAATTAATACGTCTCATAATCTTTTTCATGAATTCACCTTTTTTCCTTCTTATTCAATTATACACGAACACACACAACGTTTCAAGCTATAAGTTTCCTTACATACGCATCGGCATTAAAACATACAGCGCATCCGTGTCTTTATCAACTGAATTAATCTTTGTTGGCGCCAAAGGATCCTGCATCTCTAATTGGAATTTTTCACCCTCAACCTGACCCGCAACATCCAACAAAAACTTTACATTAAATACAACCGTAAACGAACTGTCACCATTATATTCAATGTCCAATTCCTGGGTTGCAGTACCTGCATCTGGACTGGACGCATTAATGACCAACTTATTCATACTGAATGTCAACTGAACAGATTTTGTCTTATCAACACTGGCAACCGAAACCAAGTCAACCGCATTAATAAACTGTTTTCTGTCTAAAATCGCAATCTTGTCATTACCTTTTGGAATCACAACACGATAGTTTGGATACTGCGCATCGACTAATTTACTGGTCAATGTTGCGGAACCAACTGTGAAACGCGCCTTGGTATCTGACAATTCAACCATAACATCATCGACATTGGCATCTTCTAACAACTTTGACAATTCACCAATCACACGACGTGGCAAAATAACAGATGGCATTTCCGCACTGCCTACCGGCGCCGGCATCGCACACAACGCCATACGCTGGGCATCAGTTGCAACTGCAGTCAACTTTTTCGCATCGCCTTCATCTGCAATATGGAAATAAATCCCACCCAAGTGGTAACGCACATCATCTGTTGGAATCGCAAATTTTGTCTGATTAATCAAATGCGCCAAATCACCTGTCGTCATCTGGAATTTTGTTGTCAGATTGCTGCCTGCCATCGCAGGGAAATTTTCCGCAGGCAACGTTGGCAAGCGAAATACTGCACGCCCACTGGACACGACCAACTGATCACCCGACTGTTTAAAAGAAATTTCTGCATCATCTGGCAACTTGCGAACAATGTCATACAACATCTGAACAGGCACAGTAATTTTGCCCCCCAACGTGATATCTGCTGCAACATGTTCAACCAATTCCAAATCAACATTTGTCGCCGACAAAATCAAATCATCAGCAGCTTCTATTTTTACATTCATCAAGATTGGCAAAGTCGCACGCTTTTCTACAATCGATTGCATATGCCCCAGCGCACGTATTAAAACCTGACGAAACACTGAAAATTCCATAATACTACTCCTGTTTCCTTATATTTTATGTGTATCCCACACTCTGTTACATCAACTTTACCAAAAAACACCGATTCGGTGCAAGACCAAAAGCAACACAGATAAACAATATTAAAACACAAATTCGTCAAAGCACACGATTAACCAATTCATCTATCGGTTCTGCCATCCATTCCGGGTCATCGTGTCTAAGCGGTGCACCTTTTTTCAGGGCTGTATCACACGGATTATCATCCGCCAACCAGTTTTCCAGCAAATCCCCAGCAACCAAACCAATCCCCGCCCCAGCGACTAAACTGATACCACCTGTAAATGGCGCCAACAACAACCCCAACCCCGTTGCAGATGCAACCTTGCCTGCAACAGATACGCCATCAATTTTCACGTTCGGTTCTGCCAAGTTACCTGTTAAGCTTATCGAATTTACAACATTTCCTGTCAACGACAATTTCAATCCACGAACAGGCACGGTTGTCAAAGACAACTTCATCTCCTCATCCCCCAGATTTAACGCCCCCAACAACCGCACATTTATCGCATTAGTTTCAACTGCAAAACCATTTTGCGTTTCAAATATACCATCACGCAAAATAACATTCAGCGCGACACACGATATCTTAATCCGATCCTTATTTTTTTCCGAACTGAACAAATCCTGAATACTATGCCGCAACGAAGTCAAAAAATCCGTTCCATAAACATACTCTACCAAATTTGGATGCATGTACCCTGTTCCACTGGACCAAACACGCACAGGCCCAGTTACAGTTTGCATAATTTCCGATAAATTCGTTCCATTTGCCTGGACATAAAATTCAAAATCCATTGGCAAATCAGATAACAAATTATCTTCTTTAATCTTATGTAATAATTGTCCAACATAAATATTTTTTCCGCGTGCCGCCGACTGTAACCATACACGTCCATCTTTTTCTATATCAGCATCCATCCCTATTTTTATTTCACCATCTACAAATTCTGTATTAAAATCTAATCGCGCATGATTATTAACCGCATCCATACTTAAATTCATTTTTTTCAAATTCAAATCACGATAGACAATCAAATCATCAACCACAACATTTAAAGAAACCTGCCGGTCAAATAATTCTTCTGCGAACAAAGGAATGCCTTTAAACACATTTTTTTTATCTTTCTTGCGCATATTCCTATTCGCATACCACGCAGGGAATAAATCCATCAACGCAATTCGTGGCGAATAAACATTCAATTTTACAACAGAAATACTTTTACTCAAATCCAATTCACCCGAAACAGTAAAATCAGTTCCACGAATACGCACCGCAGACTTTCGCAGTACTATTTTCTTTCTATCCCACCCCCCTGCGACATTCAAACTTAATGCAGGAACATCCGATAAATCCAGGTTGAAAATTTTTCCAAATTTTTCTGCATCTGGCACATCCCCCTTAACAATAAAATCAATTGGTTGCTTGCTTTTTCCTTCTAATGCAATATTTGCAATCAGTGCATCTCCGCCAGTCGATAAAGCAACCCTAACAGGATATATTTTTCGTGTTTCATTATACTCTAAAAACGATACAATAAATGGCTGTACATCATTTTTCGCTTTTATCCATCCAGAATATTCACGCCCTTTTGTTGAATGTGGAACCAAACGCACATTAAAACCCGCCAGATAATATTTATCCCCCAAAAAGTTTACATTCATCCCACGAATTTCAACACCACCCAACCCTGGGTCACGAAAAGGATATTTCTCGGTCACATGCGTAATATTTTCAGGTGTTTTTTTCTGTTTTACCAATCGTTCCAGTGAATATTCACCCTCACTATTTCTCTCAATATTTATATTCGCATCATACACACGTACATTTTGAATTGTTGGCCGATTACGAAACAATGATATCAGATTTAATCGCACATCTATTTTTTCTGCACTAAAGGCATTTTTTGCTTTTGCCCACTGTGCATTCGGCACACGAACCTTGTTTAATTCCACATGAGGACGCAAAGAAAATTTCCACGATACTGCACCATCTATTTCAACAGGAACCCCCATTGAATCACGCAACACCGCAATTAAGTTACCGCGCAAGCTTTCCAAATTTACCTGACTTAATGCCACAACCACCGCAACAACCAACCCGCCCAGAAACAATCCAGCGATTCGCATCAACAGCATAAAAATATTTTTTCGAACTCTCATTACGGCAATTTAAACTCTAAAAACTTCATTACAGGCAACATAAAATCTGGTACAGTTGCGCGCATCGTCATCATACGCCCAGTACCCGGATGTTGAAAAGTCAACTTATGCGCAAACAAAAATAAATTATTTGTTTCCAACATAGAAGCCAACACACCATCCAACTTATGCTGTCTGGAATACAGCGTATCACCAACGATTGGCGCATTCAAGGATAATGCGCTATGTATTCTCAACTGATGTGTACGACCTGTTTTTGGCGAAAACAAAACCCACGACACGCATCCCGCAGCACTGGTCAAAACAGAATATTCTGTTATCGCACGTTGTGGGCGCGCTCCCGCCCCATTAGCCAAACGCCCAGGCGTATCAAACACCTGACCTTTTAACATATAATTGTCAATCACACCGTGTTTTGGACTTACATCACCATACAATAACGCTAAATACTCTTTGTGTGCAGTTTTTGTCTGAAATTGCGCAGACAAGCTTTGTGCTGCACGTTGATTTTTTGCCACGACCAACACACCACTAGTCTCTTTATCTAGCCTGTGAACCAACGAGATTTTATCATATGGGAACAACGCAGCCGCCATTTTATCTATTGACTTACGAATACCTGTTCCACCCTGAACAGCCAAACCCGCAGGTTTATTAAACACCACAACATCTTCATCATTGTGCATTATGCACTTTCTTAGCTGTTCAAGATCCGCCAATGAAAAGACATCTCCGCTTTCTGTTTTCTTTTGCGGCGCCTTGGTATACCCCATCACAGTTGGTGGCACACGCACCACATCGCCTGCACACAACAGCTCTTGTCCACGAACACGTTTTGAATTAACACGAATTTGTCCACCACGACATAATTTATAAAATTCACGTTGTGGCATTGATGGAAAATGGCGCAAGAACCATCGTAACAAGCGCGTTCCATCTTCTACTTTTGAAACTTCGATAAAATTTGCCATCTTTCAACCCACCCTGGCACAACAAAATTATTCGCCATAAACAATACGAACAAAATTCGTACCATTTGCGCCACCACAGTTTCCACTGGCGCCACCCTGCTTACCATCAGACAACTGATAATCAACAGAATCCGTCCAGGCTTTTGCTACCAGTGCCTCGCACTCAGAAGCACCCAATCCTCCAATAGTAACAACAAACTGACGCGGGTTTGCAGAATCAACAGCCAGTTCATATTCCCCACCATATGGATTTTGTTTATCCATACCAATTGCTGCAAATATTTTATTGCCATCCATATTAGAGAAATCATCATATTCAGCATGCAGATTTCGAACCATCGTCACCATTTGCACAACCTGATCATTAACGGTTGTCAACTTTTGTGTACGCATTGCCGATGAAATCATACCAATTGCACCAACTGTTATGACCCCCATAATCGCCAACACCCCCAACATTTCAATCATCGAACGACCTGATTCTTGATTCATAGAAAACCTCTTATTTGCTATTTACTAATTATTATTCTATCATAAATATTATGAATATTCAATTTTCTGATTTAATTGAAAATGCACCACACGCCCCCGGCGTGTACAAGATGTATGATAACGAAAATACCCTGCTGTACGTTGGCAAGGCAAAAAATTTATCGAATCGACTAAAACAATATTTAGATATCAGCAAGCTGGAATTACACAAACAGGTTATGCGTTCACTGGTATCACATGTTGAATGGGAAACAGTACCAACAGAATCAGACGCTCTGGTTCGCGAACAAGAATTAATAAAAAAACAAAAACCTAAATACAACATAATGCTAACCGATGGGAAAATGTATCCAATGTTGGCATTAACCGCTGGCAATTATCCACGTCTATTAAAGTTTCGTGGCAAAATCACACAAAAACGCGACGTGTACGGTCCATACCCTTCTGTTTCCAGTTTAAACGAAACAATCAAAACAATCCAAAAAGTATGTCAAATCCGTACATGCACAGACACCCAGATGCGCAATCGATCACGCCCATGCTTGCTGCATCAAATTGGACGCTGCAGCGCACCATGCACAAACCCAAACAAACAAAAATACGCAGAAAACGTGCGTATAGCGCGAAAAATCCTTACCGGAAACAGCGCACCAATAATATCTGATTTAACCCAACAGATGAAAACATATGCACAAAATATGGATTATGAATCTGCTGCAATAATTCGCGATAAAATATCCGCACTAACACACACATCAAACCGCGGAAACGCACAAAAACATGCGTATACACCAAATTTAGACTGGAACAAAAATGTATCAGACCTAGAAAATTGGTTAAACATAAAAATCAACATGGTTGGCGTATTCGACAATTCGCACCTATTTGGCAAACAACCTGTTGGCGCAATGATAACATTTGGACACAATGGGTTTGAAAAATCTGGATACCGTCACTTCAAACTTCAAGACAAATCGCGTGCAGGCAATGACATTGCAATGATGTCCGAATTTGTAAGGCGCGCAACCGAACGTGGCCCAAAATTAGATTTAATAATTGTCGATGGTGGTATGGCACAATGGAACATCGCAAAACGTGCTGCTGGTCACATTCCTGTATTCGGCGTTACAAAAGGGGAAGTGCGCGACGGCGACGAACACTTTATTTTACCCGATGGCACACTATGCCACAATCTGCCAAAAGATTCACCACTGTTCCTTATGCTGCGAACAGTCCGTGATGAAGCGCACCGATTCGTTATCACATATCATCGCACACTGCGCGCCAAACAAATGACCGCATCAATACTGGATGAAATCGAAGGTATCGGCCCCGCACGAAAGCGCGCCTTATTACAACATTTTGGCACACCACGCGCAATCATAGACGCCAGCCTTGACGCATTAAAACACGTACCAGGGCTTGGGGATAATATCGCAGAAAAAATATATGCTCATTTTCATTCATAAATGATATAATCATATTAATTCATATATAAACAATTCAAAAAAGGAGAAACATATGAAGTTTTTTGTAAATTTTCTGTCAGCATTTCGCATCGCTGCATCATTTGCGATAATACCAACACTGATATTCCAGATGTATTGGACAACATTCATATTGTACGCACTGGCCGCCATATCCGATTGGTTTGATGGATACCTGGCACGTAAATATAATGTTTGCAGCAAGATAGGTGGCGTAATGGATCACATCGGCGACAAATTACTGGTTGTTAACACGTTAATCATGTTAACTGTTATGATGCCGGTATGGTTCATTGTTGTTCCTGTTATCGTCATGGTTGCACGTGAATTATACATATCGGGGTTGCGTGAATTCTTGGGCACACAAAAAATAGAAATGCCAGTCCCCAAGGCACGTTTTTCCATGGGCAAGATAAAAACAACGTTGCAAATGATTTCAATCGCAGCATTTTTATTAATCTTTGCAATTGGCACATTGATAAAACCAGACACTGACAGCCGCACATTAATGTATATGATATATGCACTGCCACAAATTGGGATTTATGGATTATGGTTATCACTGATTGCATCTTTATGGTCTGCATTTCAATATACAAAAACATTCCTGGGACACATGAAAAAGATAAAATAATCTATACAAAAAACCGGCAAATGCCGGTTTTTTTATATTACAAATACATTCAACAGAACAAAGAACAACAAGGGATATTAGAACCAACTTTTTTTATCAGATTTTAGCTCTGCAAACTCTGACAATAACTTCTTTTGCTTATCCGTTAGTTTTGTTGGCACTTTAACTGCGACCTCTATATACAAATCACCATATGTACCTGCACGACGTACAGACGGCATGCCATGACCGCGCACTCTCAATTTTTCACCCACTTGTGTTCCTGCTGGAACCTTAACTTCCAGCTTTTTATCATCTATGGTTTCAACCTCAATCACGCCCCCTAACGCCAATGTTGTGAACGGTACATCCATACTCATAATCAAATCACTGCCCTGACGTTCAAAGCGCTTATCCGGGCGAACACGTACATCTAAGTAAAAATCCCCCGCAGCCGCACCATTTGCACCTGCTTCACCTTGACCAACCAAACGTAATCTTGCCCCATCTTCAACACCTGCTGGGATTTTCACCTCTAATGTTCTATGCTTATGCTGTGTACCTGTACCATCACATTCTGAACATTTTTTTTCAATTTTTCGCCCCAATCCATTGCATTCTGGGCATGGCGTTTCCATCGCAAAAAATCCCTGACGTGTATGAACAAAACCAGTACCACTACAGCGCGCACATGTCGGTGCAGGCTTTCCATCTGCCGTTCCATACCCATGGCATTTTTCACATTGAACATTGCTAGAAAATTTAACCGTATGCGTTTTACCAAAATAAGCATCTTTCAGGTCAATAACGACTTCATCTAACAAATCACGTCCTGCACGCTGTTGCGCCCCACGTTGTGATGCCCCACCGGCAAAATCGCCAAATCCGAACCCACGCATTGCTTCACGTAGAATGTCTTCCATCCCAGCGCCGCCACCCATATTAAAGTGAAAGCCCGCATCACCAAACGGATTTCCACCCCCAAATCCAGCACCTGCCCCATTACCATTTGCAAATGCAGCATCACCGAATCGGTCATAAGCAGCACGCTTTTGCGGATCTTTTAAGATATCAAAAGCATTATTAACTTCTTTAAATTTTTCTTCTGCTTCTTTATTATCAGGATTTCTGTCCGGATGATATTTCATCACTAATTTATGATATGCTTTTTTTATATCCGCATCTGATGCACCACGTGCAACACCTAAAACTTCATACAGGTTTTTACTCATAATATTTCATCCATATATTTTGTTTGTTAACAAATATATAGTCGCACACAACAAAAATTCAACCCCAAAATATAACTTAGGTTAAAATTCTTTAGACTTGCGAAAAAATTAAAAATGTTCTAATAATACAAGCATTATGATAGAGAAAAACACACAAACATATGATGCATCAGATATCCAGGTCCTAGAAGGTCTTGAACCCGTTCGACTGCGCCCTGGCATGTACATTGGTGGCACTGATGAAAAAGCATGGCATCACCTGCCAATTGAAATTATGGATAATTCCATTGACGAAGCGGTTGCAGGTTTTGCAAAAAAAATCACCGTTAAACTAATCGATTCCAAAACAATTGAAATTGCTGACGATGGTCGTGGCATTCCTGTTGATGAACATCCAAAATTTCCTGGAAAATCTGCACTGGAAGTTATTTTAACAACCTTACATTCTGGCGGTAAATTTAACAATAACGTTTACAAGACCAGTGGTGGATTACATGGTGTTGGATCTGCGGTTGTTAATGCATTGTCATCTGAAATGATTGTTGACATTGCACGCGACGGATACAATTGGCACCAGACGTTTTCACGCGGCTTAACAACATCACCAATGACACGTGGTGACACAACCAAGAATCATGGAACAAAGATAAGATTTACAATTGACGACAAAATTTTCGGACAAAACGCTGTATTCAAGCCTGTCAAAATTTATCGTATGGCACGCGCCAAGGCATTCTTGTCTCGTGGTGTAAAAATTGAATGGCATTGTAATCCAGAATTATTAACCGAAGACATGAACATTCCTGCGACAACAACATTTTATTATCCAAATGGCGTCGCAGACTTTTTGGCTGAAAAAACAGATTCTAAACCACGCATTTTACCACGAATATTCAGTGGCAGCGTTGACTTTCCCGATGATTGCGGACGTGTTGAATGGGCGTTAACGTTTTTAACAGATGAAAACGGCGCAGCATCTGACGATGGTTTCTTTTCTTCATACTGTAACACGATTGCAACAATTGATGGTGGCACACACGAAACAGGCTTTAAATCCGCAATTACCAAAGGGATTAAAACATACGGTGAAAAAGTAAATAATAAAGCTGCTGCAACAATAATTGGCGAAGACGTATTTGACTCTGTCGCGGCAATTGTATCTGTATTTTACAAAACACCACAATTCCTGGGGCAAACCAAAGAAAAGTTATCGAATCCAGAAATTGCACGCTATACAGAAAACGCACTGCGTGATCCATGGGAAATGTTTTTGGCATCAGACCCTAAAACAGCAAACGCCTTACTAGAATTTGTTGTAAATCTGGCCAATGCGCGCATCAAAACCAAACAAGTCAAAGACGTTGCACGCAAAACACCAACTAAACGCATTCGCATGCCTGCAAAACTAGCAGATTGCTCTAAACACGGAATCGCAGGCACAGAACTATTCATCGTCGAAGGCGAATCGGCAGGCGGCACCGCAAAACAAGCACGCGACCGCGCAACCCAGGCAATTATGCCACTGCGTGGAAAAGTATTAAACGTTATATCTAATTCCGATGAACGCTTTGGCGCAAACAAAGAATTAAACGATTTAATTGATATTATTGGCGCCGGCACTGCCAAAGATTGGAATGACGACAAATTGCGCTATGAAAAAATCATCATAATGACTGATGCTGACGTCGACGGCAGCCATATTGCATCACTGTTAATGGCATTTTTCTATCAATTTATGCCCCAATTGATTTATGGCGGACATTTATACTTGTCATGTCCACCATTGTACAAATTAACATGCGGCACAGAATCAATCTATGTTGACAGCGACGAAGAACTAGAAAACCTAAAGGCAAACAAATACAAAAACAAGCGTGTCGAAATATCACGTTTCAAAGGATTGGGCGAAATGATGCCAAATCAATTAAAAGAAACAACCATGTCACCAAAGACTCGCAGATTAATACGCGTTGATTTACCACCACGCACCGAAGAAGGTGCTGAAGACACAGAAAAAACACGTACTATTGTTTCTGAACTGATGGGCAAAAAGCCAGAGTTTCGTTTTAAATTCATAACGGAACACGCCCAGTTCGTTAAAGACCTATTCGTATAAAAAAAGCACCGAAAATTCGGTGTTTTTTTTATCTATTAATTGACAATCCAATTTTGCACACTAATATAGTGTGCGTAACAAATAAAGGATACAGCAATGGGCTTTTTTAATATTTTCAAACACCAAGACATAAAAAAAACAGAACAAATAGAAACAAAAACAAACAAACCCGACATCCCAGAAAACCATGTCAGCAAAAAGAAGAAAAATACCTATATTGTGAATTTTTGTAAAAATATAGACTATAAAATATCAGATTCCAATCCAACAACACCATTAACAATTATAGAGATAAACGGAAAAAAACAATCTTCTTCTACACAAATAAAATTCCCTGCCCCAAGTGCAAACGAAATGATAGCAGGTCATGAAATCCTGTGTGAAGTAATGGGTGAAAAGATATCTGCAACAATTATTGAATATCTGGACAAAGCAACCAACCAACCCGTTGTTCAAGTATATCCAGAAGGATGGTATGTATTTGACATATACAGCACAGATTTTATGTCACATTTAAACCATGCATCACGTCGCGATTTAAAGAAACAATTAAAACTGCGCGAACAAAAAATAAACGCCTATATTACCCAAAACCAAAATCAACATTAAAAAAAACCGGCATAATGCCGGTTTTTTTTTACTAATTCAATGGCGCCCCCCAATGTTGCTGAATACTACGTTCTGCATCCATTGGGCTTATCAAAACCTGTGGTGTCAATATAACAACCAAAACTTCACGTGTTGCAGACGTTTCGCGAGAACCAGACAACGCCATAAAATCAGGATCACCCAGACCATAACGCTTGTCCTGGCTGGTCTGTTTTTCGAAACCAGAAACAACCAACATTTGACCAGATTCCATAATAACTTCCTGCATAAAGCTACGTTCTTCAACCTCTGGTAACTGTAATGTAACTTCTCCGATTGTCTGGGTTGACATACGCAATAATTCACGCACAGACATACGGAACAACAATAAAATCTTGCCATTTTCCAAAACATTCGGCAGCAACTGCATCGTAAAACCTGTTTCTAAATCATCTTGGTCAACTGTGCTAGATTCAACTGTTGTAAAATTACGCGATTCAAAACGTTTTATGTAACCCGTAGTACGCGTATTGCTAACTGGCGCCACACGGTTTGAACGCGTTGTGACACCAACATTCGTAACCAACGACACCTTGCCCTGCTTTGCCAATGCTTCTATCAATGCCGCACTGCCTGCCGCCCCTGCAAGGGAACCATTCATAATTTGATCATTAGTATACGCCCCTTCTACCATCGTGCCATTTTCTAAATGTGTTGCACCTGTCAATGCAGAAACCGTATTTGACAACACAGCAATGTTCATTGAACTTGCCTCGGTTGATGCCAGATTATTTTTTGGATTAGCAACAATATTCAATCCAGACGAAGAATTAATTGCCGCCGCCAAATTTAATCCAAACGCTGAATCATTTGAAATAGTAACCTGCAACACCTTCACATCAATCGTAATCAGCTGACTTAAACGCTTGTTCTGTCTTTCGATATATTCACCAACACGCGACAGAATCGATGGTGATGCTGTCACAGTAATCGTACCCAAACTGCGCGACACAGTAAAATCAGCATTATCCGCCTTGCCAATAATGGACGCTATTGCGCTTTCAACTTCATCCCATTCTTTCAAGGTTGATTCCAGTGAAACTTCATTTGAATTATCCGTCGATACGGATGTCTGATACGCAACCTCAGTCCCCAGCGCATACAAAGTAAAAGTTCTTGTTTCTGTTTCATAAAACACAATTGAATTCTTGTCATAATACCACAACAAGTCCAAATCGGTTGCCACCTGGTTTAACAACCCCGACAACTTTCCTGTATAGGCAACTGTAACCTGCTTTTTCAACTTTTCTGCCGAGACTTGACCATCTATCTTAACAGGGATACCTGTCATAGAATATATATCATTTGCCAAAACCTGCAATGACACAGGTTCATTCAACAAAATAGTAACCCCTGTATCTGTTTCAAATTTCGATGGCAAATTATTACGATGCTCTAACGTCACAGACTTGTTACCCAACCATACTCCTTCTGACATAGACACTGTATCACCACTTGCAACCTTAGCGCGTGGATTTTTCGCCATTTCAAAAGCATCATATGCATTAATAAAATCTTGATCCACAGATGCCGCTACTTTTGCAGACTCACGCTTGGCACAACCACCCAATGCCAGCAATGCAACCATAGAAAGAACAAAAAATTTCATTGGCTTTATCATATCTATATTCTCCTACAACATCTATGTATAAAATTTTATTCCTGTGACGTTGAAATCACCAACACCCTGTTACCTTTATAGAACTTAGCATATGGCACAGGCGTTGCACGACCAAAGTTACGCACCAGAGCAGATGCCACATCAACAAAACGCCCTTTGAACACTGCGCTTGCTTCAATTGGATATTCACGTGGGGTTGTCCAAACCAAATCCCAACCTTCTTTATCACACCACGACTGTAACACCTCGCGCAATGTTTGACCATTTGCAACCACCCATGAACGAACCTGGTCCGTCAGCACTGCTGGCGCTTCTGCATCTGCAGAAATATCGACAGAAATCTCTTCAGTCTCCTCTACACTTTCCGTTTCTGAAACATCGCCATTTCCCAAGGCTAACAATTCCTTTTTTTCTGCTTCCAATTCCGCACTCATACCATTTCTTACAGCAAACGCTTCGTAAGTATCTGCGTACTTGCCACAATTTTTGCGCCCGCTGCGCGACACTGCCAAAACATTAGCCCCATCATCTTCCAAGACTTCACGATGCAACAACGGCATTTCTGAACTATTATAACATTCATCATCAAATCCAACAGGAATCTGATTACCATGCAACATATTTGCACCGCCTGACCACCCTGTAAATTCGCCACGCGCCCCCAGATTAAAGTTATTCTCTACAACTAAATCTGCACCAATCTTGGAAACGATACGTATATTATCCTGCTGTTTTTTCTTGGAACAAGCCCCACCCTGGCACGACACTTCGACATCTGCATCCGACCCTGCCAACGGCCACGCAGGAATCTGTTCCATTGCAATCTCTACCACATCAGACGCGCTCTGTTCACCAGAATCCACTGTTGTATCCTGTTCATAAAAAACCTCCGAGGTGACCACTTGTGGCAAATACTCAGACGCATAACAATAATACGTAGCCGTTGCAAACATTGCAACAATCAATATCTTACGGAACATAGACACTTCCTTTCCCTGTTATAATAATCCCTTACTTTTTAAGTATTATAACAATTTGACCGAATCTGTGCAAGTCATAAAACACACACAAAACAACATAAAAAACATTTCCCCCCAGATTAAATCGCACGAATCGAAAAAAGATGTTATACTACACAACGCGAACATATAAACAACTTATTAAGGAAAAGAAATGACAAACATTATACATTTCATCATGCTTGGATTAACTATCTTATTGATTTGCGTAACTTTTTATTACATACGCAATATAAACACAAAACTAAAATCGACCAGCAAGACACTTGAACATCAGTATAATCTGCTTGTAAAAATTCAGTCAATTCTAAAAAACAAATCTGCCACTAATGCTGTTGCAGAAAATGCCGAAATGATTTACCAAGACCTGTTACAAAACCTGATTCCTATTATGGCAGCAATTGACATTATGCCACGCAATACCCCCGAACATGCGCTGTGGCGTGCACTGGGCGGAATAATGGACGAATATGCAAAAAATCCTTTTGCCCTAGAAAAATTACGTCGCGCAATAAAATTGGACTCAGAGATTGCGCGTAACATTGATAATTACATGCATCGCGCCGACAAATTTTTACAACATTTGACAACAACCGAACCAGATGGTTTACTATCCAGTACATTCACAGATGGTCTATTGGGGCAATCACTAACATTTTTTGCCCAGGCAAAACAATTAGCCACACAAAATAATTAACCCCAGGGATAAATGGCAAAAATATCAGAAAATCTTATCCGTGAAATATCATCCAATCGTAACGAGCCCGACTGGTTGTTGCAGTGGCGTCTAAAAGCATTCAACGCATGGCGCAACATATCTGAACCACATTGGGGATTAGTTGATTATGAACCAATTGATTACGACACCCTAGATTACTACAACAACCCTGCCCCTATTGACAATTCTGACCTAGAATCTGTTTACGACAAAATGGGATTACCAGAAAGCGAGAAAAAAGCCCTGATGGGAATGGCCACAGATACAGTAATAGACAGCCGCTCGGTCCACACGTCATATACCGCAGAATTAAAACGACTTGGGATAATATTTTTACCTTTTTCAGAAGCAGTAGAAAAACATCCAGATTTAGTAAAAAAATATTTAGGAACCGTTGTTCCACCGACTGATAATTTTTTTGCTACATTGAACGCAGCTGTTTTCTCTGACGGGACATTTGTATACATTCCACCACAAACCAAATGCCCCATTGATTTAGCTAGCTATTTCAGAATAGAAACTGCAAAAATTGGACAATTTGAACGAACGCTCATAATAGCAGACACTGGGGCCGAACTAACATACATGGAAGGCTGCAGCGCACCACGTCGCCCATCACACCAATTACACAGTGGCGTGGTTGAAATTATCGCTCATGACGACGCAACTATAAAATATGCCACCGTACAAAATTGGTTTGCTGGTGATTTTGACGGCAAAAAAAACAACGGCGGTATTTTAAATTTTGTAACCAAGCGTGGCATTTGTCATAATAATGCAAAATTACTATGGACCCAAATGGAAATTGGCAGCGCCCTGACATGGAAATACCCATCAACAATTTTACGCGGAAACAATGCGTATAGCGACTTTTACTCGTTGTCTATAACACGCGGCGCCCAGATGGCAGACACAGGAACAAAAATGATACATATTGGCAACAATTCAACCTCTAACATCGTATCATATGGCGTTGCAACGGATCGTTCTTCACAAACATTCCGCAGTCTGGTATCTTTTTCCGGGTCAAATTGTAAAAACGCTTCAAAATGTGACAGTCGCTTAATAGGCACAACTGCAACAGCAAACACATTGCCACGCATTATCCATAACGGAAAAAACAATTTACAATCACACGAAGCACGCACAGGCGCGATTGACAACACCACACTAACCTACCTGAATATGGCTGGCATTGACACAGATTCTGCAACCGCACTAATTATTGGCGCGATGGCAACCCCTGTATTATCACGCCTGCCAATGGAGTTTTTAGTTGAATCAAAACAATTAATACAAATGGCTTTATCCAAGGACTAATAAAATGTTGGAAATAAAAGAACTAATCGTTGCATATAACGAACGCACATTATTAACAAATATTAATCTGAAAATAGCCCATGGTGCACGCCACCTGTTATCTGGTCATAACGGTTCTGGCAAATCTACACTTGCCCAAACAATTGCAGGCAATCCTGAATACAGAATCACATCTGGTAAAATAATATTTGATGGACGCGACATAACCAACGAAAACACAACAACACGTGCACTGTTGGGAATATTTATGGGCGCCCAGCATGTCCCAGAAATACCTGGTCTGACAGTAATCAGTTTTCTAAAACATTCTTGCACAGCCCATCATCATTTCAACACAGGCCATGATTTATCAATGGGCGAATTTTTAACCAATCTGGAATCTGCACGCGAAAAACTATCAATACCACGCGAATGGTTAAACCGCAGCATTAACGTTGGTTTTTCTGGTGGCGAACGCAAACGCTTAATGCTGTTACAATTGCTGTTAACAAAACCAAAATTTGCGATACTTGACGAACCCGACTCTGGCGCAGACGCGGATACAAAAAAATTAATCACAGACACAATAAATTCTATGCCAGACACAACATTTTTAATAATCAGCCACCAAAATGATTTTACATCACAGATACAGTTAACTAATACTACAACTTTATCTAATGGCAAAATTATGATAAAATAAAAACAAATACCAAGAAAAGGATAGGAAAATGAAAACAACAAAAATATCAACATGGCTGTTATGGTCGCCATTAAAATTTGCTTTGGGCACACTTGTCGCATTATCTGTTGTTAGTTTTTTATACACAATTCTGATCAGAGCATTTTATTCATCCGCAACAATTATGGAAACACCTGTAATGATTCTGTGTGGTGTAACAGGTCTATCCTGCATTATCTTAACAATACGCAAATTATTGCGTGCAGAAATGAATCATGCATCATTTGTTGGCGTATACAACGCCCAAGCGTTTATTGGCCTAACACTTTACATTCTAATTTCATACATGATTATATCTAACATTAATCAAATAATATTCAGATTAAACCTTATGGGGGCGCAGTTAACTCCAAAATACCTTGTAATGGCCACATTTTACGCAATCATGGCATTATATTTAATAGGACTTCTTGTTGCAAACATGGCCGCAAAAATCCGTCGCATAAAAGATTTCAAAATTCCAATGTGGAAAATCATACTAAGTGTTCCATTTGGTTTCTCTGCATTATGGATTCCTGGATACATTTTGAACCAAACAAACAAAAAGAACACATATGTCATAGAAACCCCACAGTGGTACCAACGACTAAATAACAAAATTATTTCAAAACCAATTTACACTATTCTTACATTTATTGCCAGCTGTCTGTTCTCTGCAAGTTTATTTGGCGACAGCGGGGTTTTATTTACTGCATGCCTGGCATTAATATTTGGCATCTGGGTATTGCAGGTTGGAAAAAAACGTTTTATTGAAAATATTGGAAAAACATACACAACTGTTGCAA
This sequence comes from Candidatus Enterousia sp., assembly GCA_045530935.1. Classification (GTDB taxonomy): domain Bacteria; phylum Pseudomonadota; class Alphaproteobacteria; order Rs-D84; family Rs-D84; genus Enterousia. The sequence goes on along the minus strand of JAZSDC010000022.1, from coordinate 27,623 downwards.
TCCTTGTAAACTTAGTTCTATTGGCAACAATGACTGTTTTAGTTATCTACATACAACAGTTTATATAAACAGCTGAACCCAAAAAGGGGGTAAAAAAAAATATGAACAAGATTATTATTTTAATCAGCAGTATTTTTCTGTTATGGATTGGCCGTTCAATATTCATCCCGCTATTAATCGCTACATTTCTGTGGTATTTAATGAACGCCATTTCTGATTATTATCGTCGTGTATTACCCAGATATACCAATAAAAAAATTACAAACATTATATTTGATTACCTTGCAAACATCGCCACACTTGCAACAATCGGATTAGTCAGTTACTTGTTCATAACACAAATCCGCCCCATGTTCTCAGAACTGGTAAACGCCCTGCCAGCACTGCAAACAAAGTTAACAGAATTTGGCAGTTACTTATCCAAATCCATTGGACTAAAATTTGACTCAAACATAATACCAAACATAACCAAAATCGCTGCCAATATCGGCACTTCCATTGCGGGCATCGCCGCGTCATTTGGTATGGTATTGGTATACATGATATTTATGTTTGTAGAACAAAGCACATTTAATAAAAAATTTGCTGCAATGTTTCCTGGACGCAGACAATTCAAGAAAACGCGTTATATTTTGGACAGCATTGATACCAACATGAAAAAATATCTATTCGTTAAAACAACCATATCGGCAATTACTGGTGTCGCCTCGTATTTCTGGATGCAAATGATTGGTGTTGAATTTGCAGGCGTTTGGGCATTTATCGTATTTGTAACCAGTTACATTCCAACAATTGGCGCAATCATTGCATGCGGACTGCCAATATTATATTCTTTGGTATCATACCCCACACTGCAAGAACCAATATTAACCGCCATTGGCTTAATCGGGCTGCAAATATTATTTGGCAACATTATTGAACCAAAATTAACTGGCAAGACACTAAACCTGTCAACATTGGCAATATTAATAAACCTGGTTGTATGGGGTATGATATGGGGTGTCGCAGGTATGTTCTTTAGTGTTCCATTATTGGTTGCCCTGTACATAATATGCGCCCAGTTTGACAACACGCGTTGGATTGCGGTATTACTATCCGCAGACGGTCAAATCCCTGACAAAAACGAAGAATAAAAAACGCTATATACACATAAAAACCGGGCTTTACGCCCGGTTAATCATTGCGATTGCATTTTCCAAAATCACACGCGCAGATTCCGAATCCAGGCGCGTCTTTAAATCACGCACACGAACACGCCCCATATCTTCTTGGGCCGAAACAGACGTCAGGTTTTCTTCTATTGTACAAATTGGTAAATCTGTTTTTCCCGCCAATTTATCAATAAAATCACGCACCATCTTGGTTGTATCAGATTCCATACCATCTGGATATAACGGCAACCCGACAATAATACCAACAACGTTTTCACGCATTGCCGTTTCCGCAACCAAATCGGAATGATTATCTGCACCGCGTTGTAAAACAATCGCATCACGTGCAAAGACAAAATTGCGCATTGGATCAGATACCGCAACCCCAATCCGTCGCAATCCCCAATCAATTCCTAAAACACGCCCGTCGCGTGGAAAAGCCTTGAAATCTGGCAAAATCATTGTATAATTCCTTTTACTTTGAAATAATAGGATTGAAAATGGCATTTAGCAAGCAACAATTACAAAAATTCGCAGATTTAATCAAAATTGAAATCAGCCCAGAAAAACTGGAATCCATGAACATTGATTCTGTGGTTGAATGGCTGGATAAATTACAACAAATAGACACAACGGGCGTGACCCCAATGTTAAATCCATCAGAACACAAATTACCACAACGCGAAGACATCGTCACCGACGGCAACATTCGTGATTTGGTTTTAGCAAACACGCCCGACAACGCCGGCACATCACGCGGCTATTTTGCAGTACCCAAGGTTATGGACGGTGAATAAAATGCCAGACACAAAAAAAAATATTCCTGTAAAATTTATTGTCACGGATGTATACGACCCAGAATTTTCCTCATTTGAACAAGAAATAGGAAAAATTGATCGCAATAACTTGGAATGGATAATGTCCGAATTTTCTGACGAAAAGAACACTGTAAGACCAGGCTCATGTGTACGCACTATGTCTATTCAACTTATGGACACTGTCAATTTTGGCAGAAACCCATTTCATAACAAACGTAATCAGTCAGTTGAAATATCTAACATCTTCTATTTCTCGGACGCAAAACCAAAATGCACAAGTGTACCACACGGGGCAGACGAAGACATGAAAATGGGTATATGTTGCAAAAATTTGGCAGACGGCAAATGCCAGGATGAATTTATGCGCAACACACTGGGTGCTGTCTTATACCCACAACATTACGCAAAAGATAAACAAAAGTAAGAGCAAACAAAAATGATAAATCTAACATTGACCGAAGCACTTAAAAAACTGAACGTCCGCGAAATCTCTGCGGTGGAATTAACACGCGCGTATCTGGACCGCATTGAAAAATATGGCACGGATTTAAATTGCTATATCACAACCACACCCGAACGCGCAATGGCTGACGCGGCTGCATCTGATGCGCGTCGTGCTGCGGGCGATGCAAAATTCTTGGACGGCGCACCAATCGCAATGAAAGATTTATTTGCCACGCGCGGCATTCGCACAACCGCGGCATCACACATGCTGGAAAATTTTGTCCCAGAATACGAATCAACCATATCACAAAAATTCATTGATGCCGGCACCGTATTATTGGGCAAGGCAAACCTGGACGAATTCGCAATGGGCACTTTCAGCAAGACTTCATACTTTGGCGCGCCTGTCAACCCATGGCAAATTGAAAAACGTCTGACCGCGGGTGGTTCTTCGGGTGGTTCAACATCTGCTGTGGCGGGGGGACTGGCCATTGCGGCGACCGGCACCGATACCGGTGGTTCAATTCGCTTTCCGGCAGCAATAACCGGTCTGGTCGGGATGAAGCCAACTTATGGTCTGTGTTCACGCTTTGGTTGTATTGCATTTGCATCTTCCCTGGACACCCCGGGCCCAATCGCACGCACCGTTAACGATGCAGGATTATTATTAAATATTATGGCGGGACACGACAAACGCGAATCCACCAGTTGCGAAAACAATTTTGCCTGTACATCTGAAATTCAGCCTATCCTGGGCAACGGCAAAAAATTACGCGTTGGCATAATTCGCGAATTTGGCGATGTTAAGATTTCAGACGACATGAAAACATTATTTGAAAAACGCATTGCCGATTTAAAATCCATGGGCGCAGAAATCGTCGAAGTATCCATTCCAAACATTCTGGACGCATTGGCGGCATACTATATCATTGCCCCAGCCGAGGCCTCATCGAATCTCGCCCGTTATGACGGCATGCGCTATGGCATCCGTGTCGAAGGTCGTGATATCTATGACACATTTAAAAAGTCACGCGCCGCTGGCTTTGGCGACGAAGTACAACGCCGTATGGTAATCGGCACCGCAGTACTGTCCAGTGAATCATACGATGTATACTTTATGCAGGCTGCACGCGTACGCCGCATGATATCTGACAGTTTTAACGCCGCCTTTGATAAGTGCGACTTAATCGTCTGTCCGTCATCTGCCGGCACCGCAATGCCACTGGATTCAGACCTGACCCCATTGGAATACTACGCACTGGATTTATTCACGGTTGCAATGAACCTGGCGGGCGTCCCTGCATGCAGTGTCCCGGCCGGCCTGGCAGGCAACGGTCTGCCCCTGGGGATTCAGGTTGTAGGAAAACGCTTTGACGACATGCGCGTTCTGCAATTGGCAAAACATATTGAAACCGCGGCCGCCATTGACAACCGCCCAACAATAATTATGGGGAAATAAAATGGAAACAAAGTCCACTCCTTTCACAAATAAAAAAACGACCGTAAAAACGGCCTCATTTAGAAAGGAGATGGTGGCTAGGGACGGAATCGAACCGCCGACACAGGGATTTTCAGTCCCTTGCTCTACCAACTGAGCTACCTAGCCAACGCGACGACAATAATAAGATACAAAAAATAAAAAAGCAAGGGAAAAAGACAAAATGTTTACGATAAAAGGCAAAACATGTGATTGGGAATTGGTAATCGGACTGGAAACACATATCGAAGTCCTTTCTAATTCAAAATTATTCAGCGGCGCATCTGCCGACTATAACCCAACCATATCACCCAACACCCAGGCGTCAATGATTGATGTTGCCATGCCTGGAATGTTACCGGTACTGAATAAACACTGCGTTGAACAGGCGATTAAATTTGGTCTGGGCATCAACGCTGAAATATCCCGCACCAGTCGTTTTGCCCGCAAACAATATTTCTACCCTGACCTGCCCCAGGGATACCAAATTTCACAGCCTGCGGACGAACCACCGGTTGTTGGACGCGGATGGGTTGAAATTATGGGCGACGACGGCAATCCAAAGAAAATTTTAATTGAACGCGCACACTTGGAACAAGATGCCGGTAAATTAAAGCACGACGTTCACCCAACAAAATCATTTGCAGACTATAACCGTACCGGGGTCGCATTGTTGGAAATCGTGACTTTTTTGGACACAAAAAATCCTGAAAACAATTCCTATATCACATCCCCCGATGAAGCTGAACGCTATCTGCGTGAAATTCGCGAAATCGCACGCGCACTGGGCGTATCACGTGCCAACATGGAAGAAGGTTCCATGCGCGCCGATGTAAATGTTTCTGTCCGACCAGTGGGTTCAACCGAATTTCGCACACGCACCGAAACAAAAAACATGGTGTCATTTAAATTCATCAAATCCGCCATTGAATACGAAGCCCGCCGTCAAATTGAAATCTATGAAAACGGTGGAACGGTATCTCAGGACACAATGCGCTATCACCAGGGCGACGCTACAACATCCGTCATGCGCAGCAAAGAAGACGCACTGGATTATCGTTATTTCCCAGACCCGGACCTGTTGCCACTGGAAATATCTGACGAACAAATTGAGCGCATACGTGCGACAATGCCGGAATTACCATCTGCGACACGCGCGCGCTATACGCATGAATTCGGGCTGTCTGAATATGATGCCGCACGCCTGACCGAAAGCACTGATATATCACATTGGTATGATGCATCTGTAAACGGCGACAAAAAACGCGCCAAAGGTGTTGCAAACTGGATGATTTCTGAATTGTTCGCGCACCCAGAAAATTGGGATGTCAAAAACGAAAAATCAGGCATTGTGGACGATATGCGTATTATCACACCATCTGATTTGGCAGAACTGGTTGACATGGTTGCCCAAAACACAATTAACGGCAAACAGGCCAAAGAAATCTTTATAAAAATGTTGGACGGCGAATCGGGCAGTCCACGTGACATCGCCGACAAATTTGGCATGAAACAAATGACAGACACCGGCGCAATTGAAGCAATTGTTGACGAAGTTATCGCTGCAAACCCAGCCCAGGTTGAACAATACAAATCTGGCAAGGTTGGATTACTGGGCTTCTTTGTTGGCAATGTTATGAAGAAAACTGGTGGCACTGCAAACCCTGCCGTTGTAAACGAAATCTTACGCAATAAATTGGCTTAATAAAAAAGGAAAAAAATGACAAAGGTTATCAAAATAGTTTCAAATGATTTAATCACTGGCGTTCAATACGGACTGGTTGAAATTGACGATAAACCACTACCCTCAGCACCCCTGGCACCTGCAGGCAACACCATCATTCGCGACAAATCACGCCCTACGACACGCACTGCAAAACAAATCAAACAGCCTGGACACAGATGGGAACAAAAAATGACGGGCGCAAAAAAACGTATAATAGACGCAGCCAGAACAAAGGAGAAATAAAGACCAATACATTCCACAACAAAAGGCTTATAAATGTTTTCAGAATCAATTGCCATTATATTGCGCGAAATGAAAAAACACGAAGCACAATCAAAAATATTAAATAAAAGTGAACGTTATCAACGCGCAAATGCCATGCGCGCTTTTAACGCGAAACAGAAACAAATAAACAACAAAAAAGTTCAAATTCAACGAACAAGACATAAGTAAAAAACATGAAAAAATTCTTTATCCAAACCTTTGGCTGTCAAATGAATGTGTATGATGGTTGGCGCATTGCCAGCATGCTGGAACACCACGGATTCGTGCGTACAGAACAGATTTCAGATGCAGATATCATAATACTGAACACATGCGCGGTTCGTGCCAAGGCAACGGATAAAGTTTATTCTGCACTGGGACGCATCAGACGCGCAAAAAAACCATCTGCCCTGTTTGGAATCGTTGGTTGCGTTGCGCGCGAATCGGGCACGGACGCATTCCGAAGAATATCAGAATTAAATTTTGTTCTGGGTCCACAAAGTTATCACAAATTACCAGAGATATTAAATAATCCCGACACGCGGTTATTTAATATAGACCTAGGCGGGCTGGAAAAATTTGATTCCCTGCCCCAGATGAAAACCTCCCCACGCGTTGCATACATCCCAATCCAAGAAGGCTGCAACCATTGTTGCACATATTGCATTGTTCCCTACACTCGTGGCCGCGAATTATCACGCGCATTCGATTCGGTTATGCGCGACACAATTCACGCTGCAAAAACTGGTGCGATTGAAATTTGTTTCTTAGGGCAAAATGTAAACGGATATAAATACACCGATGAAAACGGCAAATTATATCGCCTGTCCGACTTAATACGCGAAACCGCAAAAATCCCAGAAATCATGCGTATACGCTTTACATCCAGTTATCCAACAGAAATGACAGACGATTTGATTGACATGTTTGCAACCGAACCAAAATTACTGCCGTTTTTAAACATGCCAATTCAAAGTGGCGCACCAAACGTCCTAAAACGCATGAACAGACCATACAGTCTGGAACTATATTGCGACATAGTAAACAAATTAAAAACTGCGCGCCCCGACATTCAAATATCATCAGATTTTATTGTTGGATTCCCTGGCGAAACCGATTCGGATTTTGAACAAACAATGCAAATTGCCCAGCAAATAAAATACATAAATTCATATTCATTTAAGTATTCACCACGGCCACACACAGGCGCCGCATTAATGCCAGATCAAATCCCTGAAAATATAAAATCAGCACGTCTGGCAAAACTGGACACATATTTAAACGAGGTCCAACGCGAATTTAATCTTTCTTGTATTGATAAGACATTATCTTGCCTGCTAGAAGGGCCAGACAAGACCGGCAAGCACCTGATATATCGCACACAATATATGCAGCCGTGCATCGTCGCCCACCGTGATAATGCGCCCGAAATGGCAAATATTGTTATCACCGCCGCGAACAAGGCATGTCTGCGTGGAAAATTCACAGATTAGAATTGCAACTGAACACCAATTGCCAACGTGTACATTGTTGCATCCAAAGCATCTGTAATTCCAACAGAAACATTACCACCTAACATATCCATCTCGGACCAAAATGCAGCCCGCATTAAAAACTCAACATCTGATTCAGAGTTAATTTTTGCCTGCAAATCATAATTATACTTAACCCCCAGCATTTCATAAACAACCCCAGAAACCACACCTGCTTGCATAAACATATTACCCAAGCTATATTTTGTTTCTACATCGTCGTAAAATCCGCCTGCCCCAACAAATGTTTTCAGATAAAACGAATCGTTAAAATTATATTTATATCCAACATCAGAACTGGCGCGCACACCAATCCCAGATGGATACGTTATTTTCTTGCCATTATAAAACACTTTATCTATGTCAAATACATAGCGCATAAAACTAATATCCGAATTAATAAACACATCTGAATCCAACAAATAATCTAAATCTGCATGTACACCATAAAAAAGCCCCACAAAATCATTCGCATCCGCCTCATACCGCACATCACCAAATTTAATAGATATTGAAAATTTTAATTTTTCAAACACGTTATCCAAGCACCCCAACGTTAATCCACGCACATAAAAATCATCAGACAAAACAAACATTGCATTGGTATTAACACCTGCGAACGCATCTATTAAATCAAATTGGTTTACGACATCAACAGCATACATCAAACGTAATAATACATCCGGATTCAATCGCGCACTGCGCCCCATTATATTGTGCAACTCTGTCATATTATGGGCATTATCCATTAAATTTAACAGCCCATCATTCGGATTTTCAGCACGTAATTGATTCAAAAAATTTCCTAAATTATCTTTAAAAATTTTTGAATAATCTGTTTCACGCATACGCGTAAAGAATAAAGTATTATTTTGAACATACGACATATCTACATACAACAAATCGGGGCTATCTGTCACAACACGAACAGCACCAGCCCCAGAAACATTTTTTAGAAATGCAATATCATATAATCCAGATAAATCATCTATTAATAAAACTACATTTCCTTTTATCTCAATTTCTTTATCTATCCCTGGCGCCACACCATTTATATCCAATACAGAATTTTGCAACACAACGCTTTTCGCATCATCCGCAAATTTCAGCACATCCAGCATGCTTAATTCATCCGTTGCATCCACCAAGACAGAATATTCCACACCAAAATCCACACTTGTCATATCAGCTGCTTCAGATACAACTTGATACAAACGTGACGTATCAGACAAATTAAATGCAGAATCTACCACTCCACGATTTCTAAGAAACAAATCGCAGCGTTCACACAAATAAATATCAGTTTTTAATAAACCCTCGTTTTCTATTTGTATTGTTTTACGCAAATATATTGTTTCTGGGGAATAATTAACCCCATCATTAATATAAAAACTGTCATCTTTATATTTATTTCCACCCCAAACATCACCCGTAACCAATTCCATACAAAACAGCTGAAATTGGAATAACATAACAAAAGAAAACACCAATAATTTTTTCATAGATTCAACAATAATAACACCTGGGAAGATATTCACAATAAAAAACAAAAAAATCACCCATCTTTTCATGGGTGACTGTATACTTGTAACAACGGGCAACTATTTTTCCAATTTTCCCCAACCGGCTTTATATCCACCATCACGTTCCAGATAGATATTTGCCCCTTCTAACTGTGCAGCATTTAAACCACGAATGATATAGGTCTGATTCAATCGCCCACTAATTCCCGTTTGCAACATTGGCAGCTTAACATTTAACATTTTAGAATTATTGCAACATTTTGCATCATTATAGCACGAATCGCATTGATACATCTTTATATTATATTGGACACCTGGACGCAAATCTTTTAAATCGACAGTCATTTTCAATCCATTATCCGTTTCTTTGAACTTTATATGGCCCATTTTTGATTCCCCACCACGACTGCTGTGAGTATACATTTTTGCATACACATGATTTACATCTGCATTTTCATGTGTCTGATACACAACAATAGTATCCGATTCGATTACTTCAACGGCCTGTGGGGTATCGTACATCATTTTCTTACGATGCGTTTTTTTCGTGGGGCATTCCATAACACATCCCGACAACAAAGCTGCAACCCCCATTAAGGATGCAACTGTTAACATTTTTTTACTTACATTTTTCATATTTTTCTCCTTTATGGTTACATATACATATATTACAACAAAAGCACACAAATTACCCCAGGTTTGAATTCCCAAAAACACTGAATTTCATGCGTATAGCACGTTTTTTGACATCAATCCTATAACACACATGCCTGGTAAAATGATATGCTTAATTCAGGCAACAAAAACAAAGGACAATAATATGTACGAATTAATACAACAACTAATCGCGTTTAAATATTCATGTAAAATAAATCATTGGTCAACAGACAACTATTCAAAACATTTAATGTTCGACAGACTTGCCGCAGACATAGACACATGGGTTGATGCGATTGCAGAAAATTATTTTATGGCAGAGAACAAAAAAAATATATTTAAATCTGACATTTTAAACCCAAAACTAGTTGAGACAAACTTAACAAATAAATGTGAAAAAATAATTTCCTTCTTAGAAGAATTACAAAACAGCCCAAATACAAACCAAGGTTTAAATTCATTACTAAGCGGAATAGAAGAAGGTTTTCTAAACAAACTTGCCATTGCAAAATTAACATAAAAAAATCCCCACAATCGTGGGGTTCTATTTTATTCTGCAATATTTACCTTTGCCTTTGACTGTCTGTATTTAGCCAACACAAACGCCCCAAATCTGTATGCAACAAACACCTGTAATAACAAAGCCACAATATAATTGCGTGGCAATGCCATCAAATACTGCTGTGCACCGGGCAAATACCCCGTCTCTATTACCGGTGCCAAACAAGTCAAAATTGTTGCCATCATGCCAACACGTATCAACGGCATAAATTTCATAATTTGAAATCGTTTAACGATTCGCATAACTAATGGTCCAACAAGAAAAAAATCCAAACAAAACGCTGTTAAACACATCGGGAAAAAAAAGCATTACAAAAATTTTCCCAAGTTAAATGACCATAAATCCACAAATTTAATGTCATCATTCCCAACAACATTGTGGTACAATTTGGAATTGCAGATATAAATGCTTCTTTCATATTCTGTGGTGGCAATGCATAACTTTTACTCATACTCTATCTCCTGTTTATTTCAAAAAAAACAGTGCCGTCAACTGGACTTATTGGCACTGCACGTTGTTATTTTTATTCCTAAAAAATTCGCCATATTATATTTTTTTATATTATTTTGGTCAACAAAAAAGTGTCCACAACCGTGGACACTTTTTTTCACTCTTTGGGCCTTAGAACATAAATCTGATACCTACATCACCACCAAAATTATGTAATCCAGAATTAATATCAACATATGTATAACGTGCAGCCAAATCAACCGCAAAGCGTTCCATATCAAATGTTACACCCAATGTTCCCATCGCCGAGAAACGCGTTTCATCCTTGCTGTGACGTGGCACTAAATCGCCATGACGCTTAACTTCTGTCATCGCAATACCAGCACCTAAACCGACGAATGGGCGTACAATTTTATATGCACCAAATTCCATATAGTTGTTCCACAACAATGTCTGCATTTTCGCTTCTACATCAACACTTCCTGCACTGCCAAAGCGCTCGGAGTCAGACAATTTACCAAAATAAGACCATTCAATTTCTGAACGAACAGTGTCACAAACTTCTAAACCCAATGCAGCACGCCCTTGAAAAATAAAATCGGTCATTGATTCCTTGCTGCCATTATATTTATAGTTTAAATTAGAATAGCTCATACCACCCCTTAAACCAATATATGGGTCCATGCCCCACATTTGCCAACTGCTACCCTGATCTGGATGATTTATACCCGCAAAAGCAGGACATGCCATCAGCACAGCCAGTGTTGATAATGCTAACTTTTTCATTTTTTCTCCTTTTTGTGTTTTTAAGATTTATGCTTCATGTCAACACTACAATTCTATCAATACAAACTTAAAAATTATATAGGTATGAATACCTGATGTATACGCATTATTTCTGGGATTTTTTTCTTATGTTAAAAACATTATTCACAAAAACAAAACGGCCACATCCGTGACCGTTTATTTTTGGTGGACGCGCAGGGACTCGAACCCTGGACCCACTGATTAAGAGTCAGTTGCTCTACCAACTGAGCTACGCATCCAGAACCGTTTTAATTCTTATCAGCGCGCTTATTATATCTGTTTTTCTAAAAAATGCAAGTTTTATAATTCACTTTCCCCATCACATACACATCCACTGTGCAACTTCATATTTTTTATATCCTCAACATCATGTGCACCTGCTAAAACCATAACACGCTCCAAATCTTGTTTTAGCCAATCAAAGACATCCACAACACCGCGCCACCCCCCTAACGCCAGGCCATAAATAACAGGTCGCCCGATTGCAACAATATCTGCACCACTAGCAATTGCCTTGAACACGTGTTGTCCACGACGAATACCACTATCAAAAATTATTGGAACCCGTTTATTCACGCGCATCGCTATTTCTGGCAACACTTCGAACGCCGCCGGCGCGCCATCCAGTTGCCTTCCCCCATGATTAGAAACCCATACCGCATCTGCCCCCGCCAGGATAGCCTTCTCTGCATCATCAGGATGTTGAATTCCCTTTACAATCACTGGTAACTTGGTCACTGATTTTACCCACATTACATCATATGTAACCAAATAATTTTTTGCGGATGAAAATATTTTATTTATTCCCTGTCCTTTTGTCTTCACTGTTTTCTTTGCGACATTTGGCAATTCCAATGGAAACTTAAAATTATTACGTAAATCAGCTACACGATTTCCCCCCACAGGCGCGTCAACGGTTAAAACAATTGCTTTATAACCCAAATCTTCCACTTTTTTAATAATTTGACGATTAAAATTATCATCCTTGCTTAAATACAACTGAAACCACTGTGGCGCACCACGCCCCGCCTGGGCAATGTCTTCCAACGAAGAACTTGCATAATTACTGACACACATAATAGTGCCCACGTCTGCCACACCGCGTGCAGTACCCGCTTCGGCGCTGACATGCGCCAACCCATGTGCCGCCGCCGGCGCAGCGATAACAGGCAACGAAATTCTTTCACCCAAAATAGAAACAGATAAGTTTGGCTCTACAACACCTGTCAACACACGTGGAATAATATAAACATCATCAAAGGCAGCAACATTTCTATTCATCGTCACTTCTGTTCCTGCACCACCACGAATATAATCAAAACCACCTTGTGGGATAATTTCAGATACAGCAGTCTCTAAATCAGAAATATCATATATTGTAATTCTTCCATCTCGATTTGATGCCTGGTATCCAACATTTGCAACCAATGGCGATTTGCGCATATAGGCAACCAACCAAACAATACAAAAGACAACTAAAAAAACACATAAAATAAAAATTAATCTTTTCACGATTGCACCCCCTATATCTACGATACAAGACTAACACAAAACGTGAAAAATTATGATTTGACAATATTCATATACACCAGATTTACAATCCTAAAATCACATGTTATTTTTTTAGATACGACATAGGATTATATGCCTTTGTTCCTTTGCGTATTTCAAAATGCAATTGTGGTCTATCTACTTTACCTGTTTGACCTACGGAACCAATTTTTTGACCGACAGTCACACGACTGCCACGACGCACACTCATTGAATCCATATGTGCATAAACCGTCATCCAACCATCTGAATGCTGGATAATAACCAGATTTCCCATTCCCTTGATTTCATTACCTGCATAAGCGACCACGCCATTTTCTGCCGCTGCAACAGTACTGCCACGTGCCGCTGCGATATTTATTCCATCATTAAACAAACCATTTGTCTTTGCACCATAGTTTGACAACACCTTGCCATGCAACGGCCAGGAAAATTTAGATGAAGAACGCGCCATAATCTTAGGCAATTTTTTATTTGGATTAGATGAAATTTTCTTTTCTGCTTTCACTGTTTTTTTTGTTTCAGTTTTAACATTTACATCTTGTTTTTCTTTTATCACAGGGACAGAAACATCTGTTTTTTTTGCAACATTAATTTCTTTCTCTACGCTTGATTTCTGCGATTTTTGCACTTTATCAATTACAACATCCTTACTTTGTTTCGTCATAACTTCCTCAAGATTTGGAACACGTAACTTTTGTCCAACAGTCAAATTAAATGGCGGGCGCAAATTATTTATAACCGCCAAATCATTTACTGGCACAGAATACTTTCTTGATAAAGAATACAACGTGTCGCCCACAGAAACACGTATATCTTTCAAGCCAACACGCGCAACTGCCCTAACCCCTGAATTTGGTCTATCTACCGTCAAAACATCACCATATTCCTCTACGGATTGTGCCGCTATATTCTTCTCTGATTTCTTGTATATTGGCACAATTAAGACATCATCTTCTGATACTTTATACGTTTTTTGCACATCATGCATCACTGGTGGCGTTCCATATTCCGCCGTCTGGATTGGCACAACATAATCATCAACTGACGCATACATCACATAATCATTTGTTTCATCCTGGCCATATAATTCTGCAGATGCGTACACGCCATAGTCTGTCGCTGCAGAATTATAAATATCTGGATTAACATTTGGGTCTGCCAATAATGCAGGATATCGCGCTGAAATAAAGTCACCAACAGAATCTGGCAACGATTGAATTTTCGGTTGCAAATCACACGCAGTTTGCGTAAAAAGAACCGCAGCAAAAATCCAAATGATTTTTTTCACACAACTATTATAGCACAAAATCAATCACGACGCATAAATAAAATACCAATCTCAAACAGTGCCCACATTGGCAGTGCCAGCATAATCTGCGAAACCACATCTGGCGGTGTTAAAATCGCTGCAACAATAATGATTAAAACAACTGCATACCTACGTATTTTCTTTACATACACACGACTTAAAACCCCGATTCGATTCAACAAAACCAGCAACAAAGGCAATTGAAATGCGACCCCAAACGTTTTCATTAATCCAATCGCAAATCCTAAATAATCACGTGCCACAGGCAACAACATACTGGGCACAGGGGATGATTTATTTAGTTCTATAAAAAAACTGAAGACAACAGGAAATAAAAAATAAAAAGCAAACATTGCCCCAAGAACGAATAATACAGGCGACGCAATCAACATTGGCCATATTATTCTACGTTCATTTTTTTTCAACCCCGGCGAAACAAAGGCCCACGCATGCCACAACGCCACGGGCAAAATAATAATCAACGCAAACAATGTCGCCATAGAAAAATGAATCATCAAACCATCAGATAAACTTGTATATAACAACGTCCCATCATCCCACGCCGATAACAATGGCGCGGTTAAAAATTCTTGCAATATTGGGGCAACATACCATCCCAAAACAAAAGTAACGATAAAAACAAGCGCCACCCATAAGATACGACGACGCAATTCTGAAAAATGCTGTACCAGTGTCATATTTTTCATTTTTTACGTCCTTTACGCACTGTTTTAGGGATTTTTTTATTTTTTTTAACAACATCTGAAAAAGAATCCAAGACGTCATTTGTCGCACCTTGAATCAACTCATCAATTGGTTTTTCTAATTCTATTTGTCGTTTAACATCCTCTGACAAATCTGTAATTTTCCATATCGCCTGACGAACCATATTAACCACACGCGCCAAAAAACGTGCCACTTCTGGCCACATGCGCACTGGGATAATCAAAACCCCAACCAATAAAATTACAAAAAATTCACCCCAACTAATTCCAAACATTTTTATTAATCATAATAGCTGTCACCACCACTGGTACTTACAGTTTTATGGCGTTGAATCTGGAAATAATCTTTTCCAAATTTTGTTTTTTCTTTCAATCCATGAAAGGCAACATCTGTTGTTGCGCCTGTTGCATCAACAACTGTCCAAGACTTTAATTTAACTGGATTATTTGCAAAAACTACTGTCATATACCCCAACCCTTCTTGACCACGTAAATTTAACTTCAATGAAAAAGCATCATCCATATCCATCGTTTCAACCACATTTATATCGGCATTTCTTAGGTCTACATTTTTCCGCACTAAAATCCCCGCAGGCGTACTGGTAATCGGCACGGTTGTAATTTGATCCAATGACTTATCAAAGAAATACAAATCTTGACCATCAGAAATTAACTGCACAGGCATATTATCATAATCCAAACGAACGCGCCCTGGACGCAACATAGAGAAATCTCCTTCCTGCTGCTTGCCATTTGCCGTTTGAACAAATTTACCATTTAATCCGGTAATTGAGTTTAAATATTTTTCAGCTTTGGACACCAAATTATTATCGACACCCGCATTTGCCGTAACACAAAACAACCCAAATAATAATACAGCTAACAATCTTTTCATTCTACTCCTCCTTAAATAAGGTCAAAACCTGTGCACGCGCATTTTCCAAGGAATCCCTAATAATTGCACCCGCCGCCCTTTCATGGCCGCCACCACCCAATGCCACAGCAATATGGTCGATTGGTTTTCTGCGACTGCGGATTGAAACACCAATCTGTTCTGGTTTTTGTTCCTTTAATAACACAACGTAATCAACCCCTTGGATTTGCCCCAACAAACTTAACACCATCTCTCCACGTCCATCCAGGTATTTATAATCCTTCTTAGGAATTGTTGCCAAAGCCAAACGCCCATGATAAAAAAATTCTGCATTCGCTGTTGTGCGCGCTTCCAATTGAACTGCCTTGCGTGGTTTATTTTGCATCAATTCAATCAATTCACGAATATTAACCCCCGAATCAACCAAATCCGCCATAATACGCAAAACTTCACCATTACGTACAAATTTAAAGTTACCCGTATCTGTCAAAATACCCAACGCCAACAAATCCGCCGTACGCGAATCCATATACAGCCCACCCTGCCGCATTATTTTATACACAATCACTGCTGTCGCTGGGGCATTTTCATCATTTATACACAACGTACCAATATGGTTATCATTTTTATGATGATCTATTTCAACTACGAATTTAGCATTATCAACAATTGGGCGCGGTCCACCAATCAATGCTGGATTTCCATAATCCATAACAATTGCCAAATCATACTGCATCTGCGTATCGACACGTTCAAAATATTTTATACGAGAACGCATTGGCACGTAATCCAGCGCATCAGGAATATTTCCATCATACGTACACACAGGTGTTATACCGTACGCATCCTCTATCAAATGCGCCAATGCCAATATGCTGCATAACGAATCGCCATCAGGGTTTTTATGTCCCATAATCGCGACAGATTTTGCATTTTCTAAACGTTCAAAAAATTCTTGTATCTTCTGTTCCATACCAAACCATTTTTATATAGCAATATCTTCTAAGAAGAACTGCGCACTAACCCGACCATTATATTCATTCTGTTTCAATCGCCCCAGCATCATTATTTTAGTATTTGTATTCGCATCGTCTAGTAAAAAATCACCAACGGGCGTTCCAACTAAATTAAAACCAACAAAAGACAATTGTGTTCCTGCACTGGTCGCCAATGTCCCACGCAAATGCGCCCCACCTGTTCCCATAATTGACGCATGCCGCAATTGCCCACCACGCAATACCAACACCGGCTCTGGGTTTCCCTGGCCAAAAGGTTCTAATGCAGACAACTGTTTTACCAATCGCATATTTGCGCCCCCTGCATCAATTTCTGCATCAACCATAACTTCTGGACTGGGGCGAGTACCATTTAATTGCTCGTTCACTGCGTTTTCTAAAAACTTGCAAAATGCATCTTCGTTTTCAACTGGCAGCGAGAAACCAGCCGCTGCCGCATGTCCGCCACCTTCACTAACCAATCCCAACGCCAATGCATCATGAATAATTTTACCTAAATCAATTCCTGCGATTGAGCGCCCAGACCCATTAACCATTCCATCGCTGCGTGTCGCCACACACGAAGGTAAATTATATTTATCCTTCAAGCGCCCTGCGATAATTCCCATTACACCACCATGCCAATTATCGCCACAAACGAACAAACTGCATTTACCTGACGCACAGCATTTTTCTGCCATTTCGCACGCACGCAACATAATCGCATTTTGTATATCAATACGCTCTTGATTCATTTTGTGCAATTTATCTGCCAAATCATGCGCAATCAATGGATTATCTGTCAACAACAAATCCAATGCAGGCCCTGCAGAATCCAATCTTCCCGCTGCGTTTAAGCGTGGGCCCAATGCAAAACCAGCCGCATACACCGATGGTTTTTTTATCCCCGCAACATCCATCAATACGCGCAACCCCAAATTTTTCTGCAATCCCAAAACTTTTAACCCAGTT
Source organism: Candidatus Enterousia sp. (assembly GCA_045530935.1). Taxonomy (GTDB): domain Bacteria; phylum Pseudomonadota; class Alphaproteobacteria; order Rs-D84; family Rs-D84; genus Enterousia. The sequence goes on along the minus strand of JAZSDC010000022.1, from coordinate 9,783 downwards.
GCAACAAACGCGCGATTCAAACCAACCAATGGCATCGTATCACAAATCGTCCCCAATGCGACCAGGTCCATACTGTTCATCAATTCTGAATTATCCAACCCCAAACCACGTTTTTTTAATTCGCGGTTCAAAGCCACCAACGTCAAAAAAGCAACACCAACACCCGCCAAATAAGTCAATCCTGACGTATCAGCATCACATTTTGGGTTAACGATTGCATCCGCACATGGCAAAACACTATCTGGCGAGTGATGATCTGTTACAACAACCTTTAAACCACATTTATGCGCATATTCAACTTCTTCAACCCCAGATATTCCACAATCAACAGTAACCAGCAACCGCCCCCCCTGGGCTGCAATTTCATCAATCGCCTGATTATTTAAACCATATCCTTCACCTTCGCGTGTTGGCAAATGCCAAACAACATCTGCACCAACTGCACGCAGGAACTTAACAAATATTGCAGTTGAAGTGATACCATCAACATCGTAATCGCCATATATTGCTATTTTTTCACCATTCTGTACAGCATCGGCAATTATATCAACAGCCACCCCCATATCATTCAACACAAAAGGGTCAGGCATATAATCCTTTATACTGGGGTTCAAGAACAATTTTATATCTGCATCACTTTCGATTCCACGGCCACACAAAATATTTTTTACTAAATCCCCACTACCATCAAAAACATCATTTTCCATCACCCATGCTTTCCCCAACATGGATTTTTCCACTATCTTTCTCACACTTTACTCTTTTTTTTATTATCAAGAGCATTATAATCGAAAATTATTCAAATAGCAACGGCAGTATGCGATCAAGAATTTTTCCCGTTGTCGGCACGGAATTCCACGCAGCAGTTTTCCAGTATTTTCCCTTTTCTGGCTGTGGTTCGTCCATCACAACCAGCGTAATATATTGCGGTGCATTTGCCGGGAATATAGACACATATGCGGTCACATTACGTTTGCTGTCAACCTTGCCATTAGTATATTTTTCTGCCGTTGCGGTCTTACCCCCAATTTGCACACCAACAACCCGTGCCCCTTTACCACTGGTCTCTTCGCTGACCCGCACCATAATATCACGGATTTTTGCAGAAATTTCTGGATCCAGCACCCGTTCTCCACGCACCTTGCCCAAACCACGTTTTTTCAACGTAGGATAGATATAGAATCCACCATTTGTCACCGCATTCACCGCCAGCATCAGGTGCATCGGCGTCACCGACATACCGTGTCCATATGACAACGTTGCCCGTTCCACTGGTCCCCACTTTGGTGGCATCAGCGACCGCCCTGTTTTACCAAATTCTAATTCCAGCGCATCATCAAAATGTAATCTTTCAAAGAATTCTTTTTGTGCATCATCTGGCAAATCCATTGCGATTTGTGCACTGCCAACATTGCACGAATGCACCATAATTTCTTCGACTGTCAAATTTGGTCTTGGCGGTTTAAACGAAGGATGGTCACGCACGGTCTTGACGGCCTTGCCATTTTTCAACCTGACCTTGAACGGTTCTTTGATATAGTATTGATGATTGACATCTATACCGTTTTCCAACGCCAACGCAGTATTAAATATCTTAAATATAGACCCCGGCTCATAAACGGCACGCATTGGTTTGAACATACGATTTGCAACCGGATCCAGGTTTAGATTTTCTGGGTCATAGTCCGGCAACGACACCATTGCGACAATTTCGCCGGTTCTGCTGTTCATCATCATACCCATGGCGGACTTGGCCTGATACTTTTGCATTGCGATTGACAACTGCTCATAGAACACCGCCTGAATACGTGCGTCCAGTGACAACTGCAACGGATCTGCATTTTCTGTCAAATAATCATCAAAGGCCCGTTCTGCCCCTTCCAGTCCATGCCCTTCATTTCCGACAAAACCAACCGCATGCGAAAAAGACCGTCCCTTTGGATATTTTCTATCCTGCACCGATTCGATTTCCAACCCCCGCAACCGTGCTTTTTTAATCATATCTCGCTGATTATCACTGACATATTTTTTCAGATAAATAAATCTTCTGCCAGAATTCACCAGATTCAATGCATCTTGCAGCGAATAATCATACGGCAACACCTGATGAATCATATTTGCAACGGCTTCCTTGTCGGTCACATCACGATTACGCAACGTTATATGCCCCGACATCACATTTTTAGCCAGCACATCACCATTTCTATCCACAATATCGGCACGTTTCACCATCCACTGCCCATTTGCGACCCCCCGCCGTGTTTTATCAGTTCCACTGATTCCATACGTCAAAGTCACTGCAATAAACACGATAAAGACCGCCCGAATCCACCAATAAACTGTTTTCATTGGTTTGCGTCCGGCATCACCGCCTTGGATTCCAGTAAATCCCCGACTAAAAATATCCTTTCCAACTTTAATCATCTACCTTGCTGTCTTTTCTTTCTGGCAAATCATCTATTGAAATATGTTTTCCGAACCCGATTGCGGTTGCATCTGGCACCACCAACCCCACCAGATTTCTTAATATTTCTGGTCTTTTCAATCCTTCAAACTTGGTAATTGCATCTGCGGTATCTTGTTGCACACGCACGATTTCCGCCCTGACATAGTTTCTTGCACTATTCTGACTGCGGTAAAGAACCTGCAACACGACCGTCAGGAACACCGCCGTCCCCAGTATCCACCAACCTATATGATACATTTTTTCTTCGTCATTCATCTCTGCCACACGTCCCGTTTATTATTCCCATACAGTGTATCACAAATTCTGCAAAAAACGAATCATAGAATTTAATCCATTTAATCTACCCGCCCCCAAATTGATATCCAGCGAATTAAATTCTCCATACAAATCCATCTGTTTAATTTCTTGTGGTGTTTTTCCCCGCACCATTTCAATCAGAATTGCGACCACACCACGCACCAATGCCGAATCGGCACGTGCAAACAAATCCCCACCACGAACACAAATTTCCACCTGTGATGCACATCCTAAAATTTCACTACACACGGCGTTCTGTGGCACCTGTTCCAGATTTTTTCCAAAATCCATCACCATTTCTAATTTTTCAACAGGATTGTCAATCATTTCAAGTGTGCTTTTCATCTGTTCATATGTCATATCAATCACCACCCCTGTTCAGTCAAATCCAGTTCCAACCGTGCCACATCCGACATCTTGGACAAATCCCATGGCGGATCCCATACCAGTTCAACCCGCACAGGTATTTCACCTGCGATATTTTGGACCGCATTTTTAACCTGTTCCAACATTTCTTCCATCATCGGACACGTTGGACTGGTAAAGGTCATTTTTATTACAATCTCGTCATCTTTAATTTCGATATCATATATCAGTCCCAACTCCCAAATATCCACAGGTATTTCTGGGTCATAGACAGTTTTCAATACCGCAATTACGTTATCCCGACTTATCATTTCACAACACCTTTTATAATTTCCAAGGCCCTTTTTATTTCATCTTCTGTATTTTGTGGTCCAACCGATATACGCACCGAACCTGGGATTTGCAAATACTTATGAATCCAAGACGCACACATATTCCCCACACGCAGACACACACCACCTGCCCCAACCAACGCACCAAAATCCAACACATGCATATCATCTATGACAAACGTCAACAACGACGCATCACGTGGCGAAATAATTTTCACACGTTTGTTTTTTTGCAATTCATCATACATATATTTAATCAATCCCAAATCAGGCCGTTTCTTTTTCAGACAATCTATTGCAACCACCAACCCCGAAATCTGTGTCAAAGGCAACGTTCCCGCCTCAAAGCATTCTGGCACATCCACCGCCACCCATGAATTGTCATCATTTACAACCTTGACCATTCCGCCACCGAATTTATCAGGCCTCCACCGACAGGGTTCCTTCATATACATTACCCCCACCCCGGTATCCGCACCGATTTTATGTCCAGAAAACACAACAAAATCCGCATCCCACAATTTTACATTTATATCACAGTGAACAACAAATTGTGTTGCATCTACCACCACAATAACATTTGGATTTTTTTCACGTGCCTTGCGAACAATATTTTGCACATCTTGTGCAACCCCAATCACATTAGACATCGCACTGACAATCAATACATCAACCTGTGGTATTTTTTTTACGTCTATATTCAACGTATTGTCCAGTGGACACACCACCACCTGCCCGCCACACGCCACGAACGGCAAACGTGCACTGTGATGATCTAAATCAGACACCCCCACAACCGTATTTTTATCCACCCCAACTATATTTGCGATTCGGTTCAATGCATCTGTTGCCCCCCCTGTCCAGACAATCTGTGATTTATCTGCACCGATAAAGTCAGCCACCGAATTACGTGCCCCATCAATCATTTTATCAACATTTGTGGCCCGTTCGCACACCCCCCGACCGGCATTAGCATACTTTTTCCCCAGAAAATCCGCCATATTTTGGATTACCTGCTGTGGTTTTTGCATTGATGCAGCAGTGTCTAAATATATGATTTTATTCATTTTGTTTTTCTCTTGCATTTTACGGCGATTATAATAAAGTTATGCCAAATATCAATAAATATCCAAGGGGGAAAAGATGGCTGTTAAACACGCGAACGATGAAACATTTGCAGAAATGATTGGCACTGGCATAACGCTGGTTGACTTTTGGGCTGCCTGGTGTGGTCCCTGCCGTATGTTTGGTCCTATATTCGAAGAAACATCTGACAAATTATCGGACGTGAACTTTATAAAGTTCGAGATTGATGAAACGAATCGACGCACCCCTGCGAAATATGGCATTCGCAGTATTCCATGCGTTCTTGCCTTCAAGAACGGCGATTTGGTCGAGGCACGCACCGGCCTAATGGACGGCGACACATTGATTGACTGGGTAAAGGAATTAAACAATGGCAACTGAAAATTACAAGACGATTGAATTACCGTCAAGATATACACCGAAAAAGAACGAACCCTACATGTGCCCAATGCACTTGGCATATTTCTATCACGTTTTAACGACCCAAAAAGAAGAATTGATAAGTGAACGTGATAGTGTTTTAAATGCGGTTCGTCTGGCGGAAAAAACAAACAACGCCGGTGTTGGCGACGAATCGGACAATGCGACCTATAACCAGGACATAACAATGGACCTGCGTATATCCGAACGTAATAATAAATTGTTGCAGAAAATCAATGCGGCCCTGGACAGGATTGAAAACGGCACCTATGGATACAGTGTTGTATCTGGTGACGAAATCGGTATCAAACGCCTGATGGCCCGTCCCTTGGCAACAATGACGGTTGAAGAACAAGAAGAATACGAACAACGTCGTGGTTAAAAAAAATCCCCCAAACGGGGGATTTCTTTATTTCTTTGCTGACTTTTTTCTGGGGCTACTTTTTGCCACTTTTTTATCATCATCTTTCAGTTCTTTTTTGAACGTCTTGATTCCTTTGGCAAAATCCCCCAAAACCGCAGATATTCTTTTGGTTCCAAACAACAAGAACACCAACAGAACAATCAGCAGAATTTCCAACCAACCTAATCTCATTTTTGGCTCCTTTTAATTATTTTGCGACATAGCAATCCAAACCATCGGATTTTGCATTGCGACAGAATCCATTTGCATCCGCCGATGTCTTGAACGCAACACGCAAACGATATGTTGTTGTTCCATTTTTCAACTGTGCAGCCAAGATAACAAACTGTTTTCCTTGGAACAAACTTGGGTGAGCATTACGAATCTGCCGTTGTGCATTTTCTGCCAATGCCCGTGTGCTGTATGATCCGAATTGAACATACCAAGACCCTGCTGGTGCCGAACTGGCAGTTTTCTGAACCGCTGGCTTTTTTGCAACCGGTTTTGGCTGTGGCTTTGGTGTTGGTTTTGCCACCGGCTTTGGTGTCTCGGCATTTGGATTAAATGTCACTTCTTTTCTTTCTTCTACGACACGCACCGGCACCCCTGCGGTCTGTTGTGCAGGTTGCGGCTGTGCGACTGGCTGTGGTTTTGCCACAGGTTGTGCAACCGGCTGTGGCTGAGGTTGTGGCTGTGCGACCGGCTGTGGAGCAACCTGAACCTGATTTGGTGCCGGTGGCATAACATTCATATCAACTGGCACCCCCTGTTGTCCATCAACAACCACGGCAGGTGCATCTAAATCAACTTCTATCGAAGACGAAGAATCCCCACCAATTGTGCGAATAATGACATAGGTCGCCAACACGATAACGACCAATCCAACCGTCATCAACAACCATGGTTTTTTTGGACGTGGCGATGCAAAAGGCGATGCCTCGGGCAAAGAATCCAACGTTGATTCATCACCTAAATCTAATAAATCCAAATTATCATCATTCATAATACAATCTCCCTACATTGATACGAACATTATATCATAAAAAAAGCCAATAACCAAATCGTTACAATAAAAAAAACGACCAAGGTCGTTTTTTATTTTTTATGATTATTTTGGCATCTGTCCAAAGTTTGGTGGCACAATCAATTTATGATTTTCTTCAACGATTGGTTCGACCTCGCACTTGCTGGCACATGCGGTCAACATCACTGGCACCACCAACCAAGCCAATACCAACATAATTTTTTTCATAATTTCCCCCTTTCTTTATTTTTATGGGGCAGATACCCTGCCCCATTATTTTACAACGGCATCTTGACACTATCTTGCATCATTTTCACAAATTCTGACAGTGGCAAAGTTTCCTGTTTCTGTTCACCCAAACGACGCAAAGTGACGGTTTTGTCTGCCATTTCTTTTTCCCCGACAACTGCAACGATTGGTGTTTTTGCCAACGACAGTTCACGAATTTTATAGTTCACTTTTTCGTCTCTCAAATCCGCACGTGTATTCACACCAACACTACGTAATTCCTCGACAACTTCGTTTGCATAATCTGCATACTTTTGTGAAATTGGTGTCACGACAACGGGTTCTGGGCTTAACCACAATGGCAAATTACCACCCGTGGATTCCAACAACACACCCATAAAGCGTTCAATAGACCCCAACATTGCACGATGCAACATAATTGGGCGATGCTTTTCACCATCTTCACCGACATAAGACAAATCAAATCTTTCCGGCAGATTCATATCCAACTGCACCGTTCCACACTGCCATACACGTCCCATAGAATCTTTCAGATAGTTATCAATTTTTGGTCCATAGAATGCGGCATCACCTTCGGCGATTTCATATTCGATACCATTTGCATCCAGTGCATGTTTCAATGCCCCTTCGGCTTTGTCCCAAATTTCATCACTGCCGATTCTAAATTCAGATTCTTTTCTGGTTGCAAGTTTCATTGTAATTTTATCAAATCCGAACTTGCCATAAATATCTTTGATAAAACGCAGAATCTTTACAACTTCTTCTTCCAATTGTTCTTCTGTGCAGAAAATATGAGCATCATCTTGGGTAAATTCACGCACACGCATCAACCCAGACAATCCCCCTGCTGCCTCATAGCGGTGCACCTTGCCGAATTCGGCCATATACAACGGCAAATCTTTATATGAACGCAGCCCGTGTCCGAACACCAACATCCCCCCTGGACAAGACATAGGTTTAATGCAGAACACTTTACCATCTTGTGTTTTCCCAGAATAGTTGTGTTCACCATACTTTGCCCAGTGTCCAGACCGTTCCCACAAACATCTGTCCATAACCGCAGGTGTAGAAATTTCCTGATATCCGGCTTTTTCTTGACGCAACCGAACATATTCTATCAATCTGCGATACATTTTGTATCCTTTATCGTGCCAGAACACCGACCCTGGTGCATATTCTGGTTCGAAATGAAACAAGTCCATATCCTTGCCCAGTTTTCTATTATCACGTGCGGCGGCTTCTTCCTGCATTTTCAAGAAATTATCCAGTTCTTCTTTGCTTGCAAATGCATCAACATAGATACGTTGCAACATTTTATTTTTTGCATCACCCTTCCAGTATGCACCGGCCACACTGCGAATCTTGAATGCGTCCCTTGGCAGGTCTTTGGAACTTTCCACATGAGGTCCACGACACAGATCAACGAAATCACGGAAAGTATAGATTGATAAATCTTCACCTTTGGCATCATATTCGTTCAACCATTCCATTTTGTATGGTTGGTCAGCAAAGATTTCCTTTGCTTCATCTAAACTGACATTTCTTTGTTCGAAACGTCCATTTGATTTGATTAAATCCCGCATTTCCTTTTCGATTTTTGCAAAATCGTCTTCGGAAAAACGATATTCCGTATCAAAATCATAATAAAAACCGTTTTCAATCGCCGGTCCACCTGCGAACTTAACATCAGGGTGTAATTTTTTAACAGCCCCCGCCAACACATGAGCCAACGAATGACGAATCGTTTCAATTGGATAAGACATAATAAAATCCTTAGTTTTACTTTGTATTTGATTAGTTATTTAATTATAGAAAGTTGTGCGATTTATCGCAATAGAAATTACACCCCCAAAGGGGTTGTAGTAGTTGTAGTAAAGAAATAACCAAACATCATCATGGCAGACATGATAAAACTATTTTCCCCCAAAATCAAGATTTATAATTTGCTTCTATTTACTGGATTGCTACGGTCGTTCACACTCCCTCGCAAAGACAGGGTTCTTAAACACCTTTGTCATTGCGAGGCGTATCCGTGGCAATCCAGTCCTATGTATTCCGCATTACCGCACTTTGCTGTGCTTGCAAGTCACTCTGCACCATGCCAAGGCGGTTTGATAAAGTGCTTCTGCATTACGAGAAAAAAAATCAATCTCAATACCGCTTGGATAGCAAACACAACGACTCGCATATGCAGCAACATCATACAACTTCTTATCTCCAACAAACATAACAGGTTTAACCAGAAACTTTTGATTCCCACTTCTTGGTTTAAAAGGTGTTTCTTTAACTTGCAAAGTCAAAGACAATCGGCAAAATTTATCACACCCATCACAACACAAACCTGATGCCAACTCAGGCCTTTTTTCATAACGATCAAGAACATCTTTCTTGCCTTTTTTATAATTACGTTCATACGACATAACACATCCTTTTTTTCAATTGTTAGACCTTTACACCCTCGCCTCCGCAAATTTATAAATTACCGCATCTTGCTTTTTGCACAGCTTTTTCTGCAATACATAAGTAGTGCTTTTAAATCGTTTTCTCTCCCGCTGCCCTTTACAGTCAAGACCATCTTATCATTTGCCATCATCTCAACATGGCCGTACCAAAAAGCGGAATTAACACTTAACTTACAGTGTTCCTCACAACCATCACAACATTCATCGGATGTAAGTTCCTTTGCCCTCGGTTCACTACGCCATATATTTGGGCAGAAAAAATTTTTATTAAACTTATACTCATACGACATACGATACCCCTTTTGTTAAATACAAAATATTTACACCCTCGCCTCGCAAATTTATAAATTAACGCATCTTGCTATGCTTGCAAGTTGCACGACACCACGCCAAAGCGTCTTGATACAAACGATCTGCATTCCATATTTCAATCATCGTTTCTGTTTCAAGAATTGTTGCAGTGTTAGCAGCCGCCAAACCACAATAATACGCTTCCACACCACCCGCATATATTACAGGTCTAACATAAAGGTTCTGCCTTCCATTTTCGGGCATAAAATCCCCACTTCTTACATTTAACTGCATAGAAAGTTTGCAATGCGTTTCACAACCGTTACAGCACAAACCCGATGGCAACTTAGGCTTTGGCCATTCACAATCGCTTATATCTTTTGCAA
>JAZSDC010000013.1:0-10275 GCA_045530935.1 Candidatus Enterousia sp. | reverse complement strand
GTTTGCTTTCGCGTTCGTCCGCCGTTGTATCCGCAAATAAATCCAGTTGCATATGCACCGTATCCACATCGACCAGATTCCCCAGCCCAACCGTCAATTTATGTATCGGCGTGCGTTTGTCGGTCGTTTCCTGATACAGTCGCACAAAGTCCGCCACCAATGTTTTATAGGACGATGTGTGCGCTGGCAATTTACGACTGCCCCCAGTTGGGCGTCGCACATCACGTGAATACCCCACGGCCAGCGATATTTCATCCGCCACCAGGTTCTTTTCCACCAATTCCAAGACCAGGTTATCCACCATTTCCTGCATCACAATCTGTGCGTCGTCAAAGTTATAGTCTTCGAACAGAATCTGGCCGTTGGACAGAGAATGGGATTTCGCCTGATAATTATGAATGTCGGCAATCGTACATGGCTCGATGCCATTGGCATGGTCAATCAGGTATTCTGCGTTTGTGCCGAACTCACGATACAGCGTTTCGGCCGGCATCTGCGTCACCCCATACAGGTCATAAACACCATATTTTTCCAGTCGCCTTGCAATTCCCGCCCCGATGTTCCAGATATCTGTTATCGGCCGATGATGCCACAGGTGTTCCCGGAAAGATTCCGCATCCAAGTATCCGATATGGTCGGGGACTTTCTTGGCCGTGATATCCAGCGCAACCTTGGCCAAGAACAAGTTCGTACCAATGCCGGCGGTGGCGCATATGCCCGTCTCGGCCCGTACCGCATCCATCAGCATTATCGCCATTTCTTTGGGCGACCGTTTATACATTTTCAAGTAAGGCGTGATATCGATAAAGCATTCGTCAATGGAATAGACATGGATATCTTCGGGCGAGATATAGCGCAGGTAAATCCCGTAAATCTGGGCGGATACTTCCATATACTTTTTCATACGGGGCATGGCGGTGATGTATTCGACCCCACGCGGGATTTCAAAGACCCGGCATCGGTTGCGAATCCCCAGGGCCTTCATCGCCGGCGTTATTGCCAGACAGACCGACCCACGCCCACGTGACGGGTCCGCCACGACCAGGTTTGTTGTAAATGGGTCCAGCCCACGGTCAACCGCTTCGACCGAGGCAAAGAAACTCTTTAAATCAATGCAAAGATAAAACCTTTCCGCCATTCCGGGAATCAGTATAAACCGAATTCACAGGATGTCAAAAAGGATTGTATGGATAAAAACTATAGAATCTTTATATCCTGAACGGTTATAGAATTATTATTGCAAACCATCTTTAGGAATATCTCTATATGTTTAGTTGAATAATATTGATAATGATAATAAACACCGTCGACAAATACCACATGTACAATAGAAAAACTATTTTGCTCTCTGCCATTAAGGAAGTTTTTGCACAATACCGACATCGTTTTACTTCCCTTATCAACAAAGACGACCCTAGGAAAGCCCGCAAAAGCTCTTTTTGCACCCTCTTTCCCTATTTCCCCTGCAAAAAACACAGTATTTTTGGAAATATTTTTATAATAATCATTTAGTTTTTGTCCGCCTTTTGGGCAGCACGTAAAATTTCTGATATTACAGTTTTTTATGTCTTCATCATCCACACACAGGTACGCATTATCAGTACATTCAATCCAGTCATTACTATTATATTGTTTGTATTGTGGATTGTATACATCTTCTAAAAAATGACGCTTTAAACCATTTGTAAAGTTTAATTTTGCTATCAGTGTGTCCGACCTATCATAGAACGGATGTACAAACTGGTTTTGTTGCTTTACTGCATCAAAGAAGCCTTTTAGTAGAGCCACTTTTGGTCTTGCGTTTTGTCGCGTAATCTCCTTTTGTTTTTGCTTTTCTTCTCTCTGTTTTTGCAATCTTTTCTGCCTTTTTTGCTCTTTTCTATCTATAGCTTCTTGTTTTTGTAGACTTTTTTTATCGATACTGCGCTGTATGTCATGCATCATTTTTTGCAGTCTGTCTTCTTTCGCTATTTTAATAAAATTTTGCCTTTTTATTGGTACGGCATAAAAACCAACCCAATCCCTGTACGGGAAACAGCAATAAAGATATTCTTGCCATCTTGTTCGTTCTTCTGAAGTATTTTGACCATAAAAATCATAAAAAATAGGCACAGATGACGAAGCCCAAACAGCTGAAAAAATCATTTCATAGTCATATTTATCTATTCCGACTCTTTTTTCAATTTCTTCTTCTGATGCATCCTTATATTTATTTTCAAAATAAGTCCTTATTTTAGACCAATTTGTCCCATCAACAATCCAGCACATGTTTTTGTAAAACAGTTCCCTGGCTGTTTTTTCTTCATCCTTAATATGCGAATGTTGAAATTCAAGAATTAAACCATTTGGCGTCCTAACGTCTGCTAAATTCCTTTCGTTATTTTCCGTGTTTATCAGAAGAACTTCCTGCCAATCATCTGGGAATTCATTTTGCCACGCTATATGCCACTCACCTTTATTGCCTTTATAAACACACTTTGAATCTGCCAAATGCGACCAATAATGTGCTTTTATGTTACCGCACTTAGCGAGTACCTCTTCCCCACAAACAGGGCAAATACCTTTTGCGCCTTTGGTTGGTTTTTGATGTTTATTATTCCCAACTATTGCGAATTTCATTTTTTACTAAATAAAATCCTTTGGCAACTTGCCGCATTTCTTTTCAAGTGCTTTTCTTGTGGGTTTTGTCTTGTTTTGAAGATCTGTTAAATACTCAGTCAAAACACACTCGCACTTCTCTTCTTTTTCTGACTCTGCCATATCCCTGTATTCTTTGCCCATATATAACACACAAGATTGTTTGATATCTTGTAACTCATTTACCGCACGCGTTATATTCTCTTCCTCAGTTTCCGCTTCATATTCATAATCAAATCCTAAAACAGGAACTGTTTTTATATCCCCATCTTTGGTTTCATACTTATAAGTATCACTAAAAACAATACATTTCCCTTTTGAAGCACTTATACGCTTTTTATCATACAACAACTCTGTAATCTCATCTACACGAACAGTCATACCCATACAAAATTGCTCCCCTTTGTAATCGCACACTGAGGCTAAAGCATACCCATTTAAGGTTTGAAACACTTCTACCTCTGCCACATTCTGACATTTCGGATTACGTTCTTTGGTGATATTCATTGTGTTTAATGAACTGCATGCTGTTAAAACAAATAACCATGATATGATTGCAAAGTTTTTCATAATCAACCTCTGAAGTTATATCACTATGAACTTTAATGAATAAATCCCCACAAATCAATATGGTTTTTGGGATAAGATTTGCGACACAATCAAATCTGCCGGTAATTGTGGGTGGGATGGCAGGTCTGGGACTGGCACCCAGTGCATATCATCGTGGACGCGCAGTTGGATTTCGCCGGTGTAGGATTTGATTTCGTATGTGTGCAGTTCGATAACCCGTCCTGAATCCGTTGTATGTTTTGCGACGGTAATCAGGTCGCCGATTTGTGCATCTATCCCCAATTCTTCAGCCAGTTCACGTTTTAGACATGTTGGCCCATCTTCACCATCTTCAAACTTACCGCCGGGGTATTCCCATTCGCCCGCCAATGGCTGGTTAGCCGCCCGTTGCATCAGCAGAACCCGGTCCCCATTTCTAAAAATCGCAGCAGTTACTTTCATGCATCCCCTTTTTCCTTACGTTAGCACAAAGATATTGTAATCAAAGAACTTTTTGAATATAATCCCTATTGTAATACAAGTAGAATTTAGGAGAAAAATATGTCTATCACACAAGACAACGGTAAAAAAGGCGAACAAGAAGTCGTTGATTTGGTATTGTGCCCAAATTGTAAAAAGAAATTGATGTTGTTGCCGCCGAATTATCCGTTGTGTGATATACAATGTACTGGCTGCCAATTCAGAGCACAGATTAAAACAGCAAACAATAAACCTTCATCTGTCATTCGTGGTGCAGGATGGGACATTATGGAAAAAGTGTTAAAAGCGGGTATACTGCCACCATTACTTATTTTGAATTTCAAATGGAAAGAAAAAGGCAAGCTGTTTCAGGAAATTAGATTTTATCCATTTGTTCCAAAATCTCATTTGAAGAAATATACCTTGTCACCAGAGGCTAGAAGAGCAAATTATAGGATGTTTAATTACGTAAATATGGATAAATTACCCTATGTAACACTGTATCAAAACCAAACAGAAGAAAATTAACCGTTTTTATCTGCCCTTTGGCGTACTCGACCAACTCCATAGAAAAAACCCACAAAATCTAGTCAAGGTTGTAGAACCGGCTAGATTTTCGCACTGATACAAACAAAGCATGTCCTCCTCCAAAAAACCGTGGAGTTTTGCAGATTTTTTACACCCTACACTTTTGGATTTACGCATACCAGAAAACAACAAACACACCACCCCTTGATTTTTGTGGGAAATGGTGTAGAATATGTGTGTGCAAGTAATTGCACAAGCGACATTAAAAGTGAGAACGGGTTTGATCACCCACATACCACAACTTCTAATGTCCCGACTCCGGTCGGGATGCTGTTGCTATACAACAGGGCTTGTCCCAAAGGCAATGGGGTTCTGTATGTGAACTGATCAACTCCCGACCACTCTTTATCGAGTGGTCTTTTGTTTGGGGTTGTATGTTTGTCAGACAATGGACTTTTGTTATTGCGATTGCGTTTGCCATTGGGGTTGGCGTTGGGGCGCAATTACCCACACGGACGGTCGCACCGCCCAGCGCACCCATATCAATCGGGGCCTTTTTCACCCCCGGCACCGAATGCGAAGACCGCATAATCGCCGAGCTGGGTCGTGCCGATAAAATCGACATTGCCGTATATTCAATAACCAATCCGAAAATCGCAGATGCCATTATTGCCGCCCACCGTCGGGGCGCAAGGGTGCGAATTGTCACAGACCGAACTATGGCCGGACATAAATCGTCCATGATTGATGAACTGGCCGCTGCAGGCATACCCGTCCGCGTCAATCGCCGGCACAAGATTGAGCATAATAAATTCGCCGTCTTTGATAATCGGCATATGGTGACTGGCTCTTATAACTGGACCACCGCCGCCACCAAGTATAACAGTGAAAACTGCATCTTCCTGACCACCCCAGCGCAAGAATACAGCAAACGATTTGAATATTTGTGGAATGCATATAAAAAATAACCCGCCCACACAGGGCGGATGTTTATTTATGCAGGGCGATATTTATCCGCTCAGATAATTTCTTTGCGTGTTTCCTGACGGAAAGGTAGAACACGAACGAAATCGCCAAACAAGTAATCCCAACAACACTATTCCCAACTGCCAAGGCAAAAATCATCAAAACAATTGATGCCATCAACACATTACGAGACAGTGCGTATTCACGACTCAATGTTTTTAAAAACACGTCTTCTTTTTCGGCAGAAACATATTCTTTATAATCATGCCATTGGATCTTGATTTTACGCGACAACCAAGTTCTGCGTTCTGGGGGCACGTCCGTCATTAGAATTTCTTCCAAGAATACGGATGCCATACGGTTCATAACCAGTCCTACAAAATAAGCCAATGCAATAAAACACATTGTTTCCGTAGTTGGGCTATTTATTACCCCTTGTAGCAGTCGCCACTGTGCGCCAAAGAACAAGGGATCGATTAACACAAGCCCAATTAAAGAAACCAGACCAATAAACAACATGTTTATCAAATGATAAAAAGGTATCTTGTTCATGACCACCCCCCACTTATGCGGCATGATGCCAAGAATCAAATGAGTAATTCCCAAACGGATCAATGCGTAAAACGATGTTACCGTCTTTTCTGGTCGTTAACACATGTCTGGATTCACCGTTAAGCCATATTCCGCGTCCATTATTATAAGCGCATGAAGATCCAAGTTGACTATCGTGCTCGCAACGTTTATCAGATATAATCGTTGCGCGCGGATTAACCACAGCGAAAAATTCGGGACAAAAATCTGTTGTACGACCATGATGTGGCGCTAATAAAAAATCAGCGTTTTTTACTGCGGCCACAAATTCTGGATTCGTCATCATCTTTACCAAGATTTCTTTGTTGTTATCACCAGTAAGCACGACTTTACATTCCCCAAAACTTAAAACATAAACTTTAGAGAAAGTGTTTGGGTCTTCTAGATCTTGGTCGTTTTTATCTGGGCTAAACGCCTGCCATTTAAGCCCGCCATTGACATATTCTGAAAAAGGATCTTCCTCTGGTGGAACGGCTTTTGTATAACTGCTGTTCATTGCGTTTATATAATCAACTCTAGTACGATCTTTCACATCAAATTTGGTACGATCTATCGGGAATGCAGATTTTGCCCTGCTTAAGACCCTGGGGCTTATTCCATACCTTTCAAGATTCATAATATCGTGATAGTGATCTTCATGTGGATGTGTGATAACCAACGCATCCAACTGGCTGATTTGACCGATGTTTGTCAGATGGTAAGCTGGCGAGAAATCGTCACTACCGCCTATATCAACCAAAATATTTTTTCCATTTGGGGTTTGTATATGTGTGCAGGAACCGTGTCCCACGTCAAAAAATGTTATTTTTGTTTCTGACATTTCTTTTTCCTTTCCTTATTTAATAAACAGTCAACCCTACCCAATTAACAAACCGATTGACCAGGTTACAGGAATTTGATATAATCAGAAGCGTTCGAAGATGTCCGATTATATTGGATATCCCAAATCTGTCGCGCCAACGACAGATTTTTTTGATTTTAAACAGGTTTAAACCACCGTCAAAACCAAAGATTTATCTTAGCATACAACAGAAAAAGCCAATGTCAATTTAAATTTAATACTTTTTATAAATTTGTGATAAAATACAAATGATAGACAAATAAAAGACGAGAAATCGCTTGACAGTATAAAGTTTTTTGTCATACTTTTAATACAAAGTCGTTGCAAATGGATGATATTTTTGATCTTTCAAAGGTAAACAACGTACCAGAATCAATCAAAGCAGGTCTGGGGCTGGACGAGTTTGCAGAAGAAATAATCAAGCTGTTTACAATTGCGAACCAACCACTAAACATTAATCAGGTCTTTATTGCGCATTATAAAATGTTTTCTGCGACTAAAAACTCTGACGGAAATTACGAAACCAAACCAGACGTAAAACCGAAAACCAAACGACAAATCACTCTTAAATTATACAGCATGAGCAAAGAGCCAGATTCTGTTATTATTTCCACAGGTCGTGGCACATACAAGCTTAATACTTGCAAGAAAGAGCAGCTTGCGTTGCCGTTGTAATAAATCCTTTCCAATATTTAATCCCCACCTCAGCAGCTCGGGCAGAATCATATTATCGTTATTGTGTTTTTTGTCTGTTACTTGCTCACAAGCTTGATCATTAACTTGATCACAAACTATACAAGTTAGCACAGGTTTAACAGTTATTTGCCTGCGCCGTCCAGCAACCAAGACAAGGCATTGACATGTTTTACGCCGTTGTATTCGCCGTCATTTCCATCCAAAGTTATCAAGTATTTCGGATAATTATCATCTATTTCTGCAAGCGATGCCATTTCACGCATAAAGACATCTTCATCAACGACAGATTTGGATATCTGATAATATTCAACCACACCTGAACCTTTGGTGGCAACAAAGTCAACTTCTAGCTCTTTAAGCTTGCCATCTGGGCCCCTTTTGGGTATTTTGCCAACATTTACAGTATATCCACGTCTTAACAGTTCAAGATAAACAACGTTTTCAAGTATCTTACCGTCATCGCCGATTTTGCGCCCCAGCACCACCTGTCTTAACCCGGCATCACAGACATAATACTTTGGTGACGAGGTCAGTATCTTTTTGCCCTTTAAATCCATACGTTCACAGCGATATAACATGTAGCTATCCAGCAACCCTTGAACATATTTATTTATAGAATCATTACTGACAGTATCGCCCAACTGCTTTTCTATATTCAGAATACTGGTTTCTTTGGATATGTTATCGAACATGAACTTAACAACCTCGTTCAATTTTTGTGGGCTGCGCAGGTTGTAGCGCTCTATTATGTCTTTGTTTATAGTGTTATTGTAGACAGAATCCAACAAATACCCATCTATTAATTCAGAATCACCGTCATATTTCAAAGTCTGCGGGAAACCACTTTGCGCTATATATCTGGCGTAAACAGCCTTTAAATCTGGGACAAAACGCATGCCGTTTTCCATTGGATACAACCCATCTACAAACTCTTTAAAGGACAATGGTTGCATTTTTATTTCTGTATAACGCCCGCCCAATAGGGTTGCCAGTTTGCTGGAAAACATGTAGGCATTCGATCCGGTCAAGTACAGGTCTACATTTTCCTTGTCTCGCAAAGTATTTGCAACCTTTTGCCATTCTGGCACCATTTGTATTTCATCCAAGAAGACATAATTCATCTTGCCCGGAACCAACAAGCTCATTACATGTTCGTACAATTTATGCGGATCTAACAACCACTGGTTGTCTAACATATCTAAATCTATTTTATGTATCTGGGCGGCATCAACGCCAGTAGACAACAAATATTGCCCAAACAATACCAACAGTTTGGACTTACCGCAGCGTCTGACCCCAGTAACTATTTTTACCATACTGGCATCAGATGACCATTTTTTTAATTTTTCCAGATACTCTGGTCTGTTTATTAGTTTTTCTTCTGCCATTTATAACCTCTTTTTTATGTAAGTATAGCTTACTTTTTTGCCATCTGCAATAAATTTCTATTATAATAGAAACTTTTGGAATAATTCCGAAAATTTCTATCGGACTAGAATCCCTAGACTTTTTGCACATTTTTCGACCCACTTTTTGACATTTTTGCACGTTTTTCGACCCAGGCTCGGCTTTTATGACAAAAATTTCTGTCATAATAGAAATTTTCTGCAGTTTTACATAAAATTTCTATTAAGGCGAAAATCTGGGCGCCGTTGCGGTTCCCTATCCCAATAATCCCAGCATTGAATTGGTGGCGCGTTGCATTGATTCACGGACCGGGTCACAGGATAATCTGGCATAGATTTGGGTGGCGGCGGTGGAACGATGTCCCAGCGACTGGCCGATGATGTGCAGACTGGATCCGGTGATGGCCTGGTAACTGCCCATTGTGCGACGCAGGTCATGGATGCGCAGGTTTTCAATATTCGCACGTTTCAGCAGTGCATTCCATGCACGTTTAGGCTCTTCAATATGGCCACTTTTGCTGGTGCTGCTGGGGAACAGCCACGGATTATCGCCAGCCGTTCTGTACATTTGTATCAGGATTTCGCGGGCCTGGTCCGTCATGGGTGTGTTAACCGTATCGCCATTTTTGGTATTAACAAATCGCACAATATCGTTTTCAAAATCTATATCGCCCCAGCGCAATGCCAGGATATTACTGCGCCGTTGCCCCAGGAATAATGACAGCAAGATGTAGTGACGGAAACGGGGTTCGGCATATTGAAGTGCTTCGAAAAAGCGTGCCAACTCGGCCCGAGACATAAAACGGTCTCGGCTTTTTTCTTTAAAGGCCTTGACATATTGTGCCGGATTTTCCAGGCGACGTGGATAGCCCAGTTCGTACGCCTTGTTATACATGTGGCGCAACAGGCCCAAGGTTCGGTTGGCACTGTACAGGCCGCATTTACGTTTCAAGGAACCGTGCAGTTGGGATACCTCCAGTTGAGATATCGTTCGCATCTGGCGATTATGAAACGGCTTCATATTGCGACGGAACAGTCCGTTGTCATCGTATACGGTCGCAGGCTTTTTATGAACCATTGAATGTTGGGGCACATAAATGTTTTCATAGTACTGGCGCAGGGTCATATCTTTCAGTGCATCACGCCGTTCGGCCGACGGATCTTCGCCACGCAGGGAACGTTCTTTTAGAGTATGTGCTTTCATTCGTGCCTCTATCAACTTCATCTGACCGACACGGGCAATTTTAACACGACGGGGAACACCCTGGAACTTCATATAGGCATAGTATGTTTTGGTCCCGCCATAGGTGACGATAACACACAGGCCGTCCATTGAACCGGCATCATAATAGACCGCCGAACCAGTCGTCGGAACTGGCAAAGCGGCCAGTGCACGTTCAGTAAAATTAAAGCGGTTCGATTTCATATTTTTCAGATGCCTTTTTCATCCATTTTTTTGCTACGTATTTGCTACCGCAGGTATGAAATTTTAGTTTTTGCTACCGATTTTTATTTAAGTATAATAAATTTAAAATCCGCTGTAAAGCCCAGAATACTAAGCAAAATTCAACGTTGACAAAC
>JAZSDC010000007.1:0-22310 GCA_045530935.1 Candidatus Enterousia sp. | reverse complement strand
ATTGAACCGGTTTTAATTTGGCCGGCGTTTGTCGCAACCGCCAGGTCGGCAATAGTGGTGTATTCGGTTTCGCCACTGCGGTGCGAAATAATTACACCATAATTTGCGTCTTGGGCCATTTTGATTGCACGCAATGTTTCAGTTAAAGAACCAATTTGATTTACTTTTATCAAAATTGCGTTTGCAACACCGTTGGCAATACCACGTTCCAGACGTGATGGATTTGTCACGAATAAATCGTCGCCGACCAATTGACATTTTGACCCGATTGTGTCGGTCAGTTTCTTCCAGCCGTCCCAATCTTCTTCGGCCAAGGCATCTTCGATTGAAATAATTGGATAATCTGAAATCAGTTTTTCATAAAATGCAATCATTTCATCAGATGATAATTTTTTGCCTTCGAAGTTATAGATACCGTCTGAATAAAATTCAGATGATGCAACGTCTAAACCGATTGAAACCTGGGTGCCTGGTTCGTATCCTGCGGAACGTATTGCCGCAACAATTGTGTCCAATGCTTCGGCGCAGGAATTAAAGTTAGGGGCAAAACCACCTTCGTCGCCAACGTTTGTTGAATTGCCACCACGCTTTAAGATAGATTTCAAATGGTGGAATATTTCAGAACCCATACGGATTGCTTCGACTTCGGATTTTGCGCCGTTTGGAATAATCATGAATTCTTGGGCGTCCAGACCATTGTCCGCGTGTGCGCCACCGTTGATGATGTTCATCATTGGACGTGGTAAAACACATGGGGTCGCATTCCCATAAACGTCGGCAATGTATTTGTATAATGGAATGTGTTTTGCATTCGCAGCCGCATGGGATAATGCCATAGATACTGCTAATATCGCGTTCGCACCAAGTTTGTCTTTGTTTGGCGTACCATCCAATTCTAACATTTTTTCGTCCAGTTCCGTTTGCTTGGACGCGTCCATTCCAATTAATGCAGGTGCAATTATTTCATTTACGTTACGGACCGCTGTTAATACGCCTTTGCCCATGTATGCATTGCCGCCATCGCGTAATTCCAGGGCTTCGAATGTGCCAGTTGATGCGCCAGATGGTACCGCAGCGCGTCCAAATGCACCACCAGATAATTCAATGTCACATTCAATTGTTGGGTTGCCACGACTGTCCATGATTTGACGGGCGTGAATTTTTTTTATCTCAAACATATTTTTTCTCCTTAAATACTAAACATGTTCAATTTCGTCTTGCCTTAATAAAACGAAATGTGTCATAATATAATCATATTTAGGATTGGAAGAAAATAAAAAAATGATAAAAAAGCTTGTTTCTTTTGCTTGCTGTCTGTTGCCAATTGGCGCAGGGGCTGTTCCCGTTTATCCAGAAAATGTTGCAGATAGATTTGTTTCCGCAGATGGTGATGCATGGCAGGCTGCGGCTGATGCGGGTCAAACAATTACAATTAATGCAACACAACAGTACCCAATTATTAATGGTATTAGGGCAGAAGAAGGTTTTGATATCAAATATAATATGTATTTGGGCGCCGTTACTGACCAGGGCAGCGCAAATGGAAATTTGTACATATTGGATACTGTGCAGAATCCTTTTAATATTATATCGCGCGGTGATGTGTCTGTTGGTGCAATTTTACAGGTTTTGGACGGACGTAGCTTGGCGTTTAAGTCGTATGGAGATACGCCTGTTGCGTTCGATTTGACCGTTGGGTCTGGGGGGGTGAACGAAGGAATAAAAATCGGTACTAATACAGCGGGTATGGCATCAATAATGATGGAGAATATTGATGCGCTGACTGTAAATGGTTCTATTATTGCGTATGGTGATTTTACTGTGTCTGCAAATTCTGTTGCGGCAGGTTTGGTTAATATTAATGCAGGAAATACAACAATAAATACCACAGGTGTTGTCGAATTAGATGGATTGACTGTGTCGGGTGGTGGAAAAACATATGTTGATGCAGGTACAGATATCACGGTTGATGGGGTTGTGCAAAACAGTGTCGGCGATATGCAGTTTGTCGCAGGGGGCAATATTTCTGTAGCAGACAGTTTTGAAAATAAATCTGCAGGTGATGTTGATGTCGCAACTGGTGATTTCATGGTCGGTGGCGTGTTGTCAAACGA
This sequence comes from Candidatus Enterousia sp., assembly GCA_045530935.1. Taxonomy (GTDB): domain Bacteria; phylum Pseudomonadota; class Alphaproteobacteria; order Rs-D84; family Rs-D84; genus Enterousia. Next base: position 20,196 of record JAZSDC010000007.1, on the reverse strand, counting down.
ATCGCAGACGGCAACAATGTTGTTAAATGTTGCTAATTTGCGTGTCAGTGGTGGTTCGACCAGTGGTTATTCTTTGGTAAATAGTGGTAATTTCTATGCCACTGTCAAGGGGCATACTTATCTGGAATACGGAATTAATTTGACCGATATGCTGGAAGGCAATGTGTTCAGTTTGGATACTGGAACCTTGGAGTTTGGCACGAATGCGGATGAACAGGCGTGGTTTAATGCATTTTCAAATTATTTAGATAATTTTAGTCTGGCTGTTCGAGATGGTAGTTTAACTGTTGGAAAAATTCAAAACGGTATAAACGCGGATGCGAATATTAATGCTGGGGCAAATATGACTGTATTGGCCCAGAATATTTCTGCGGGTTCTGTGTACAATAATGCAGAAAGCCTGGTTATCAAGGCGGCTGATTTGGATTCGGGGTATGCGGTAACTGCGCCGGCGGCGTCTGAAACGGTTGGAAATATTAATATTAGTGGTGTTGTTGTTGGTGAAACGGCAACGACAACAGATATTGTTGCAGCAGGTAATCTGGTAATTGCTGGGGCGGTAACAAATAATGGCAAGATGACATTGAATGCAAATTCTGTCAATGTTGCTGATGTTGTTAACTATGGCGCTGGTTCGGAATTAACGGTTTCTTCTTTGACGGAACGTACAGGGGTTGTGGATATTGATGGTTCTGTTGTTAACACTGGTGGTGTTACAACTGTTTGGGCCAAAGATGTTAGCATTGATGGTACGGTTGTGAATAACTCAGGTGTTGTAACAATTCGGGCTTCGGATAATGCAGATGGTCCTGTTAAGATTGGCGCCATTGATGCCAAAGGTGGGGTTGTTAACCTAAATGCATTGGCAGGGGCTGCAAATGTTGCGGGGGCTTTTACCGTTTCAAATGGTGCGGTAAATCTGGGGAACAGTTTGAACAATCTGACGGTGGGTGGTGCTGTCAATGTTGCGGGGGATGTGACTGCGACGGCAGATACGACAACTGTTTCAGGGGATGTGAATATTGCGGCATCTGGTAATTCGTTTTTATTGTCCGCGGGGACCATAACAATTGGTGGAAATGTTGATGTTACAGCAGATGATTCGGTTAGAAGTATCGTTTTGAATGCTGATGAAATTTCTGTTGCTGGTAATGTTTTAGTTGAAAATCGTGGTATGTTAACAATGACACAGAATGGTGCATCAGATTTAACCATTGACAAGGCATTAATGGTCAATAACGGCGGTCAATTTAGTTCTGATTTTGGTGATATTTCTGTCGCTTCTGTTTCTGGAAATGGTAAATTCTTGTTGCAAGGTGAAAGTCTTGTTGCCAAGGAAGGTGATATTAATATAGCAGGTAACCTGTATTTTGATCCAACCGAATCTGTTGCGGGTGTTTCGTCTGGTATGATTATTCGTGATACCAATTCCTTTGCATTGCAAACAGTTGGGGATGGGGCGGATATTATGATTGGTGCTGTGTCTGTTGGTGCGGCTAATACGTTGACGCTTGATTCATTAGATGATATCTCGATTGGTGGGGGGATAAATAACAAGGGTAACATTAATGTAGATGCTGTGGGTCAGGTGGGTATTGAAGGAAATGTTACGAATAAAGATGTTCTGGCGGTAACAGGCGCAGGCATCATTATGGGAGATGTTATAAATTCTGGGCAATTGACGGTTGATGGTATGTCGGAATTGGTGTCTTTGGGTAATGTCTATAGCAGTAATTCATTAAATATTTCAACTGCGTCTAATGTTTTTGTTGGCGGTGCGATTGAACAGTCTGGGGGCGATATGAATATCGCAGCCGAAAAGTTACAGGCGGGAAGTTTAAATGTCTATGGTACTGGCAGCAAGGCAGTATTGGATGTGGCAACAATCAGTATTAATGGCAATGTTAGTGTCGCAGGTGATTTTGTTCAAGGTGGGAATGCAGGGGCGTTGAATCACTTTGCGGGGGGCTTTAATGCAACAGCTTTGTCTGTTATTGGTGACTTTATCGCAGAAGATATGGATACTAATTACGCAATAGATAACGCAGTTCGTGTGTCGGGTGCGATTAATGTTGCAGACGGTTTGAATGTTGAGATTGTCGCAGGCAGTACGATTGTTGCAAATGGTTTGACAAATAATGGTAACCTAACACTGATTGCGGAAAGTGGATTGAATTTAGCGGATTTGGTAAATAATAATGGTGTCTTGAACTTGGATTCAGGTAATGAAGCGGTTACGTTGTCAACATTTGCATTGAATTCTGGGAATGTCGTGTTTGCAGGAACAGGTCTAGATATTACAGGCGCATTTGATATCGAAGGTATGTTGTATCAGGGGTATCGTGGCGGCATGATGGATAATGACGTTAATATTAAGTCTGCGGTATATGATATTAGTGCATCTAATTTTGCAGTTAATGGTATCAACCAAATTGGAAAATTGACGGTAAATTCTAGTGATGTTAGTGTCACCGGGGATATTAAGGCACAGGATTTGCGTTTTGCTGCATTGCCTGCGTCTAATTGGATGAATGTTAATGTCACAGGTGATGTTTCTGGCGGTGTTGATTTTATCGGGCTGGAAAAGATGACAGTCGGTGGCAGCTATGTCTTTGATAAGAATAGTAATATTAATGCAGCGATTTTGAAATATGCAACTGTTGGACAAGATTCAACGGATGTGAATTATTGGTCAACAGTCGGATTTGATGATAAAGATATGGTGATATTTGAAAATGCTGCAGATGGCGCCGCAATGATTAATGTTGCAGGAACTTTTACAGCAGGAACAAATGCTTTGGATTGGGCTGATACGCCAGATGGAACATTGCAAAGCGGGGAAATCGGAATTGATTTGCGTGATATCGTCAATCAGGGAACAGCAATTTGGTTTGTTCATGCAGATGGTGGTATTTTAAATGCGGGGGATTTGGAAAAGGCGCGTAATTTAAAGGTGCGTTATTGTAATGCAGATGGCTCTTTGTGTTATGATTACCTAGAATCGATTGATTCTGATAATGGTGCGGATGAAGATTTGCCTGCGTATATTGCGGCGCGCAAGAATGATTTGTACATTGTGTTTGATCCGCGTTTTGGTGGGCCAATTGAAGTGTTTAAATTGCAGCCTGTGGTTGCGGCAGATGCCATGCATACAGATGGAGAATTTGTGTCTGCAGGTGCATTGGATAATTTGATTGCAAGTCGTTTACACGATAAAAAGTTTTATAATCGTACACCAATAGAAGTTATTCCACTGGTTTTTCAGGATACGAACTTGCAACAGGCTGCGACGGAATTGTACAATCGTATGGAATATTTTTCAGAGGTTGAACGTACCCCAGAACCGATTTCGCGTTTTGCGCGTTTGTTCCAGGCACGCGAATTGGAACAGATTGCTGGTGGAATTGTTTTGAATGAACATACAGCGGCGCGTTCTTTTGAAGATCGTATGTTTGATGAGTTTATCTGGAATCGTAATCGTCGTTTGAAAAAGGCGTGGCTGGACGTTGATTATGGGATGTTCTATCATAATGTTCAGGATGGTAAGCATACAGATGGTAATCGCTTTAGTATTTCTGGTGGGTTTGACTGGCAGGAATCGAATACGTTGCAATTGGGATTGACGGGACGCATATCGCACACAAAGTCAAAGGTTGCAGATACGATTGATGTAACGTATAACCCAGAACAAGAAGCAATTGCTAATGTCAAGGTTGGTGTCGCAGATACAACGATTGGTCTGGGGGCGTATATGATGAATACGATATCTGAAAAGGCACGTTTGTATGCGAATGTGTTTGCGGATATTCATGTCTTGGATGTTGATCGTACCCAGAATTTTGTTGATGTTATTGATGGTGATGGTGCAGCGTTCAGTATTATTTCAGAATGGGGGCTGATGCATGATATCTTGAATCAATATTTTGTTGGAAACTTGTATGCACGCGCAGGATATAATTTTGGATTTAGCGTAAAGGAACAGGCGGCAGGTCAAGATTATATGCGTTTGCAGTCTGATGGATATATGATCTTTACACCTGGATATTCTTTGATGGCGCAGAAACGTATATATCCATCTGCATGGTTCCAATTTAGACCATATGCATCGATTGGGATAGAATATGATGTGTTGGGTGCACCAGATAAAGTAGAATATAGATTTGCAATGGCTGATTTATATACTAAATATTCTGTTGAAATCAGTCCGCTGTGGGCGAATATTGGTGGTGGTATAGAATTTTTGTCTGCAAATGGTGTTCAGGTTGGTGTAGATTATAGATACCAATATAATTCTGATATACAATTGCATAATATTAAAATCTCTGGTTCGTATCGGTTCTAGAATGTTGTTATCCCCCAAGAAATTGGGGGATTTGTTTAGAAAAAACTTGACATTTTTGTCAATTTATCTTATACTACATCGCAGTAGTATGGCATGTTTCTGTGCCAAACATCCCCACAAAAGGAAATATTTATGCATATTAATGAATTAAAGGCAAAGTCGCCCCAGCAATTGCTGAAAATGGCTGAAGATATGGGTATTGAAAACCCAGCGCAATTAAATGTGCAACAGCTGCGTTTCGCAGTTATGCGCGTGTTTGCGGCAGATAACAAGGTTACATTGATTGGTGATGGTGTTTTGGAACGCATGCAGGATGGTTTTGGATTTTTGCGTGCGCCAGAATCAAATTATTTGGCCGGGCCCGATGATTTGTATGTGTCGCCGAACCTTATAAAAAAATATGGATTGAAAACAGGAGATTATGTCGAAGGACAGATTCAGGCGCCTGCTGCTGAAACAGAACGCTATTTTGCGCTGGAAACTATTGAACGTGTCAACGGTGATAACCCAGAAAAATTAAAACATCGTGTGTCTTTTGATGATATGACGCCATTGTATCCAGACGAACAGTTAAAGATGGAAGTGGCAGACGATAAGGATAAAGGTCGTAATTTATCTGCGCGTGTAATTGATTTGATTTCGCCGACTGGCAAGGGACAGCGTTCGTTGATTGTTGCACCACCGCGTACTGGTAAAACTGTTATGTTGCAGAATATTGCACATTCTATTGCGACAAACTATCCGGATGTTAAGTTGATTGTGTTATTGATTGATGAACGTCCTGAAGAAGTTACTGATATGCAACGCAGCGTTAAGGGCGAGGTTATATCGTCAACTTTTGATGAACCAGCTGCGCGTCATATCCAGGTCGCAGAAATGGTGATTGAAAAGGCAAAACGTTTGGTCGAAGCAGGCCAGGATGTTGTTATTCTGTTGGATTCTATTACGCGTTTGGGGCGCGCATATAATACATGCGTTCCATCCAGTGGCAAGGTTTTAACCGGTGGTGTCGATGCGTATGCGTTACAGCGTCCAAAACGTTTCTTTGGTGCGGCGCGTAATATCGAAGGTGGTGGGTCGCTGACCATTATTGCGACTGCGCTGGTTGATACAGGTTCTAAAATGGATGAAGTTATATTTGAAGAGTTCAAGGGTACAGGAAACAGCGAAATTATTTTGGACAGAAAGCTGTCTGATAAGCGTGTTTATCCGGCAATTGATATTACAAAGTCAGGTACGCGTAAAGAAGATCTGTTGGTGGGCAAGGATATTTTAAGCAAGATGTATGTCCTGCGTCGTATCATTAATCCAATGGGTACGTTAGAAGCGATGGAATTCTTGTTGGATAAGTTGCGATTAACAAAAACGAATTCAGACTTTTTCAGTTCCATGAATCAGTAAACAATCCCCCGCCAATAGGTGGGGATTTTTTATGATAGGTGTTGATGTTGCGTGATTGTCTAGATAAATAAAAGTTTATCTAAGGGAAACATAAACAGAATTTTTTACAAAAAATTCTGTCATCCCGGTGCTTGACACCGGGACCCAGGTAATAAAATCTTTATTATTTGTGCACGTTTCACGCGCATAACCTGGGTTCTGGGGTCAAGCCCCAGAATGACAAAAACGTAAAACGTTTTTGTGCGTTAAACTTTTATTTATCTTGGTGTTTGATTTTATTTTAATAATTTGTTAAAATACATGTGTCGTGGTGTGTTGCCATGGTGGGGTGTCGAAACCCTTGAAAACGGCGTTCATAAGTTGAACGAAAAACTCCAACCGTTGGTTGGAGGGTGGTGAATATAAAGAATAAGCCCACTATACCGTTTTATAGTTTCGAACCTCCAACCGCTTTTGAATTTCAGATGCGGTTTTTGTTTTTGGGGGATTGGGATGAGGTTTTGGGTTTCTGTTTTCTTGCTGTTGGGTGTGATTGGTTATGCAAATGCAGATGCCGCACATAACACGGCCGAGGCAGAACAACTTGTTGCATCGGTGTCGGATATGGGTGATGAATTGCAGGCAGATTATGATGCTTTGATTGAGAAAGTACGTGCAATAAATCCAAAAATAGTTAAAAAAATTGAAAAACAGGCCAAAAGCGATGAAGCAAAAATATCTATGTTGCGTTCGTATTTGGCACGTGAAACGTTTGAATATTATAAAAATAAGTTTATGTCGGATTTAAAACAGCGTTCGCGTGAAACCGGCCGCAAGATTAGACATGAAGATTTTGGTTCGAAAGTAAAGCCAAAAGAAGGGCCAAGAATTAAAAATAGCGAAGAACATTATTGGTTGGATCGTGGTGAATTAGATGAAAAAAAGTGCAGAAAGGATGGGTGGATGATTTGTCCTTGGCCGGATGGGTTCGAGGAGTTTTTTATTCAAATTCAGGAGATTTTCCCGCAATATAGTGAAAAAGATGTGGCAGAGGGAAGTTCAGAGCATTTTTATAAAATTTCGATAGAGCGCGATAGGCCACAGGAGGGTTATAATTTGCAATGTGATATAACTTTAGAGCACCGTTCCCGTGGTGATGTTGTTAATGGGGAGTATGACGATACATATACTTTGGATGTTTATTGTAATACGTATGATTATGTGGATATGCATAATTGGCGTAATTATTTGGTGGATGATGTTTTGGCGGGGGCATATGATGTTGTTTCTGTTGAGAAATTGCCCGAAGGTAGTCCGTTTGGAGAGAGGTTATATGTCCCACGACGGAACGAAAATCCGGATGCATGGAGGTCAAGCACTTTTCCGGGTGGGCATGTGCTAGGAAAAGATTTTGAACATAGTATTAGTGTGTCAAAAAAATGAAATTTTTATTAGTTCTTTGTTTGTCTTTGTTTTGTTGGCCGGTGTTTGCCGGGTGGTGGTTATTGCCCGATATGGATAATCCCTATATGGATTTATACAATGAATCTGTTGGTGTATCTGTTGTAGAGTTATATGATGAAATAACAAAATTAGAAGAAAAATATAATGCTGTGCGGGGGCGTGAAATGTCAATCGCGAACAAATTATTGGGTGGTGCAACAATGGCCGCAACCGGTATTGGTGGTATGCAGGCGATAAGTGCACTGGCCGAACAGTCCGCCGACGCGGATGCCGAAGAAGCCATGCGCGCATACCTGGCCACATTTCATTGTAACTATGGCGGTGGGATGAACATCCCCGGTGGGGAAAAAGACGTGCAATTACCTGGCGGTAATGAATTGGTGGGGCTGTACAGTGAATATGTGAACCTGGCCAATGATTTAAAGGTGCGTAAAAACGCCCTGGGGATGAAACCGGGGATTGAAAGTGAAAGCATATTGGATTCCGCGACAAGTGGTCTGTACGACGATGTTGCGATTGGTAAAACATCGGGTGCGTTTACGTCACTGGCCCGTGCATTACAGAATCCCGATGGTCCCGATGCGGCGGCCTGGGCGGCGCAGAAATCCGACACAGCAAAACAACTTAAAACCGGGACCACGATTGCGGGAATTGGTGCGGTTGGTGGCGCGGTGGGCAATTTACTGATAAATAATGACAAGGATGATGATAAAGCGGTGGCAGAGGATAAAAAATAATATGAAATTATATTTATGTCTATTAATGGCGGTTGTTATCGCCATTTTTTTTGCCTATTTTGCCGGTTGGCGGGTGGCAACTGAGCGGTGCAGGGCACAAATAAATGCAGGAACATTGGTGCAACAAACGGAACTTATTAATTTACAAGGGGGACTTGATGTCGAAGTGCTTAATCGTGGTGTTGGTGATATTCGTCGCATCTTGCACAAGAAATATACAATCGCAGAATAATGTTTGTGCGACGGTTGTGTGCCGTCCCATTTATGGGCGCGCAAATGATTGGGATGTTATCAGTGATGATTTGGCGCGTAATATCTATCGGCATAATCGGATGTGTGAAGAGTATAACGGCAAAATTTGACAATGTTTAAATTTTGTACTATATTGTATTTATGATGTTACATAGTGATGTAATTTTAGTTAATGGGATAAATTCGTCGCGTATCAAGCACCGTGCGCTGACTGGTTTTTTGCGCAGGAATTGGAGTCTTAATCCATATGTTCTAAAAAGAATTGTTTATAATACAGATGTTTCGCCATATGTGGGTGCGTTGCCACCAGAATTACTAAAGTTGCTTAAGTCAGAAAATATTGCAAGTGTAACTGCGCAGTTTCGTGAGATTTTAGAAAATTTTTTAATAAAAAATGCCTTTGATTTGCGTGAAATGAAATCTGATTGCGTATATGATATACCTGAGCTGGGAAGTTTATTTGGTCAGAAATGTATTTTATCAGCACGTGGTGTAAACGTTTATGGCGTTTGTCCGTGGGCGGGTGCGTGTGGTGTTGTTTCTAAGTTGTCATTCCCAGATATAGATGCACATTATGCACTAAAAATATATTTTAGTGATGCCTGTGAAATTATGAGTTCTAATCATGGGGCATGGTTTGAAGTGGCAACTGCACTGGCTGCCAATCAGGCCGAGCCTCGTGATAATGTCCCAATGTATATGGCGTCATTGAAATATGATAAATATATGTTGTCAAAATGGGCGGGGGATTGCGAAGATGGAATTGTACAACGTGAAAATAAAAATAAAATATTTTTTACAAAATTAGATGAGGATGAATCGCGTAATCGTCGTGGTGGTCGCAGAATAGATTGGGGTGAAACTTACAAGACGAATTATGGTGCAATGTCGTATTTGGCACGTAAGTTTTATCGTCAGATAATGGCGTGCGATATGGTGGCGGTAAAAAAATCTCTTGTCGCAGCACGGGACGGTTTTACGCGGAAAGATTTAGATAACGCAATGCATCTGGCTGAATTGACCGCTTATTATAATGATAATGTGGTTGTTCAGAATTTTATTAATTCCGCGCATCAGCGCTAATATCTTATTCGTTTACTAAAATTTTGATCAGGTTTTGCACAATCTGTGCGCTGGTTTGGTCGCCTGATGGTGCATATTCAACGAATTCAAAACTGTGCGCGTCACGGAATGCATTAACTAGGTATTTTGTGGCATCAACTGTTAGGCCAAAACCAGCTGGGACCAATACGTCACGGAAATATTTTGGATCAATAACATCAAAATCCAGTGATACAACAAATGGTCGATTACCAATTTTTTCACGAATTTCATGAACTGTGGCTTTTAAATCCGATTCGGATTTCAACATATCTGCGGTTTTCATATAAATGTTATTTTCTGTTACGAACTCTATTTCTGCAGGTTCGTATGAGCGGCTGCCTAAATAAAAAACATTTTCCGGTCGTAATGCAGGTGCGTTTTTTTGTAAAGTCAGCCATCTGGCATCGCCTTGGCCAACCAAAGCGCGCACATTTGTGCCGTGTGGTGCGCCCGAAGCCTGGGCTTGTGCGGTTTCAGGGGTATGAATATCAAGGTGCGCATCAATGTAAATTAAACATATTTCTGTATCTGGCATTTGGTCGCGGATTGCGACAAAATGACCATAATTTACCGAGTGGTCGCCCCCCACCATTATATGTCTTTCAATCGGTGTATTGATGTATATTTTTTTTTGAATTTCAAAATTTTCACCGAATCTATCTTGGCGACATTTATTCGCGTCAAATGGGGCAGGGGTAATCATTTGCCATTGTGATTTTGGAAACATTTTTTTTACGGCTGCGGGCCCCAGGGCAGGACCATCAGGGATTGCATCTTTTAAACAGCCACGTCCATATTCTATACCTAAAAATTTTGTCATTTATTTGCCTCTATTATGCTTTCTGCAGCATTCTTTATTTTTCGCAAACTATTTTCGTATGTTGCACAGTCGCGTGAAATTTCTGAACGGTATGCGTCACGCAGATTGTTTGCCATATATACACAACCATACAGATGTTGTACACAATAGTCGTGTCCTGTGGTAAATGCGTTTTGACCGCGAACCTTGCTTTCCATGCTGACCCAGTTGATATTTAATGAATTGTCTATGTTGATAAAAGAGTTTTCATCGCCTGTATACTGACCAATTTTTGACATCCAGTATTCGTTCATTTCTTCATCTGTCCATTGGTTAGTGTTGCCGATTGTTAAAATTTGTTTGAACAATGAATCGATCACAGGTTTATATTGGGCGTCAATTTGTGATAATTTGGAACTGCAATAACATTTATCATACGGTGTATTTGGACGTTCGCAATAGTTGTTCATACAGGCAGTATAGTCTGCCAAACATCTGGCGGATGATATACGTGTTGTTCCAGTTGTTGTAGATAATGGGGTGTTTTGGGCGGTGCGTATGGTATATGAATTATCAGCACGCGATCCGCGTGCAGAAAATGTTTGTTTTTGTGCGCTGCGGGCGACAACGCGACGTGGTTGTGCGACGGAATATGATGCAGGTTGTATGCGACTGTTTGATGTTGGTTGTTGTGTGGCACTGCGATTTATTGTTTTGCGTGGTACAACGCGACGATTTGAAGGTATGGGATATGTTCGAACCACTGCATTTATTGGGTTGTCAGAGTAAGAAGGTGTTACCCCAGGATTAAGTTTGTCGCGCATTTGATTGTTCATGTATGGGTACATGTAATTATAGTTATAACCAGTTGTATTGGTCAGTTGTGCATCACGTGTGGTGGCAAGTGCGTCGCCCAGGGTGGCGATTAAGTAAAATGTAAAAAGGGCAATCTTTTTTCTCATCGTTTATATGATAGAAAACTTAGTTATACTAAACAAGCAGAAAATTTAAATAAAAATTTGCATTTGAAAAAAATGCTGTTATAATGAACTTCGTTTCGGGGTGTAGCTCAGTCTGGTAGAGTGCTTGGTTTGGGACCAAGATGTCGAAGGTTCGAATCCTTTCGCCCCGACCAGAGATAATAATAGACGTGTGTTCGGCACACGTCTATTTTTTATATCCCAGAGTTCTGCGGGGTTGCGGGTGATGTTTTTTGATGTGTGCAAATGGATGTGTTTTTACGGATGCAAAAATGCATAAAAAAAGCGCCATTTACATCCAATGGGCTTTTTCGCACTGCCAGTTCGTGGGGGATTATAGCTGATTCTTTGCCGCCAGCGCATACAGTTCATCAATACTGCACCCCAGTTTGCCATCCATAATCTCGTTCAGTAAATTTGGATTCATGTACGCAATGCTTAGATAGCGGTATGCGGTGCGGTTTGATATTTTGTCGGATTTCATTATTTGGGTTATAGAACCGGTTTGTTCATAAATTTTACGATATTTGAATGCGGTTGCAATCGCATGCATTATTAGGTGGTTATTGTGGGTTACAGTAATTGCGTTGTTGTGATTGGTCTTGCGTATGATAATTGGCGCCTTTATGATGATTGTGTTATTGACGATCGTATAATCCATAGTGTTAAAATTTTGATTTATAAAACCTGTGGTTGAATATTGGGTTAGATTTTCGTTGGTTGTGTTCAAGTAGATGGTTAACAAGTTGTCTGTATAAACGACTTTTTCAATAAGCGTTCTAAATAAATCACGTTTTTGTTCGAATGGTATTGAATCTATATCGATGCTTTTCAGGATTGTTTTGGTGGATTCAGGCAACGTGTTCATATCGCTGTTCAAAAAATCTGTGATTTTAGTACTGACGATTTCATCAACAGTTGGGGCGGATATATAAAAGCCTGGGATTGCATAATAGTATTTATCGCCTTTGCCGCGATTAAGTGTCATTTGATTTATGAAACGGCAACCGTTTACATCAAATAATTTTCTGCTTAGTAGGTTTGCGGAACTGCGTGTGTTTTTATGGCGATGATTTGCGTTCTTTTCCAGTGCTTTTTGGACTTGATCGAACAATTCTTGGGTGAGTATTGGTTTGTGTATTCCGTCAAACACTTCATTTGTTTTTTTATGTGTGATTTTGCCAATGTATACTTTGTCCCGTAATATACGATGTAAAATGTTGGGGTATAATTCCCCACCACCGTGCGGTGTGCCGTTTTGTGTTATCCAGTATTTATTTTTTATCCCGTTTTTTCGTGCATATTGTGCCAATTCAACCACAGATTCTAATTCTAGATATTTTTCAAACAGATGTTTTACTGTTTCTGCTTCGGTCGGGTTGATAACCAGTTTTTTGTCTTCCAGATTGTACCCCAATGTTGGCAATCCGCCAATCCACATTCCTTTTGCTTTGCTGGCATATAATTTATCGCGAACACGTTCACTGGATACTTCACGTTCAAATTGGGCAAAGGACAACAGCATGTTCAGTGTTAATTTGCCCATGGAATTTGATGTGTCAAATGATTGGGTTATTGATACAAAATTTGCATTGTGTTTTTCAAAATATTGCATCATTTTGTGAAAATCTAGTATGGAACGTGATAGTCGGTCGACCTTGTACACAACGACTGTATTTATTAATCCATGTGCCATATCAGTCAGCATTTGTTGTAATGCAGGCCGCTCCATGGTGCCACCAGAAATTGCAGCGTCTGAATATGTTTTGACATATTCCCAACCATTAAATGCCTGTGATGCGATATATGCTTTACAGGATTCTTCCTGATTTTGCAGGGAATTAAATTCTAGTTCTAGTCCATGTTCTGTGGATTTTCTGGTATAGATTGCGCATTTAATTTTTTGCATTGTGATTTCCTTTTTACAAGCCCGAAAAAGTCGGGCCCAGATACCTTGAAGCCCGCGATTGCACGTGCAACAGCGGATAATGTTTTGTACATTTTGTCGTGATACAGGAAATATCCGTCAGCGACCAATACGGTATGGATTGTCCCGTGAAACTCTTTGGTCATCGTTTTGCCTGGGTGCAGGTTGTATCGGTTCCGTTGTGTATGTTTTAAACAGTGTTCAGGGTTGTCAATATATGCGTGAATTTTTTTAATGTGTTTTACTGCAATTTTAAGTTTTTTGCGTTCGCATTGGATGTAATACCACAATGCAGTATTTTGACGATGGAATGTATGTCCAGTGTACTTTTCCCACATGGTGGCGCGCTGTGCAAATGGCAGTCGGCGCAGTTCGGCCAATGTTTCTGGCTTTGATGTGTGATAATATGACATTTATTCCACCGTAAACCATTTCATAACTGTAATTAGTAGGGTGGTATAGTCACCACTGGTGGCCTGGGTATAAAATTCGGGCCACTCATCCAACTTTTTTGCCAAACGTAGTGCGGTTTGGCAACGTCCTAAGATGGCGAATGCGTTGCCATTGCGGTTGGTTAATGGTACCGTTATTTCTGGATATTTTGGCATGTTTTACTCCTGTGTTTATAAGGTTACGCAATTACTGCTTACAAACACAGGTAAGTCAAGTTGAAAGAATATTTATTATGCTTCGATGTTGGTGCGTTGTTTTTCTAGTGATAATTCCCACAGGGTTTTGCCATGGTATGTGAAATCTTTTGCGCCATCCGTCAGGCCTTTTATGCCATTTTTTGGATTGGTTTGGTCACGAAATCTTTTGGCGGCGATGGATAATGTGGTGGTTTTTCCATTTGGTAAAATTACGATACGACGATCATTGGCTGTTTTAACCGTCAGATGTTTTGCATTTGCAAACGTTAATGTTGTGCCAACGGGTATGTTTAAAGACCGAAACGATATGCTGTCACGTTGTTTTTGCATGTTTTTGATTGCTGCTTTCTCATCGGATTTGAAAGAGTTTTTGATTGGAACTTCAACGGCGCTGCCACTGATTATATAGCCCGATAACAGGTTTATGGCTTCGTCCACACTTAATTTGAAGAATTCCCGATGTGGGTTGTGGCGCAATTTCGTCAGCCCCTTGTGAATGATACGTTCTATTTTTTCGTAATTGTTAACACAAATTGCGAACTTGGCTTCAAATGGTTGTGGCATATTTTCACCACAAGATAATTCTCTGCGACGTTTTTCAACATCTGTTGATGAATTGCCTTTGGTTATGCCTATTTTTACAAGTTCCGGGAACAGTTCGTTCCACATTACATATATAATTCCACGCGTCATAGTAGTCCTTTAGTTATAGGTGTTGTTGCGTGCAAGCAGACCAATCATCATCAGATATCCAATCTTCTTGTTTGTATTTTTGGTATTTTATTTTTTGTGATTTATATGTGCATTTAGCAGCTATACAGTCTGCAAAAGGGTAATATTTTATGCAGTCATCATTGTCGTTTGCGATACATTGTTGATAAAGGCGGTTGGCAAAAAATATCCCGATGTATGACTGTTTGTTTAGTGAATCAATTTCTACATAATCCAGACATCTATGCTTGTTTTTTAATTTTTTCTGAACAGATTTGCACGCAGATTGTGCTTTATTTTTGTCATTTTCATAGTCAGATATTTCAAAGTATTTATCATTTATCAAATAATTGACGTTTTCTTGATAGGTGCATTTGTATGCCCCATCAACATATTTTAATTCGTATCCTGGCCCCATGCCGCATCCAGAAAGAATTAGAACCAGCGTATAGGCAATGAATGTTTTTATAAAAAATTGCGACATGTACGTATCCTTCGTATCAGTTAAAAACCACCAAATGGGATTGGTGGTTGGAGGTTCGTTACTATCGTATGAATAGTGCGGTGTATTTGCAACGCTTATTTCACCAGCCCTCCAACCAAAACGGTTGAGGGCTTTTAACGTCAGGCCCGACGCATACGTAGAGGTAACGACACCCCAATGCAAGATGATCCCATGCATCGCACCGATTCTATCATAGAATATGTTCTTATTCAAGTTTTACACCGCAGAAATTAGTAAAAAAATTTATGCTGAAGATATGTTTTATGTCGGCTTTATTTAGAGCATTTTTACAAAAACAGGGAATTATCAGGGTAATATTTCTATAAAAAACATAAAAAGAGATTCTCTTTTCAAAGCCGCAGAAAACTGCGGTTTTTCTTGCTTTGTTCGCGTGTTTTGTGTATGATGGTTTCGGAAAGTAAAGGAAAGGATGTCATAATGTGTACAAGGCATGTTTTGCCTTTCCTTGCTATTCCGTACATATTATGTACTTCCTTTCTGGTGAATATGTTTGATAAAGAAAGGAATGTTTATGACAGAATTAAAAATTATATATCAAAACCCACGTGATATTAGACCGTATTCTCGTAATGCGCGATTGCATAACGATAAACACGTTTGTCAAATTGCAAATTCTATTACTGAATTTGATTTTACTAATCCGTTGCTGGTTGATGAAGATAATATCTTGTTAGCGGGGCATGGGCGTTTATTGGCGGCTAAAAAGTTAGGTTTGGATTCTGTGCCATGTGTGCGGATTGATTATTTGACAGATGCACAAAAGCGTGCATATCGTATAACAGACAATCAACTGACGATAAACGGTGATTGGGACAGGGATTTGTTGGGGCTGGAACTGAAAGATTTGTCTGATTTGGACTTTAACCTGGATGTTATTGGTTTTGAAACGGCCGAATTAGATGTTTTGATTCAGGGACAAAGTGATGACTTGATGGAGTATGACCATGCCGATGATATGCCGGATGTTGATAATGGACACATTGTTTCGCGTCCTGGGGATTTGTGGCGATTGGGCCAGCATTTGATTTATTGCGGTGATGCATTAAAACGCGAAAGTTTTGAAAAGCTGATGTCGGATGGTCTTCTTGCCCAGATGGTGTTTGCAGATGCGCCGTATAATGTACCTGTTGATGGACATGTGTGTGGTGCAGGACGTGTACATCATGATGAATTTGCGATGGCATCTGGCGAAATGTCGCGTGAGCAGTTTACACAATTCTTGCGGACAGCATTTACAAATCTGCGTGATTGGTCTGTTGATGGTTCGTTGCATTATTTGTGCATGGATTGGCGACATATTATAGAGATTACAGCAGCCTGTGATGATGTTTATACAGAAATGAAGAATCTGTGCGTGTGGAATAAGGCGTCTGGGGGTATGGGATCGCTATATCGGTCAAAGCATGAACTGATATTTGTTTATAAAAATGGTCGTGCGCCACATATCAACAATGTGGAACTTGGGGCGAATGGTCGTTATCGTACAAATGTTTGGGATTATCCGGGGGTGAACAGTTTTGGTGAAAATCGTGATGATTTGAAACTGCATCCAACGGTGAAAAATGTTCAGATGGTTGCAGATGCGATTATGGATGTGACCAATCGTGGTGATGTGGTGCTAGATTCATTCTTGGGTTCTGGAACTACTTTATTGGCATGTGAACGGGTTGGGCGTGTTTGTCGCGGGATTGAGATAGAACCTAAGTATGTTGATGTTGCAATACTGCGCTGGCAAAAGTTGACGGGTAAAAATGCTGTGAATATGGGTTTGGAACGTACATATAATGAATTATTGATGGGGGCAAGAAATGAATAAAGATTATACAGTTGGATACCGCAAACCGCCAAAAAGTGGACAATTTCAAAAGGGACGTTCAGGAAATCCGATGGGGCGACCGCCAAAGTCTAAGACGGGATATAGTGATGTTTTGTTGCGTGAGATGAACGAAGTTGTTCAGACCAAAGATGGTCAAAAAATGACCAAAATGGATGCTATGTTTAAAAATCTGGTAAATGGCGCAACTAAGGGGGATTTGAAAAATATATTGGTTGTATTAAAAGAGGTGCATAAAGCTGAAGGTAAGCAGTTGGCTCAAATGTTTTGGGACAGGTTTTTGGCGGACGGCTTTATAGAACCAGATGCTGCGCGCGACTATGCGAACAAACGTGACAGACTAAAATTAAATATGGGCGTTTTGAAACAGGAACAGGTTAGTCGTATTCGTGCGATTGGTGCTGTCGGCATGCTGGAAGCAATTGCGTATTTTAATATCATGGAAGAGGTGTCGTTGTGGGCCGAACGTATCAGATGTGCGGTTTTTGCAGAATTTGAGTTCTGGGTAGATGTGGAGGCCGGTTGGTATACATTGGGTTTATCGGACGGCCAGCGTGAAATAGTGTATCAGCAGACGTTGCAATTGCGCGCATATGAACGGCCAACAATTGAAATGTTGCAAAAATCTGTGGAATTGTGCGCCCGAATGCGACATCAGTGCGATATGTGGTATATGGCATATCGCGATATTTATGCCGATATGCCATTGATTAAAAGTACGGTGCGTGATATACGGCGGTCCAAACAAGAAAATCTTAATGGGTTGGATAAAAATGTGGCCAAAAATTTACAGGCGTTATCTACAACTCGGAGACGTGGATATGATGATTTCATGACACGGGATTTTCCTTTTGCGAATTGGCTACCAAAGTACGATTTAACCACAGAAGACGTCAAAAATTTGTTCCAATGGTACTTGTCTGGACATAAATGCATGAATGGGTGGTAAATAAATGGTGTTTTTGCATTGTTTTTTGCTTTCGGGGGATTGAAAAACGATGACCGGATACCTAAATGTACTCTGATAAGAAATAATGGAGTTTCAAATGAATTTAACCGAAGTGCGAATAGAAAATTATAAATCAATCGATAAATTATCTTTTCCGATAAAAAAATATGGAACGGGTAGAAATGCTAGTTTTTTGACGGTGCTTCTTGGTAAAAATGAAACTGGAAAAAGCAATGTGCTTGATGCATTAGGCGTGTTGGAAAATCCAGAAAAAGAATATAATTTTTTGAATTTAAAAAATCAAAATGTTAAAGATGCGGATACAGTTTCTGTATTTTATACAGGGGTTCCAGAGAATCAGGAGGTGTATAGGGAGTATTTAGAGTCAGTTATTGATATTCCAGCAGATGTTTTACAAAAAGTAATTATTGAAGAGGCGGTGCTGGAAATGTGGCTTCAAAGTGAGGATAAAACATTTGGACAAGAATGGTTTTATAAATTGAAAAAATTCTCTGTTGAAAGTTTGGTTTTTAAGCATGAAACCGATACCAAATTGAAAATTGCCCACAAAAAAGATTTGTCTGATGAGGAACAGGGTGAGTTCGAGCAATTGGTGTGGGATGATTTTGTTGATATTGTGTCTGACTTATTGGATGCATATTTTTCAAAAAACGAATTGCCAAAAGTATCCATATGGAAGCCGTCAGATGATTATTTGATTAAAGATGAAATTTCTCTAACAGAGTTTGCTGAAAACCCTGAAATTAATAAGCCGTTACGGAATATATTTTTCTTGTTGGGTTGTAACAACAAAGATGCTATACGAGAAAAAATAAATGCTGCAAAAGGTCAAATTAATTATAGACATAGATTGGCCGAGGAGTTATCCGGTGCCGCAACAGATTATTTAAATACAAAATGGGGCGAGCATGCAATTTCAATTTATGTAGATATTTCAAGTGATTTGAAGATAAGTGTATCCGTAAAAGATAACGGAAACAGATTTGGTTATTTTAGCATGGCAGACCGTAGTCAGGGGTTTAAGCAATTTGTATCGCTATTATTAAGTATTTCTGCGTTGAATGAGACGGGGCGTTTAAAAAATCATTTGATTTTAATAGATGAACCAGAAATTCATTTGCACCCATCTGGCGTTAGATGGCTTTTAAAAAATTTGATTGAAATTGGTGCAAATAATTATTTGTTCGTGTCAACGCATTCAAACTTTATATTGGATGAAAGTACGCATGAAAGGCATTATTTGTTATCCAAAGAAAAAAATTCTTCGACATCTTTGAAGCATATAGAATCAGATGATGATATTTATGGCGATGAATTATTGATGGAAGCGTTCGGGATAAATGTTTTAAATGATTTTATGTCGCCACATAGACTGTTGGTTGAGGGGGCTTCTGATTGTCAATTGTTGACTAAAGTGTTTAGTCTAATTGCCGATGCTCAAAATATTAGAATCACCAATGGCAGGGGAGGTAAGCTTCCGGGTATTGCATCTATAATGAATTACCGTCATGTTTGCCCTGTGATTGTTGTGGATGACGATGATGAAGGAAAAAGCATGAAAACAGAAATAATAAACAAAATAAAAGGCGGATTTTCCGATAGAAATGTATTTACTATACGTGATATTAACGGAAATATCATAAAAGACGGAACAATTGAAGATTGTTTGTCTAAAGATTTTGTTGAGTCCAACGCAAATCAAATTATGCGTAATTTCAGGCTAGAATGCGTTGTTCTTGATACCAACAGTCCATTTTGTACACAAATACAAAAACATCTTTTTGATAATATCCAAGAAGTTGATGTGCCTGATGAGTTTGGTAAAAACCGTAAAGGTCGAAAAATATATGTAGATAATATAATGCAGACTATAAAAACAGAAATTGCAAATCGGTTTGAACCTACGGATTGTGAGACAGAAGCCCCAGAATTGTTTGAATTAGCCAAAGGGATAATTGAGAAAATTAAAGGGTGAGTATCGTTGTCTTGGGAATACGGTTGTTATTTTTGTTGCGGGTGGTGATTGTGTAGTTGATAAGCCTGCGTCATGATAATAATCTAGAAAAATGCATCGATTTTGCAAGATTTTTTCGTTGTGTTTCCTTGATATTGTTGTGTTGTACCTTGTTTTTATCAAATTATTCCCTGTTAATTTTATGGGCAAGGGTGTTTTTGTGGCGGAAATGGGCGGTTTTTGAGATGAAATCCCTGAAATTTCGTGTGTATCAGGGATTTGTAATGGATGTAGAATACCGTTGATAAAACAATCCCGACCAGAAAATTCAAACCGTCGCATTTGCGGCGGTTTTAATTTTCTGTTTGGAACGTGCGGATTCAAACGACAAAATCCTTTTGTCATGTTCGAATGTTTCACTCGATTTATCACTGAAGTGTGATAAATCTGCGTGTATCCTCGTATTTATGCGAACTGCGCAGGGCTTGTTCTTATATACTCGGATTCCCTCGGTTTGGTGCGAAATACACCA
Source organism: Candidatus Enterousia sp. (assembly GCA_045530935.1). Classification (GTDB taxonomy): domain Bacteria; phylum Pseudomonadota; class Alphaproteobacteria; order Rs-D84; family Rs-D84; genus Enterousia. The sequence goes on along the minus strand of JAZSDC010000007.1, from coordinate 34 downwards.
AACCTGCGGGGCATTCGTGACAATTTGCCTGCGT
>JAZSDC010000021.1:0-24006 GCA_045530935.1 Candidatus Enterousia sp. | reverse complement strand
TGCGATAAATGAATTACTGTCATTGCCGGCGGAACAATTGGAACGCCTGTTTTTCAAGTGCAGTTTTCATTGGCTGGAATTAAAGCGTCTGGGATTACTGGAAACATTTACCAACAATGTAAATAATGCCCGCCGTGCCGGTGCCAGTATAACGGTTGAAATTACCCCGTCCGATGAACTGGAACCAGAAATTCCTGAAATTCGTGAATACAGTATGCAGCATTTTGGTGCGTTGCCCCATATTACGGTTGCCCGTGACGAAAACAACGGCTATGAAATCCTGACAAAACATACCGCCACGGAATATCAGCAAATTTGGGGACAATTTGATTCTGCACTGTTTGATTATAAAATGTCCATTTGGGGCAAACCCGTGCGTGAATTTTGCTATGCAGGCGATTGGATGTATTCAATAAATCTGGCCACGGGACAAATAAACCGTTGTTCGTCATGTGGGGAAATTGGCAACCTGTTCACAGACAAAAAATTGCCTAAAAATCCAGCATGTCGCAATTGTCCGTTCCCGCATTGCTATAACGGGCATTTTTGGCGACTGTTCGGTTGTCTGCCGGGTGAAAACGCCCCAACATATAACGATGTCCGTGATAGAATCTGTTCCGATGGCACGCACTGGGTTGGTCCACGAATGGCGAATGCCTTTTCAACCCGTGCCTGGGAATTGAACAAACCATATTCCGAACGGAAACAACGCCGAATTATTCGCAAATTACACCCGCGTCATCATTCGTTCTGGTGGCATTTGCGTCATATGCGTTTTTAATAACTGGGGCAGGGGCCCCAGTTATTTATTCCACACATTGACCACATACAAACCATCGTGCAGATGCGGTTGTGTTTTGATTGCTGGCGGTATTATTTTTTTCCAACGTGACATTTATCGTTTTTCCAGATATGAACGTTGTCACAACCACCACAGATTGCCCCGAGACATAGACAGGACTTGCCATAATAGTATTTCCAATTGTTTCTATTGGCATTGTTGCACTCAGTGTCACTTGGCTGGTCAAGGCCCCATTTGACATCAGTCCCCCTTGTTCAACCCAGCCCGATTTATATTTGCGATACCATGTGTATGAATTGTTGGCATTTGGCATCTGCCATTCGATTACATAGTCCAGTGGTCCCATATCTGGGATTTCACTTTGTTTGGCCAGTGCCGTTCCACCCAGTGTTTCACCATCGTGAACCCTAAGTGTTTTATTATCAATATCCATTGTTATTTCACCGATAGCACCGGTAAAGTCATTATGCTCGCTGGCGGTTCCCCGCCGGATTTGTACTACTCTCGACATATTTTAAATAGACTCCTTTGGTAAAAAATAAAAAAGTGGCGAATGCCACAAAAAAAAGCCACCAATGACGGCAGCGTGTACTGAATAAAAAAATCCAGTTAGCTTTAACTATATCATAAAAGGCACAAAAAATCAATAAAAATATGCCAGTGTTGTATGAATGTGTGGCAACCTGTACATGTGCGTACAGGTTGTCCAAAGGATTAATCAAGATTTTTTAATAAAATGTCCTTCAGTTCATTCGGTATCATTCCTGTTGTGGAATATCCACAATCCACATGGTGTATTTCGCCTGTAACACCTGCGGACAAATCACTAAACAGATATAACGCAGCGCCCGAAACGTCATCTAATGTCATGTTTCTGCGCAGCGGTGTTGTTTCTGCATTCAGTCGCAACATTGCCTTGAACCCGCCAACCCCGCTGGACGCCAGTGTCATGATTGGACCCGCGCTGATTGCATTTACACGAATGTTTTCGCGGCCTAAATCTGATGCCAGGTATCTGACACTGCTGTCTAATGCGGATTTTGCAACCCCCATAACATTGTAATTTGGAACAGATTTTTCCCCGCCATAATATGTTAATGTAACGATACTGCCACCATTGGTCATTAATTTCGAAGCGCGTCTTGTAAAATCAACCAAAGAATACACAGAAATATCCATCGTGTTTTTAAAATTTTCACGTGTTGTATCTGCATAGCGGCCCGTCAATTCATTTTTATCTGAGAATGCAATCGCGTGCAACATTCCGTCGATTTGACCCCATTCTGCCTGGATTTTATTAAACAGATTATCCATTTGTTCGTCATTTTGTGCATTGCATTCTTGTACAAATTTTGCGCCAATTGATTCTGCCAGTGGGCGTACACGTTTTTCTAATGCAGGCATTGCATACGGCATTGCAATTTCTGCCCCTTCTTCTGCTGCGCGTTTTGCGATTGCCCATGCCATAGACCAGTCATTTGCAACCCCAGTAATTAAAATCTTTTTTCCTTTTAATAACATATAAAAATCCCTTGTGTTGTTATATTTATTGGACGTACGAAATATAGCAACTTAAAACTTAAATGGCAACATGTAAAATATCTGGAATTTTTTGGCAAGATTCATTGCAACTTATGTTCTTGAAAGAAAAGTAATTGAGTCTTGTTTACTTTTATGATATAATCTGCCAAAAGATGAAAGGGAAAATATTATTTTTACTACTGTCGATATTAGTGTCTGACGCATACGCATCCGGTGCCACCAGATTAGATGTTGCGTTACAAAATACATATCGCGCATGTGTTGACATAGATGATAATCTGCATGATTTAAAGACGCTGGCTGGGATTAATACTGCTGTGACTGCGGTTGGTACTGGATTGGGGGCAGGCGCATTGGTGACCGGTTTGGTCAAGGCAAATTTAGACAAGCAGATAGAACAGATGTTCATAGACATAAGGGATTTATCTAATGAATATCAGGGGCAGGAGTCCAGTCAACAGGAAAAAGACGCTTGGCTCGCAGATGTAGAAGCCGCTGTTGAGAGTATAGATTTTTATAGCGAAGAAGTTGCAAAATTCCGAGAAGAATTGTTGCAAGAAAGTGAACAATTGCGTGCAGAAGAAGAAAGAGAACGCGCAGAAAAAGAAAAGCGTTCTAAAAATCTTGGTAATTGGCGAACTGGATTGTTGGCGGCGAATACTGCCACCAATATCGCAGGTGCAATTATTGCCAGCAAGACAATAAACAAAGACGATATCCAAGGGCAGGTCAAGGCATGTGTTGCTGCGACCCAAGAATTGAACCGTGCAATAGCGGCCGCAAGAATGCAAGGCACAGACGTGACAGAAGCGAAACAAATACACGCAGCGTGTTCTGAATTTGAATATGTTGATGTCAGCCCAATAAACAAGCGTGGCAAAGGCGCCTTAATATCGTCTTCTGTTGGTGCAGGGCTTGGCGGTGTTGGTACGGTTGTCAGTGGTATCGCAAACAGCGATAAGATACGCAGTGATGATACAGAAACTGGAAAAGCGAGAGAGAAAAAGCTAAATACGACTTCGAATGTATTGGCTGCTGGCGCAACAGTTGCATCTGCAACCGCAACTATATTCAACGCATCGCAAATATCAGCGGTTAAGAAACTAGCAGCTGTATCACAAAAGTGTACCGAGGTATTAAGATGATTAAGAAGATACTTTTGTTGTTTTGCTGTTCTTGTATGTTTTGTGGGGCGCCTGCTGTTGTACGTGCAGAGAATCTTGTATTTGTTGACCCCAGTGTTTCCAGCGAAGTTGTTCGCAAATATTTTGGCAGCATGATAAGTTCTAGTCGGTGGTCTATTATGTCGTGCGCATATGTAAATGACAGACATATCATGTCTACTGTTTTGAGAAACTGGTTAAAATGTATTAGCAAGAATGATGAAAATCGTGTTTCTGCAGATTGCGTTGCCAAATTGTGTGCCAACGTGTTTGGGCCTGTGTTATTATGTGACAATCCGCCCGATGAAGCGGAATGTCGCGCCTATTGTGCGGACTTTGCGAGTGAATTATTAAAGTCACCCACCTCAAATCAAAGTTCAGATTGCAAGTACATTATCAGTAAACATAACAATTCACAAAAGCGTATCAAATTTGAGGCATCGGATGGTTCTGGGTTTATTCGAAAAGATGGCTATATTGCATGGCGTTTCTTTAACCCAGGTAATCTAAGAAGAAGCTCGTTACAATGTGCACAGATAGACACAAATCCAAATGGAAAGTTTGCTGTGTTTGATAGTTATGAAACTGGCAGGCGTGCCCTGCACGCATTGTTGCGTGGCAGCACATACCGCGATCTTACAATCGAACAGGCAATAAATAAATATGCGCCTCCTTCTGAGAATAATACGGCTGGCTATGTACGTAGTGTAAAAAATAGTTTGAGTCATTTGCCTAATGTAGATACTATAACTCTAAAAGAATTATCGGATGCGGACTTGGGTGTTCTTATGGATAAAATAGAGGATATAGAAGGGTGGAACGCTGGGGTGGGCGAAGTTATACCGATTTCTTAAAAATAAAAGTCCCCAGGTTTCTGGGGGCAAGAGTATTCTTTTGTTTTAATGCTGTTTGTGTAATATTAGGTGCTTAGTTAGGGACGTGGCTCAGTTGGTATATAGCAATAACTTTTAATCATTGGATCCGGGGTTGTGAAAGAAATAACCTATTGTTTCTACCATATATTTCTTGTGTTTTCTGTTATGTAAGAAATTTTTTGCTATGAGTGGATTGAATTTTACGTAAAATAATTTGTTTGTTGCGAACGAAAAACATTCATAGCACAATAAAACAAAACGGGAAACAGATTCTATGAGTAAGAAAATAGGAATTATTGGCTGTGGTGTAATCGGGACTGTGCTGAAAGACTGGCTACGAGCTAATACTAGACATATTGTAAAAATTCAAGATCCAGCAAAAGGCTATTTGGACAATATTGATGATTGCGATGTTTATTTTATACAAATACACATCCCTACAGAAAGAAACGGCAAACAAAATCTAAAAAATTTAGAAAAAATAATTGTTGAGCTGCCAAATAAACCTATTTTTATTAGAACGACACTTTTGCCGGGAACAACAAATAAACTGAGGGCAAAGTTTCACAAAGATATTTATTTTATGCCAGAATTTTTAACAGAAAGGACGGCTCGCAAAGATTTTAATCAACAGCATATGGTATTTACAGGACAAAAAAAATTATTAAAAACAATATTTCCAAATAAACCATTTATACAAATGTCCAGTACAGAAGCAGAAATTGCGAAGTATGCACATAATGTTTTTGGGGCATTAAAAGTAACGTACTTTAATGCAGTATATGAATGTTGTTCAAAATTTAATGTCGATTTTCAAAAAGTTAGAAAAGGGGTTGTGCTAAGCAAATATATAAGTCCAGTTCATACTATGGTGCCAGGACCAGACGGCTCATTTGGCTATGGGGGCAAATGTTTTCCAAAAGATGTTCATGCATTTTATGTTCAAAACAAGCAAGAATCCTTAGGATATTTATTGAAAAAAGTAGTCAAACTAAATAAAAAGTTTCGAAGAAAAACAGTCTAGTGCTACTAACTTCTTGACAATACAAAAAAATATATTACGTTTTATTGAAAACGGATTTTATATGTATTTAACAAAAGCATTAGAAATCAGAGAGGCCTCATTTAAAATACTGCGACAGATGGGGATTCCTAAAGAGCTGCTATATAGTGTGTGTTTAATTCCAGATGATATAAAGTCTATTTATGATATTGCCAAGGATAAGGATATTTCATCTGTATTAGAGATAGGTAGTTTTGTTGGTGTTAGTGCAATAGTTTTATTAACATTATTTAAAAAATCGAAAATTTATTGTGTAGATCCATGTCTTTCTATAAAGAGCGATGCCAAAACATATGGAGTAGAATTAAACGAAAGTACAGATTACTATTTTCAAGCCTTAAGCAAGAATTTTAGTCTGTGTGATAGAATCACAAAAATAAAAGCGTTTTTTTCAAAAATACCCGATGATAATACCATAGCCTACCATTTGCCCAATAATCCAGATATGCTAAAAATTCCTGTAATATCCACTGTATTAGAACAAAAAAGAAAATTTGATTTAATATTTATTGATGCAGATCATTATGCGCAATCAGTAGAGTCAAACCTAAAACTAACAACAGAAATGTTAAATTCTAACGGTTGTGTGGTTTTGCATGATGTGTGTGGTAAATGGGGAAAAGAAGTTCAAAGGGGTGCACAAATGTTTGTAGAGAGAAACACAAGATATAAATTTTATATCCATGGGACTATAGGTGTTGTGACACGAAATGACTAAAACGGTAAGAACCAAGAAATGTTTGGATATTTGGAAAATTCCGCAAGTAACTTTTCTATGAATTTTACACCCTTTTTACTAATAGTCCTGTGGTGATTAACTATACCGATATGGAAGTCATTACGTTCAAAGCATTGCAATATCTGTCTAATTACGAAACTTTCATCTTCAAAAGATTCAGACTTTGACCAATCTATCAGATCTACGTCAAAATTATAAGGTCTTTTTCTATCTGGTGAATAATTCCAGGCAGATACAGCACAATACCCGTTTGCTAGTAAAAAATCCTTAAAAGATTTGCTGATATTGTTCCAAGGGGGAATATACACATTTATAAACTGAGATGCAAATGTAGTTCGTAGGAAATCTCGCCCTATAAGCAATTGCTCCAATGACTCATTTGTATCGAATTCGCACTTATGACCTTGTGTGTAGTTATTCTGATGAAATAAACCATGCTGACATACAGAAACGTTCGTATATTGCTTAAGTGTCAGAATCATGTCTGGTGTTAATAATTTTGGAATAGCACCACATAACACAGGGACGTTATATTTTGAAAGGGCATCAAGCACTATGCGCAGATTAGCACAATCATAAGAAACGTCATCCTCTCGCCACCAGAAAGAAATCTGTTGTCCAGAATGAAAATATTCTGATAATTTGGCTTGAAAATCAGTCCATTGTGTCATACCATATATATACAACAAGATATTGAATATGCAACACAAAATATTATTTTTATTAAAAAACGGCATAGGTTTTGGGCATTTTCGTAGGGCGTTGGTTATTGCGGAAGATTTGCGTAAAATGGGACACCATGTTTTTTTTATAACCCAAGCCAAATCTACAGATTTGTTTGAAAACAAGGGATTTGTGGTTTTTAATATACCGTTTATGCACAGATTACCATCCAATTTATCAGAAATATTTCTAAAACAACTGATAGATACAATAGTAACAGAGGTTAGTCCAGATATTGTTATAGAGGACACAGACCCAGATCCTGTGTATGAACAAGTGCCGTCCCTTAAGTATCGGTACAAAGTTCTTATTATGCGCAGAATAGAAGAAAATGCATTGGTGTCGATGCTAGACAATAAAAAGTTTGATCGCTTTGATAAGGTAATTTTTCTGCAATCTAAGCAAGAATTATTTAATGACGTTGCCAACCCAAAATTGCGTTTGTGGTTGGAGTATGAAGAAAAAGTCAAATTTATGGGGCCTGTATTCTATAAGCCAACCAAACAGGAAATTAGGGACGTTGCAAACCGATATCCGCATAATGATAACCTGATCGTCTTTAATGCAGGTGCTGGCGGAGAACATTTTGGAGAGGGGTTTTGTAAAAAATTGTTTTCTGCTGCCATCTCTATTGCACCTAAGTTAAAGCAATGTATGATAGTTATAGTCAAAGGGAGTAACTATAAAGATGAGATTGTTGTGCCGAGCAATATAAAAAATGTTAGGATCGTAGATTTTGAACCAAATTTACCTGCTTTGTTTGCCATATCCAAGGTATGTGTTCTAAGGCCTGGGTATAATGCTGTATTTGAATCTTTATCGGGGAATGCGGATTTGTTGTTGATCCCAAGCGTTTCATATTTGGAACAACAAGAAGAATGGATAAAGCAATTGCAAAATAGATATACCAATGTGCATTCTTTACCAACAGATTATAATGATGACACATTGTGTAATCTTCTTAAACAAATAATCAAAACAGCAAGAGTAAAAAGAAAGCTAGACAATCATTCGTCACAAATTGCTAAGCACATTGTAAATTTTGCATCATTCAAATCCGGCATACCATTGTTAATGTTGACACCTGGTACAAAATTGCCAGATAATGTATTTATAGACATGGCACCTGGATATGGGAATGATAAGCCAACAATTGTCTTATATATCAACAAGAATAAAAAATATGATGATAGGAAAGCTGCGTTGGTGGAACGATCTGCTCTTGGTATTCAGATGCATACAATTCGTTCCGCACAAGAATTAGATGTTTTATTGGAAAGGAATCCATTTAAACCGATAGCTATATTCTCAAAAAATAAATTAAAAGTCCCAACAAAATACAATCGGTTTCAGATGAATGTAAAAGATTTTGCATCTGTTACATTAAAGGAAGTGCTATGAATGTTACATTTATAATGACCGCTGACGGAACAACATTAAAAGACATAAGACCTTTTATAAAGAAGAATATAAGTCAAAAAGGGATTTTGGATTTTAGACTATCTGAAGAACCGTCTGTTATAAAGATGGTCTCAAAATCTAGTTCAAATATTAAACAAAAGACAGCTAAATGACAGATTTGTTGACTATAAGAGATAAACTTTTACGATATCCTGGCATAATGCCAATGATTGAATCAGATGTACCTGATAAATCTGTTTTGGTTATAGAACCAACCAACTGGCATGGCGAGGTTATTCCACCTGTTGTAAATTATTTCTTAAAAATGGGTTTCCATGTTGATGTTGTTGTTAGTGATAAGAATTACACAAATGATTTATTGAAAAACGTATTGTTAAATGAACATAGGGTTAGAATTTTTCATCTGTTTTTGCCGGCAGCGTTAAGCGATGAGCTATTTAGATGCAATATGCGGCGTTATAAATATATTTTCTTGACATCAACAGATGATTTTACAGGGGTGTATTATCCAAAGCTGTTCAAAGACAACTTTTGTTCCAAGTTCACAAAAAATAATATCTTTTTCATTGAGCATCAATGGGAACGTTTCAAGACTTTAACATTACCAAAAGAAAGAAAAGGATTTCTATCACACGCTGTAGCATTACACAAATTTCCTTATAGTAAAAACATTTCCGTACCTTATATATCACCGACTTTGTACTCAAACACGAAAATATCAAAGAAGAACAAAAAAACACATTTTCTTGTCGCTGGCAGATTTGATGCTAAATGTAGGGACATGAGTCTTCTATTGCGCATATTAGAAAAACTAAACAAATCCGGTGTAGCAGATTTTCATCTGAATATTGTCGGGCGTGTTGGACAAGAAGAATTGTCACCAGAATTTGTAAAATATTCAAATAACGTCTCTATTTGGGGTGATGTGACAAATGCTCAATTATATGAGATTGTAAAAAAATCTGATTTTATTCTAGCCTTGTTGTCAGAGAAAAATAAACAACACATATCTGATTATACAACGAACAAGACGAGTGGTTCCTTTGGACTATCCGTGGGCTTTGTAAAACCCATAATAGTGAACGATTTTTTTGCGGCTAAACATGGTTTTTCCGAAGAAAATGCAGTATTATATAAAAACGATGAATTAGAAAATGCTGTTATAAGTGCCATAAAACTAAGTCGAAGAAATTACAAACGAATTTGTAAGGGGTTATTGAAGAAGAAACAAAAACAAGAAGAAGAAAGTTTAATCAACTTAAGAACTTTAATAAATATATGATGGGGCTTTATGAAAACAATTTTAGTTACTGGTGGTACAGGATTTATAGGCAGTAATCTGTGTGAAAGATTATTACGACAAGGTAATAAGGTTATCTGTTTGGACAATAACTATACCGGTAGTGTAGAAAACATAAAAGAATTAAAGCGACACCCTAATTTTAGGTTTGTTTTACACGACATAATTGAACCAATCAAGATTCGAGCTCATATTGATCAAATTTATAATCTCGCATGTCCCGCAAGCCCTGCTGCTTATAAGGGTTCGCATAGTATTCTGACTACAAAGACATGTACAATCGGTATGATAAATGTATTAGAGTTGGCAATAAAAAACGATGCAACCATCCTACAAGCTTCTACTTCCGAAATATACGGCGATCCGTTACAGCATCCCCAAAAGGAAACATATTGGGGTAATGTTAATCCCATCGGTGACAGAGCGTGTTATGATGAGGGAAAAAGATGCGCAGAAACATTGATGTTTGATTATTACAGACACAAAAATGCCAAAATAAAAATTGCACGAATTTTTAATGCTTATGGTCCAAAGATGAATAAAAATGATGGCAGAGTCATTTCAAACTTTATTGTGCAGGCACTTACCAATAAAGATATTGTTATATATGGTTCTGGCGAGCAGACTCGTAGTTTTTGCTATGTTGATGATTTGATAAGTGGACTTATAAAACTGATGAATTCTTCAAAGAGTGTAACAGGACCGATAAACATAGGGAACCCAGAAGAACTTACTATAAAGAAATTGGCTGAAAAGGTCGTTCGTATGACGAAAACCACCTCAAAGATAGTATCTAAGCACTCATTACGTGATGCGGATGATCCAAACAGAAGAAAACCGGATATCACAATTGCTAAGGCAAAACTAAAATGGAACCCCACAACGAGTTTGTCTGAGGGGTTAAAAAGCACAATAGATTACTTTAAAACCGTTATTTAATTCTATTTTGTGCGTTTTAATGACTTATTAAAATCAGTTGAATAGCCACCAAGGTAGTATTTTAAGGTACACTTTTTTGTTGTGCCGATTTTAATATTTGGTCTAGAAGATATTATCTGATAAAACTTTTTGTCCTCAACAATATTCTTTGCTATGTCATCAGCGGAGTATTTTTCTGGAAATAGTAAGCTTTGCATAGTTTTGGTTTCTAGCAACCATGCACTGGTATCTACCGTATTATTATCAAAACCATCACGAAGAATATTGGAATCTTGATCTACAATACCACGTTTCACATAATCCTTATATTTGGCTTTTTGGGATTGTTTATCCGTTTCCCATGGCCAAAAGTTATCGGTAAAAGGTTTCCCATCAAATGTGAACAAGCGTCTCCAAGAATGAACAGCCAGCAAATTTTCAGTCTTTGCCAGGTTTAACAGTGTCTTAAGATGATCTGGGGTGTATTCATTATCATCGTCCAACATCGCCAAATATTTGGTGTGAACAGTATTGATGCCTTTGTTACGTAACCGGGCAACTCGTGCCGGACCGTTGACTTCTCTGGAAGTTCGTTTTACAAATTCCCACTGAATGCTATCATCAGTATGATAATTTGTTTCCAGGAAATTAAGTGTTTCTTTGCAATCGTCAATAATTATCAAATGGTTAACATTTCTTGCATTTTCTTGGGCTTTAACAGAATCAATTGCACGAGCTAATAATTTAGGGCGCCCACGAGTAATTGTTAAGACGGTGATTTCCTTGTTGTAATAATAATTGTGCAGCAATTCATAAGCAGCCTGTATGTTTTGTTGCCGTGGGAACAGTTTTGCAGCAACACGAGCTTTCCATAGTGCGTTCTGAATTTTTGTAGAGTCGGATTCTATTTGTTGCAATATCTGAGAATAAAATTTAATATCTCTTTTTTCATTGGAAACAATCCTATACCACTCACAACTAAGTTGTTCTGATATGGTAGAAGTATCAATTGTCTCAATAGCCTTTTTAAACAGATTTTTTGTTGGAAGATTCAAAGCCTTGTAGGATAGGCCGCAACAAAAAGTAATAAAATGATGCGAGAAACAATGTGATTCTTCCGCAAGATGAATCCACTTCCGTAAACACTCTTTTGATTTTTTTATGTTGCCAGAAACAGCATATGCTTCTGCTAATCTCCAAAGGGCATAACCGTCCAATGGGTCTATTTGAAGAGAAGTTAGCAAGTCTTGAATGGCATCTGATATTTTTCCCTCTTTTAATTTTTTAAATGCGAACAGTGGTAATTCCCACGAAGACAACAATTTTATTCCTCCACGCACGGTAGGCACATTTGGAGCAGACCCAAATGTCACCAGGGTTTCACTTAATTGTCTCCAACCAAATTTCTTTGAAACCTTTTGAATGAATTCAACATCCTGAACAACGTTCTTGTCCAATGATGCGTGTGGAAATTCAATTTTCGTTGCCAGTTTTGTGCGAAAGATAACACCGCTGTTATCACATCTTCCCAGAATAGGTTCTCCTGTGATATTTTGGAAATGTCTTTGATCTTTTACGCCACACAATACACAACCAATATCCGGATTACTTTCAATGGTAGCGACCATTTTTTTTAGGAAATTTTTATCATATATATTGTCGTCGTCTAAAAAACAAAAGTATTCATCCAATTTCAGGTTGTTTAAGGCCCAGCGTTGCAAAGGGTTGGGTGTCCCGTCAGGCATGTTTAAGCCAGGCTCTTCTTTCCCATATGCATGAGAAAAGCCAAAAACACTGCGATTTGGATGACGTAGTTCGTCCGGTAATACACCATCCCCAAGAACAAAATGATGCCAATTTTTGTATGTTTGTTCATCGACACTTTTACAGGCTTGAACTAAAGATGGGCGATTCAATGTCACTGTAATGATATTGACTTTCGGTTTTTTATTCATAATAAACTCCATCCGTTTTTTGTGCCGTTTCAAACAAATTTTTATATTGGCTTATAATTTTATCGGTATTGTATGTAGATTTTATGTATATGATTCCATCAGCAATGCCAGGAATGCCAGATATTATAGTATTCGCTACATCGTCTGGTTTATTATAATCTACTATCTTGTGTCCTAAACCGTCAGGAACAGTGAACCTTAAGGCCCCAGAACCGGTGCTAATAACTGGACAACCGCACAATATAGAATCTGTCAGAGTCATGCCAAATGTTTCTTCTAGATCAGAGGCAATAAGAGTAGCTGTCCCTGCAGAATAGAAATAAGGCAAATCGTCATATTGAATCCAATCGTGCAAAATTACGTTGTCACGTACACCTATATCTTGTGCATAAGTTAAGGCATCTTCAATAATGGTCGCTTCAATACTTTTTAGCTTTTCTGAGAGAGTGGCAATCCCAGGAATTAACAACACATAGTTAGGGTCTTTTGCGCATAAAGATTTAAGAACGTCTATCGCTCTTTTGTGTCCTTTTCCCTTATCTGGTCTGTGCGGAAACAGGATATATTTTTTATTTGGGTTGTAGTCAAAATACTTACTCAAACAAGAACAATCTTGTCGTTTATACAATATTTCGCTAAGAACTGGCGATATTCCTTCAATTGTTGGTACAGAGCTTCCGTGCCAGCAGGCAGGTTTAATAGTTTTTTCTAATATGTTCTTAGAATAATCACTCAGTGCAATAACTTTGTCCCAGTTCATGGAAAATAGTGCATTTTGATTCGTAGCGTACCAATGTGCATTCAAGGACAGAATTATTGGTTTATCCGTTTTTATCGGTACATTTCTATCTATTGTCCAGACAACGTCTGCCCAACCAATATGTTTGTTAATTATAGAAAAGTTTTCAGACAATTCTGCGTAATTTCGATTGTTTTGAAAGTCGTTAAGAACAGGAAATACCTCCACTCCCCTAATGTTTAATACGTCAGCAGAATTTTTAATTTTGGGACATAAAACACGAAAACAGAACCCGTGCCCAGACAATTCTTCTAAAACCTTGCGCATTATTATTTGTACACCACCAGATAAATGTTGTGAAACAAATGGGTAATATAGGTATACAAGAATGTTTTTCATGAACTTATCTCCCGTAAGTATCTGTGAAAGTTCTTATAAGCTCATTTTGATTCAGTTGCTTTTTTTTTAGGCCGAAAATATGAACTGCTGTTCCTTTACGATCCAGGGGTTGATCAACATATGTTTCTAATCCCAAAGTAGCAGCCTGCTTGCGGATTTGCTCTACCTGATGATCAGCCACCATCAATATGATATAACCAGATGGCTTAATAACACGTTGCATTTCGGCCAGCCCCTCTGCGACATTTCCAGTAACATTTGTATCAAATGGTGCTTCGGTAACTACAGAATCAAAGAAATTATTGTCAAATGGTAGTTTTTGAATATCTGCTACATGGTGTTTAGATCCAAAATCCCTTAAGCCATACTGCATCTTTGGATCTATGTCGGAACTATATACATCCAACCCAGCCTGGACTGCTGCAAAGACTATACCACCAGCACCAGCAAACGGATCCAAGACTTTTTGGCCACGTTTGATCTTAGATAAATTAAGCATAAACTTGCAGTCTTCAACAGGCAAGGCACGTTTCCCCGTTTCTGTTCCATCGCCACGATAACCGTTAACATAACGTAAAGTACCCGTAGGATCTGGTAATAAAAAACGCCTTTTATCTGGTGCTTGATTTCTTACTTCTTCTTTGTCTTCTTCATAAATAGTTTCCAAAGAATAAAAAGCACCTTTCCATTTAATTGTATTTTTCGATTCTCTTTGTTCTTGAACCATTTGGTCAACTTGTTGAATGTATCCAAGTCTAGAAAAGTCAGGCGCAAGAACATCGGTATCAAAATTTTTTGGCAGATATGCGGCAATAATCCCTTTTTCTGTGGATAAAGGCCCACCAATGACCACTTCTACATTTTCAACATCTGATAAGAAAGATTTAACTTCCTCAAGAGCCAAACTACGAGCTTTCAATCTGGATGTTTTGATTCTAAATATCAAGATCGTTTTTTCCATATCTTTATCCTTTTATTTTTGGACCAAAGGTTATTAGGGCGAACCTATGTGGTGTATCAATTTTTAATTCTTCTACAACATATTTGATATTGTGTGCTTTGTACCATTCTTCAATACTTTGGCGCATTAACTTTGCACCCATCTTTTCTGCAGACCAGTAATTACAACAAGGGACAACTATGGTTGGTCTATATAATGAAGATTCTACTACTGGGCGCAAAGCCTGATCAGGGTGTAAACCTATAATCAAATCATAAAAAGTGGCCATGTCTGGAACATAACATTCAACACGTCTGTTTACCCCTACAATGCCGTATTCTCTAGGATCTATAACATCGCATTCACAGTTATATCTTTTACGCAGAATTCTGCTGAGCATTCCTTGCCCCCCAGCAACGTCTGCTACGTACTTGATTTTATTCGTATCAAAATGTCTACCTACCAGATCAGCAACTGCTTCAAAACGTTCCGGTGCACCATGAAATTTCATTATTACCTTTTTTTGTAAGCTTTTGAATGCAACGTTTAATTATTCGTTTTAATTTTGCATCAAAACCTTTGTATAAACCATACAAGGAAAAATACTGAAAAGCAAGTAAAACACTACCCTGGGAATACCATAAATTGGCTGTCGTCAATAGCTTTTCAATATCTATGCTATCTAGATAAGCTTTTTCTTTGCTGGAATTGTTTGCAAAACAAGAAATGGCCTTTTCAAAGTTCTTCATAGCAATATGCACAAAACAAGAATAGATGCAGTTTGGAAACAACTCTAATAATAGTTTATGTGCCCCAGAGTAGAATAAACTTTTTGGATAACGTTTCCCCGATTTTATAAGTCTATAGTTTCCCAGATAAAAATGATAATTATCCGATTTGCGCTGGGATATTTTTTTTAACGGTGCAGACTCTCTTTGCGACAAAACAATAGAATCCTTCACAAATTTCCTGCTTTGTTGAATATAGTCAAAAACTATGTATTGTGGGGCAGTAACGAGTTCTTGATAAAGATGTTTGTTTGGCGTGTTCCTCACTGTATTCATATCTACATGATGCGATATATGAAATCCACACATACTAGGCACAGGAACTATGTATTTCCCCATGGATATAGCCAGTGCTCCAATCAAAGTATCCTCATATCCCCAGCCACGAAATGTTTCATTGTATCCACCTATATCTAGAAAAAATTGTCGATCACAAGCAAATAGACAGCCGTAAGCCATACGTGGCAACGTCCAGACATCTCTATTTATACCATTTTTGCTGTTGATGTAGATTTTCTTGTTTTTTCCTAAGCTTTTATAGGCATCTGTTAAAGCAAACATATTTTCAGGGTCAATCAGACTAAAATCAAAACAAAAACGATTATCTTTCCAAAAATGTGGACTACGTGCTTTTTGTTTCGACAGTTTATCTAATGAAATATCTTCTCTGAAACCGACAAATAATGCTTTCTTGCCAAGAACTTGTAGTCGTTTAGCAGCTTCTTCAATACAGAAAGTGCCCAAACACATATCAGAATCACAGGTCAAAATAAAATCATTAGATGCATGATAAAGAGCTGTGTTTAATGCACCGCTACGATAACGTTGGTCTTGTTTTATGACTAAAACCTTCATAGGACAGGAAAGCTCGGTTAACACATCAAATGTTTTATCGTTTGAACCGTCATCTACAACAATAACCTCAACTGCAGATGGATATTTTATAACGTATGAATTTGTCGAAATGTGTTGAATGCAATGCCTGATCGTCTTCACAGAATTATGACACGGAATCAAAATAGAAATCGTTACAGGTTGTCCAGAATAAGGAATCTTAAGGGAATCATAGGGGGCTTTTACTAGTTGACCATATCCGCAAGAAAAAAATTGGCTTTCTAACTTGCCATAATCATTATTATGATTTATAATTTTTTTTGAAATCTTTTCAATCATTTAACAAGGATTTTATAACAAATATGGAAAAAAGCAAGGTTATTTCAGAAAAATTGGAAATAAATGTAACGAACAGATGTAATCTGTCATGCAAGGGGTGTAGCCACTTGTCACCAATTTGCATACAACACAATTTTGATACAGAAAAATTGCGTTTGTCCTTAAATAGACTGAGTGATGTTTTTCATTGTGAAACAGTACGCTTACTGGGTGGGGAACCGTTTTTATCACCAAACTTACAGGAAATTATAAATATCGTCAGGGAAAGCAAAATTTGCGACAGTATAACAATTGTATCTAATGGAACTTTAATCAATGACAAGCACAAAGACATCCTGTGTTCAGTTGATGTTTTAGAGGTCTCGGATCATCAAACAGGTATAAATATAGAATATATTCACGAATTAACAAAGGGTGCTTGTAAGCTAGTAGTATTAGATTTTGAGGCATTCAGAGAACCTTATTCTGAACAAGGGACTACGAATTCTGCTTTAACGGATCAGATATATAAAACTTGTTTGATTGCTAATGTGTGGAAATGCTACAATTTGGAAGATGGATACTTTTATAAATGTCCCCAAGCACACACTTTAAAGGCGATAAAAACCTTGTCCGCAGATGGTATAGATGTTTTAAATACACCAGACTTAAAAGCTGCGTTAGAGAAATACATTACATGTAAGAGTCCTCTATCTGCTTGTAAATATTGTTTGGGGGCGACCGGCAAAATATATTCACAAAAACAGGTAAACAGAAAAGAATGGCGTAAAGAACAAGATAAACCAACAGAGGAAATGCTGGATTACCAGTTTTTGGAGAAATTGAAAACGAAAGCAAACTCAAACAACCATTGTGTAAAATCGATTATAAGTAAAGAAAAATAAGCGAATATGGGTTACGGCGCATCATAGCCCCAATCTACACCCGTTCTTACAATTCTTGCGGGACTGCCTGCAATAACTATGTTTGGTTCCAAAAAAGATTTTGTGATAACCGAATTTGCGCCAATTATCACATTGTCAGCGATATTACAACCTTTTAGAATCAACGCATTCGATCCAACCCAAACATGGCTACCAAGCTTAACATTTTGATTGGGATTTAATACTTTTTTTGTCCCTTTTTTGTATATTACATGATGATCGCCTGTACGAATTTCATCGCCCCAGGAAAACAAACACTTATCACCAATTTCTACATTGCCATTTCCACGGGCAAAATCAATAACTAATGTCCTTGTAACAACAATCCCCTTCCCAAATACTGCTTTGTTAGGGTGTGTTGGGCTATCAGAATATATATTAAGACCACCGTTAAATTTTTCGCCGATAATAATTGTGGTTTGAGAATTTAGTTTGCAAGAAAAATTAAAGTTTTCTGCCATTGGTTCATGAATTTCAATATAATTATCATCTCCAAGAAATCGTATGTTTGTATTTAACAGATTTCTTTTCAGTTCCTTTCTTGAACCGTCTTTTTTTACAATCACAACAATATTGTTTTTGCCGTTATTAAGAAACTTAGTCGCTAACAAAGCTTGTCTGACAGCAGAAGAAAATGATTTTGACGGAATGCATGAACATAAAATATTTACAATATTTTTTTTGAATCCCATATTTCTAGCCTTTCGGTTACTTACTATTTTGTACGAGGGCCGTGTCTTGATTGCAAAAATTGCCTTAATTCGTCAGACTTAGAAATATAACGCATCTTAGCCAATGGTTCAGCTAAACGTCTCTGTTCTTCAGCAAAATGCTGTATAAGTTGGTGTTTTATGTGCGCATCACTACTAAAAATAACAGGGATGTCAGCTTTGGCTACTTTAGCTAATATTGTATCTGATGGCTCATTTTCTATTTGATGATGTTTTGTATTTATTTCAATAATTTGATTGTTCGCCTTAAAGGCTTTTAAGGCCTTATCAATGTCGGCCTCATACAAAGCTTCTGTTTTTACACCTGTCAGCTTTATCAGATCCATATGCGCTATGATATCAAATAGATCGTTAGCCAGATTTGGCAAGGTCTGCCAATATGTCTGTTGGTAAGTCTGGCTTTGTAGAATATTTTTGTCTTCCTTACTGCCAACATAATATTTTTTTCCATTATAAGGTACATCGTGTAGAGAACCTATAAAGTAGTCAAAACCATATTCTTTTTTTATTTTATAAAGCATTTCAAGCCGATCGTCAGACGGGTTGTCAATCTCTAACCCAATAAGAACATCAAACTGTAGCTTATCTTGTGCGGCTCTAATGGTTTTAACATAATTTGGCAGATCGTAACTAACCGCCCAGAAATGGTCAGAAATGCCCAGGGTTTTTAACCCTGATCTTTTTGCTTCTAATATCATATCTTCTACAGTATCATATCCATCACCAATTTTTGTATGGGTATGAATACTGAATTCTTGCATTTGTTGCATTTTTTACCTCTTTTCAGTATATTAGAACAAAAAAAGCATTATTCAATAAAATATTTTAATTTACGCTATGTGCAAAGTTTTTGCTATGTATTTGCTATGGACGGCATTTAATCCTGCTTATTTTCATTGATTTTGGGTGAAGTTTGTGGTAAAATAAAGTTTAAAAGAATATTAAAGGATATTCAATATTATAAAAAGTTGTTTAGCGATAATAACTTATTGAAATTACTTGATTTTGTCGTTCTTTTAATCATTGGGTCCGGGGCTCGGAACCTCAGTTGCTGAAAACAAGCGTATGCGCCGTTTGGACCCTGCGTAGTGAATAGGGCTCATGCCAGTGCAAGCAAACATGGGAATATACAGTCTATGTGCTCCCCCCAACAGCGTTTTTTGTTAAATTAGTTTTTTTAAATGTTTGTATTGATTTTATAAAAATTTGTACTAATATTTAAATAAAAAAGAAATAAGTTTTAGGTGTCAAATGGATAATAATATTGATTATACAAAAGTTAATACTTGGCCTTTTCAAGAGGCTAGAAAGATTCTAGCGCGCATAGGGAATAAAGTGCCTGCTAAAGGTTATGTTTTGTTCGAAACAGGATATGGGCCTTCTGGGTTGCCACACATTGGAACATTCGGTGAAGTTGCGCGAACAAGCATGGTGCGCTGGGCGTTTTCTAAATTGTCTGATATTCCAACTCGATTGATTGCGTTCTCAGACGATATGGATGGTTTAAGAAAAGTTCCATCGAATATTCCTAATCAGGAAGAAGTTGCTAAGTATCTGGGTTTCCCATTGACAGGGGTACCAGATCCATTTGGTAAATACAAAAGCTTTGCGGACCACAACAATGCAATGTTACGTGATTTCTTGGATAGCTATGGCTTTGAATACGAATTTCGTAGCTCTACGGACATGTATAAGTCTGGTGCATTTAATGATGCGCTGCTAAAGATTTTGGAAAATTATGACAAGATAATGAATATCATGTTGCCAACGTTGGGTGAAGAAAGACGTCAGACATACAGTCCTATTATGCCGATTTCTCCTACTACGGGCAGGGTTTTACAGGTTCCGGTCTTGGCTGTTCATCCAGAAAAGGGGACAATTGAATTTGAAGATGAAGATGGTAAACGTATTGAACAGTCTGTATTGAATGGTAAAGCCAAACTTCAGTGGAAAGCTGATTGGGCTATGCGCTGGCTGGCACTGAATGTTGATTATGAAATGTGTGGTGCAGATTTAACAGATTCATATAAATTATCAAGCCAAATTGTAAGACTAATTGGTGGAAAGGCACCAGAAAACCTTACCTATCAATTATTTACTGATGAGCAGGGACAGAAAATTTCAAAAACAAAAGGTAATGGAATTAGTATAGAGGAATGGTTAAAATATGCAAATCCAGAGAGCTTGGCCCTCTTTATGTATACAAAGCCAACTAGCGGTAAACGTCTATACTTTGACGTGATTCCACGTAACGTAGATGAATATTATCAGTACCTGAATGCATATGACAAGCAAACGCCACAGGAACAAATGTCAAATCCAGCAGTGTACATCCACAGAGACAAAGGGGTTCCGACAGGACGTATGCCAATATCTTACAATCTGCTATTAAACCTAGCAAGCGCAGCGAATACGTCAAGCGTGAAAGATATGTGGGGTTATATCAGTGCATACAATCCAGGTTTAACACCAGAAAACAGTCCTGACCTAAACAAAATGGCGCAGTCAGCTGTTCATTATTTTCATGATTTTGTAGAGCCAAATAAAAAGTATCGTCCGGCCACAGAACAAGAAAAAATAGTGTTAAGAGATTTATCCGCAGGATTAACACAATTTGTGGGAAAGACCGGCGTTGAAAAGGCTTTAGAAGAATATTGCTACAATGTTGGGAAAAAATACTATGGAACCGAGAAGTTAAGAGAATTTTTCTCGATGTTTTATAATGTTTTGCTGGGACAAGAGAATGGACCTAGATTGCCAAACTTTGTACAGATTTATGGTATAGAGAAAACACAGCAAATGATTGATCAAAAACTGTCTGAGTAGAATGATTTTTTGAAAATGCAATAAACAAGTAGATAACAGCAGGGCGCCAGGGGAGAGAGTTTATACATTTATGAAAACTCTTTTCTTATGGTCCCAAGAATCGTTTTGTTCAACCGCAAAAAGCACAGGTTCTGATGTTTTGGTACTGGATTTGAGTGTATCAAAAGTCTCTAAAAAAGTCATTTGTTAATATTAACGTAATTTTTGTTTTGTTTATTCTGGCGGGCTGTGCAGAATATAGGTTAACAAATGATTTTTTATTAGAAAGATATAATGAATCAGAAGTTCCTGTATGTGTTGTATATCCTAGATATGTTAAAATAGTTGTGCCTAATCAATCTGTTGTCGATATGACTATCTGTTATGATAGAAATGATAAGATTGAATTGCCTATATTGTATTGCCAAAAAGATATGGTTAATATTCAAACAACGGATGTGACAACAAATGTTATACAACAAATAAAAGTTAGCAATAAAACAGTATTGAATTGGTAATTATTTTGATGCGAAATTAAGAAAAGGGTTAGATTTCTAACCTTTTTTATTATGCTGTTTGATAATGTCTGAAAAATAGTTCGTTTTACAATCGGTATTATCGAAGTGTAGAAAAGCTTGGATTTCCAAACAAAAACCGCCCTTTGACAGGACGGTGTAAATCTTAGCTCGGGTGGAATATTATCTAGACCCGCGACCAGTCGTTTTGGGGACGGCGATATTACCAGTCCGAATAAATGCATTTGGTTTTATCTTTTTGTTGATAATATTGCAAATTGTATCAAACACAGCATCGGCAGGATTACACGTATAAACATCAAATCCAGGAATATACACTTTGCATACTGGTACGCCATTAACAGTCATAAATTTGAACAGAATATCGCATGCGTTTGGATTCTTTTTTGCTGGATTTATGGAATTGAAATTTTCTAGCCAAACCTTGGTATAAGACCATCCCCATCTATCCGTACCATGTTCATACACGGCACCACCGTCCTGCATGTCCCTTAGCGCCAAATTCATTATACCTGCAAACCACTCATTTTTTCCAGCATAAACTTCCTTACGTGCCATTGAGTAATCCTTTTGTGTTACACGGGATAATTTTATTAAAATAAACTCAAAAATCAAGGATAATGTTTATAGACAGGATGTTTCAGACGCTCATCAAACTTTACGCATGTTGCATATTCTGTCTAGCCAAGGGGGGTAAATAGTGGTGTTTTTGGGTGGATTGTGGTGTGCCTAAATCCAAAAGTGTTAACAAAGAAAAACGCCGCAAAATCAACGATCTTGCGACGGAAATCGTGGCTCGGGCAGTTGGACTCGAACCAACGACATACGGATTAACAGTCCGTTGTTCTACCGACTGAACTATGCCCGAATAGCGAACAGAATATTATATCAAAAGGTTGCAGAAGTCAAGCATTTTTTGAATGTTGTCATAATATTGTGTAACATGCAGAAATCCGGGGCTTTTCCCTGTGTGTTTTCGCTGTGCGCGGCGTGTGTGTAAAACATTTTTTTCGCCTTTTTTGAGCTGTTTTTAGATTGGATATATGTAAAAACGTTATAAAACTTGAAAATTTGGGATTTTGTGCTAAGTTCATAGCAGAATTAAAGTATAAAAGGATACGAAATGTCGTTCACACAAAACTATCCCAAAAAAATCGATCCAAAACAGCTTCTGGTATATGTTTCCCCGGGGGACAGGTGTGATGGTTGCGACAAGCGGTGTGAATTGGGTTATGTATATGTCAGTCAAGGACACTATATTTACCCGACCATTGCCGGTGAAATCATAGCCAATTTCAGAAACGAAAGAAACATACGCATCTTTGCTGGTGACGATGTCAAAAAGAACCGTACCCCTCAGCAGACGTTCCAACAAGAATTATGTACCAAATCATTTGCTGGTAAAATCGCAAGATACTGCGACCATTACAAGACACGATAAAGGAAACCAAAATGTCATTTACACAAGAAAACAAAACGAATATCAGCATTTGCGATGGGTGCGAAAAGCGGTGCAAGTTAGGATATTATGAAGAAACAGAACAAGAGGCAAAAGCCAAAACAACAAGTGCAAGAAGATTAGTACCAACTCTGCCGGTTAACAGATTAGTCTGGCCTACTATTGACGGCAAGGAAATAATCAGTTTTTTTGATAAATATGGCGAACCACAACAATGCGTTTTTTACTCAGGGTTTTTGCACCTGCCTGACCCACTTAAAGTAAGAGAGTACAAACGAAAAATTTTAGAAAAAGCATACGAAATTGCCCGTCTGTGCGACCATTACAAAACACGATAACAAAGGAAAACAATATGACAAAAGATTCAAGGAAATATACAATCAGTCAGGTTTATGATATCGCAAAAACAATCATCAACGATAAAACTATCAAGGGCTCAAAATCTCACAATTCGTATTCTACAAACTATACTTTCAAAAAAGACGATTTGTCCTTGAAAATTTACGCACCACATGGTGGTCGTGAATGGGATGGCGATTATGATAAGTGGGATTACAATACCGGTTATATTCGCATAACGGATGAACATGGTACTCTTTTTGCCGAAACAAAATATAACGTTGGTCGTGCGATGACACGTTCACGCCTGAATCCAATTTCTATATTTACACGTCTGCGTGCGCCATTATTCTTTCATCTTATTGACTTGGCGGAAAAACGCGATTTAGATCAAAAAGAAACAATAGAATATAAAATAGCAACTTTGCGTATGAAAACACGATAAAGGAAAACAAAATGGCATTTTGGAATAAAAAAGTTAAAATTTGCAGAAACTATTTTGCAGGCGAAGACTGCAAACATAAGCGTGGCTCAACTTGTATTTGCGATGCCCCAGACGATGCGGTATGCCAGCAATATAAAATCTTGCGCCCCAGCAAAACAGAACTGGAAATACTGAATAATCAGTCAGAAATTAAATATATGTTATCACACATTAAGCAGACATTACAT
>JAZSDC010000033.1:0-1545 GCA_045530935.1 Candidatus Enterousia sp. | reverse complement strand
AGATACGGCTTTGATAATCTGGTGGACTTTATTTTGCTCTTGGAACGGAGTTTATTACTCTTTAAGAAAGAAAAATCCCGAATCAAAATGGAAATGGGATCTTGCCAATGTCATTGCCTGGATACTGCTGATGCCGTGTTCTATTATGGGTTATATGATTTATCGTGGAGTTTTTTGAAAAAGTTGTCGTTTTCAGAATAAAAATTTCCCATATATTGATAGAATGAAAAAAATATTCGAAACTGCATAAAAGGACAGAAAATGGGAAAATATGATTTTGAAAATCTAACCGGTGTGCAGTGGGCACACCTGCTCTGCGAACACCCGGAGTTTGCTGATAAATGCCATTGGTCTAAACTCAACAGCGAAGATTGGGAACTTCTTTTGTCAGAGCAGCCGCAATTTGCAGAACATTGCGTAGAGTGGTTCTATCTTCTGCCGCGATTTGCCCACATTTGCAGATGGGAGACGTTCAGCGGGTGGAAATGGGCTATGCTGTTGGTGAGGTATCCTGAACTTGCAGACAAATGCGATTGGAAAAAATTAGACGACTATGATTGGCACCATCTTGTATACTTCCAACCGCAGTTCAAAAAAAATTATTACTATAAAAAATCAAAAGTGACGGAATTCATAAAACTGCAATGGAATGCCACCTGTGGCGATTTGTGGCGTATGAAACATTGCATCTATTGCATCTGGAGTAAAATAGAACCGGTTATTTTGAAAAAACTTATTAAAATGAATGCAACCATCGACTTTGACATTTTGACGGGACGTGAATGGGCTGATTTATTGTATGACCATCCTGTACTTGCCTTAGTATGCGACTGGGAAAATCTCAGTGATTTTGACTGGGTGTGGATTCTCTCTAAAAATCCGTGGTATGCCAACAAATATGCCTGGAGTAAGGCACACTGGTTGTCTTTCGTATGGGATGACCTTTTCCAAAAGCAACCGTCTTTTTTTATGAAATTACCCTGGTCGCAAATAAAAGACGGTTATGCCTGGGCGTTGCGCATTGCTGCACATCCGGAGTTTGCCGACGAGTGTGATTGGGAATTGTTGGATGGTTATGCGTGGCAGAAACTGTTGTCCACACGCCCGGAATTTGCTCATCTTTGCCCATGGGAAAAACTTAATGGTTTGGATTGGTACTATCTGATTATCAACCAGCCGCAGTTTGCTGATCGGTGCGACTGGGATAAACTTAATCAGGATCAGTGGACAGATTTGCTGTTGAAAAATCCGGCGTATGCCAATAAATGTGACTGGAAAAAGATAAAATACGATCATCTGTTGAAAAAAATGTTGCGGAAATATCCGCAATTTACCGATAACTTTGATTACAGCGAACTTAGTGAAAGAGCAATGGTCAAATTGTGTCTTGTTCAGCCGCTGGTATTCAAATATTGCAAACTGGATAAATTTGACGGCAGAGACTGGGTTGATTTGCTGAAAAATCGTCCCATGTTTTCTGAATACTGCCCGTGGGAAAAACTTTATGCGGAAGATTGGTGTCTGCTGCTTGCGGTTCAGCCCCGA
>JAZSDC010000039.1:0-9968 GCA_045530935.1 Candidatus Enterousia sp. | reverse complement strand
AAAACGATTGCAGAACGTGGGCCATTGGCAAACGTATCGCCAAGCGACCTGGACCGTATATGTTTGTTATGTACAGAAAAGACCGCAGATATGTGTCATCGACGTCTGGCCGCTGAATACATTGCCGATATAATTCCAAACATGGAAATTATTCACTTATAAGTTCGAACATTTTTTTGGGCAATAAAAATGCGGGTTTATCAATAAGATACCCCTTCATGGACATGGTCCAGAAGGGGTGTCGTCAAATATGGGGCGGATAACCGGACTCGAACCGGCGACATTTGGTACCACAAACCAACGCTCTAACCAACTGAGCTATATCCGCCATACTGTGTGCGCAAGACGCGCTTATGTTTTTCTCTTTGGTGGAGCTGATCGGACTCGAACCGACGACCCCTTGCATGCCATGCAAGTGCTCTACCAACTGAGCTACAACCCCATTGCCGACATATTTTATATTTCTTCTTGCCAAATGTCAAATCAATTTGCTAATCTTTTTTTATACCTTAAGGAGTTTATTATGGATTATGAAGTTTTAAAGGCAGAAGTTGAACAAAAAACAGCACAAACATTAGAGGTTCTAAAGGGCGAATACGCCGGTTTGCGTACAGGACGCGCATCTGTACACCTATTGGACGCTGTGCGTGTGCCGGTTTACGGTTCGGAAATGCCAATTAATCAAGTTGCAACCATTTCAACCCCTGATAATCAGACATTGTCTGTTACAGTTTGGGATATTACAAATGCACCTGCGGTTGAAAAAGCGATTCGCGATTCTGGTCTGGGGTTGAATCCAATGACTGCGGGTGGGGTAATCCGTTTGAATATGCCTCCTTTGACCGAAGAACGTCGTCGTGAATTGACCAAGGTTGCCGGTAAATACGCCGAAGAAGCCAAAATTTCTATGCGTAATATCCGCCAGGACGCAATGAGCAAGATTAAACGCGCAGTTACAGATAAAGAAATTTCTGAAGATGATCAGCGCAAATACGAAGACGATATTCAAAAAGTTTTTGACAAGCGTGGCACCGAAGTTGATGCAATGGCACGCGAAAAAGAAGCAGATATTATGTCAGTTTAAAACAACAAAAATATTCAATATAAAATCGGGACGTATTAAATATGTTTAATTTGTTTAAGAAAAAGCAAACCGTTACAACAGATAAAGCCAAGATTCCACAGCATATTGCCTTTATCTGTGACGGAAACAGACGTTGGGCTGAAATGCGTGGTTTGCCCCCATTGATGGGACATCAGGCAGGTATTTCAAATTTTGAAAACTTGGTTGATTGGTTTATGGCGCGTGGTGTTTCGACGATAACATTCTTTATTTTTTCCAGCGAGAATTGGAACCGTTCTCAAGATGAAGTTGATTTTCTAATGGACTTATTCTACACGGAATTAAACAAGAATATGCAACATGCAATCGAAAAAAATCTGCGGTATAGAATAATTGGTTCGCGCGACAGATTGCCCCAGAAATTGGCAGAATTATGCGACAAGCTTGAAGAAGTGTCGGCAGAAAACACCGGTGGCACAGTTGCGTTTGCATTAAATTATGGCGGCCAACAAGAAATTATTGACGCAGTAAATGCCGCAATTGAAAATGGTGAACCTGTGACACGTGAAACGTTTGAAACCTATCTGGATACAGGCGATTTGTTGCCAGTTGATTTAATGGTTCGTACCAGCAATGAAAACAGGATTTCTAATTTCTTGCTGTGGAAATTGGCATATGCAGAATTACTGTTTTTACCTGAACATTGGCCCGACTTAGTGAAAAATGAAAAATTGTGGCCAGATGTTTTGACCGCGTTTGCACAGCGTGAACGCAGATTTGGTGGTGTGAAAAAAAGTAATTATCTGGGTAAAAAATAAAAGACAAAAAAAAGGAAGGAACGATGTCTAACTCATTCAAAAGAATTATTGCTGCATTGGTTTTGGCGACTGCTGCGGTTGGTATCGGTGTCATGGAATATTACGGTATTCCTGCTGTGCGGTGGGCTGGTGTTATAATCGTTATTGCAATGATATTGGAATATTTATTATGTCTGCGTCGTGCGCCACGTGATGTTGTGAAATCCAGTAAATGGGCATTTCTTGGATTTTTGGTATGGTTGTTCTTAATGATGGCTGCGATTTTTGTGGTTGGAACACGTCCTTGGATTGTTTTGTTATTATTATTAATTATTTGTGGTGCAGATATTGGTGCTTGGTTCTTTGGGCGTTTAATTGGCGGCGATAAAATGTGGGAACGTCTGTCATCTGGCAAGACTTGGTCCGGTCAAATTGCTGGTATCCTGTGCGGAACATTTTCGGCTGTGATGTACGGGTTACTGGGTGCAGATACCTTCATGCCACAGTTGCTGTGGATTGGTATCAGTGTTTCGTTATTGTCGCAATACGGCGACCTGACGGCCAGTTGGATTAAACGTAAATTAGGTGTCAAAGATTTTGGGACAATTTTGCCAGGGCATGGTGGCGTCCTAGACAGATTTGACGGCTGGATTTATGTCTTGCCGATTGTATGGTTAATTATGTTATAAATATATCTGGAAAAAAGGTTATGTAATGCAGATTATTGTTACAATTTTTGCTTTGTTAGTTGTACTTGGGGTTGTCGTATTTGTTCACGAATTCGGGCATTTTTTGGCTGCGCGTTGGGCGGGGGTTCGTGTTGATACTTTTTCGATTGGTTTTGGACCCGCGATTATAAAGTGGCATGACAAACGTGGAACATTGTGGAAAATTGCATGCTTGCCACTGGGGGGATATGTTTCCATCTATGGTCAGGAAGATATGTTTAATCGTAAAAAGTATGCGGATTTACCTGCAGACAAGAAGAAAGGGCATTACTTATCTGCGCCTGCATGGAAGCAATTTATAATAATTGCAGCAGGCGTATTTATGAATTTTATTTTGGCGTGGGGCATATATACGTCTTTGTTCATGTTTCAACCCAGGTTGGTTGGAAATTCACAATTGCCAGTCATTGGTCAGGTTATACAAGAATCTGTCGCATTCAAGGCAGGAATAAAACCTGGTGATACAATCATTCGTATTGATGATGAAAAAATTACCAATTGGGGCGAAGTAATCTTAGCCAAAGAATTGGCATCAAATCGCGATGCAGATGTTTTAATTGTCCGTGAAGACAAATTGGTAAAAGTGAAATTAAGCCCCGCAGAACGTTGGGGAATGGTCGCCGATGGCAGTAAAAAGGCAGACCCAGAACGCCAGGGACTGTTTCGTGCAATGTATTCGGGTGCACGCAAGACATATTATGAATCCAAAACATTGTTGGTTGTATTAAAACAAATTATAACAGGTGAACGTTCTTCGAAGCAGCTGGGCTCTTTCATAACAATTGCAGAATATTCAGGCGCAGCATTAATGGCTGGATTCTTTACGTTGCTAAGTTTGATTGCATTGTTATCTGTAAATCTGGGAATTTTGAATTTGTTACCGTTGCCTGTATTGGATGGTGGATATTTGACAATACTGATAATCGAAGGTATAACACGAAAAAAATTGCAAGGTCGCGCAATGGAAATCGCAATTATGGTTGGATGGTTGTTGATATTCGGGTTGTTTATCTTGACCATGTGGAATGATTTAGCGCGTGTTTTTGGTTTGTAATGGATAGGTTAATATGAAAAAAGTTTCTGTGATTTCAATTTTATTCACAATGTCCGTATGGCCTGCATTATGCGCAGTGGTATCACGCATAGATGTTTCTGGTAACCAGCGTATGGACGCAGAATCAATACGTATATTGTCTGATGTAAAAATTGGTGACAATGTTGGCGAAGCGCGCAGTAATGCGATTGCCAAGAAATTGGAACAAAGTGGATATTTTTCGCACATCAATGTTCGTATGTCGGGCAACATACTGAAAATCAATGTGACCGAGGCACCAATTGTAAATATGGTAACTGTCGAAGGCAATGATGATGTCTCAACAGATGATTTGAAAAAAGAAATAAAAACCAAAGAACGTACTTCATTTGATGCATCTGTTATTGGGGCGGATGTGCAAAGAATGTTGACCATATACCAGCGCAAAGGATTCTTTGGTACAAAAATTGAACCACAAAAAATCGAACTGGATGACAATCGCGTAAATGTTGTCTATGAAATTACCGAAGGTCATCCGACATGGATTCGTGATATAAAATTTGAAGGTAACAAAAAATTTAGTGATCGCACCCTGCGCGGGGAGATTTTATCTCGTAAACATGCATGGTGGCGTTTTATGACGCAGTTTGACACATTTGACGAAGACCGCATTCAATACGATGGTCAAATGTTGCGTCAGTTTTATTTACGCAATGGCTATGTTGATTTCCAGGTAAAAAATACCGCGGGCACATTTACACCAGACCGCGAATACTATTCAGTTGTATTTACTGTTGACGAAGGCGATCAGTATGATTTTGGAAAACTGACAGTTGATAATCCATTCCCAGATGTACCAACAGATGTCTTGGAAGATGTTATCGTTATGCGTGATGGTGACACCTATAATGTAGACCAGGTTGATGAAACCATGTCTGCATTGCGCAGTGCAGTTGCAGAATATGGATATGCATTTATAAATGTCGAACCTGTGCCGACAAAAAATAACGATGATAAAACAATTGATTTGGTATTCAAAATACAGAAAACAAATCGCATTTATCTGAATACTATTAATATATTGGGCAATGTTCGCACATTTGACAGTGTGATTGAACAACTGATACCAATGCGTGCAGGCGACCCATTTTCACTGCAGACCATTGAAGAAGGGCGTCAGAAATTAATGCGCACGCGTTATTTCAAAGATGTTCAAATGGTTCCAACACGCGTTGCAGAAACCAATATGATGAACCTGGATATCAAGGTAGAAGAACAACCAACAGGCGAACTGTCGGGCGGGTTTGGTTGGTCAAATATCAATGGTTTTATGATTGATGCTGGAATCACGGAAAATAACTTTATGGGGCGTGGTCAGGTTGTGCAATTGCGTGGTTCAATCGCGGAATATCAAAAACAGGCGTTATTTAGTTTTACAGAACCATATTTGTTTGGTCGCCAGTTGTCTGGTGGATTTGATGTGTCATATACAATGTATGACTATTCATCACTGGGCAGTTTTGGATATGACCGCGACAGTTTAATGATTGCAGGTCGCATGGGATGGCGTTTGACCGACCATTGGACACAGAATGTCAGATTGTCGGCTTCGTTCGACCAAAACTATGATATCCAGGTGGATTCAGGATGGCAAAAGGCGAACCTGTATACACTGGGGACATATTTCAGGTATCATAACTTGGATACAAATTTCCAACAAAATACCCATACTGGTGTGGTTGCAAACTTGGGCATTGCGTATACTGGATTTGGCGGTACAGAATCGTTTATGCGATACAGTGCGGACATTATCGGAATGGTAAATTTCTGGAATGACAGATGGCAGTTGCGTTCATCGTTGGACTTTGGCTATATTCAGCCACTGGATGGGGATTATGTATCACGTGTTTACCGCTATTTCCTGGGTGGGGAAACACTGCGCGGCTTCGATGTTGCAGGTGTTGGGTCACGAAATTGGCTGTATAAGACGTATGCTTTGGGGGGATTGTGGAAACTGAATGGTTCAACCCAGTTGAATTTCCCAATCTTTATCCCGGACGAATATCAGATCAAGGGTTTTGTATTTATGGACTATGGCGTGTTGGGCAAACCGCCTGCCCAAGAAGACTATTATCCGGCAAATATGCACGAAGAAAGATACAGAAACGATATTGACGATAATATCAGAACATCTGCCGGCGTTGGTATTTATTGGAATACACCGATGGGGCCAATGAATTTCAGTTGGGGTTGGCCATTGAAAATGAATGATTATGACCGTGAACAGCGTTTCTTGTTATCGTTTGAGACACAGTTTTAACCTTGACTGGGGTAATAGAAATTTTTTATAATTAATCAAAGCGGAAGGAGTATGTAGATGAAAAAAGTATTCTTAGGTTTATTCGTTGCATTGTGTTTGGCAGGCTGTGGCCAGGTTTATGACCGCGAACCGGTTGGCGTTGGTTTTGATAACAATGAATTGAAATTAAGCCCATGTGCATGTATTATGGTATACCAGGCATAATCCACTGATAAAAAGGAGGGATATATCTGTGAGATACCCAGATGATTTTGATACAAAAACATCCGATGTTGGACGTCGTCTTGCTGTTGCGCGCAAAATGGCAATTTATGCCATGTTTGTTTTTGTGTTAATAATTTTTTCGTGCATTTTGCTAATATGGGCTAATAAATCCGTTAAAATACACCCCTTTTTAATATCAATAAATAATATCACCGGTCAGTGGGAATTGGTCGGACATCAGCATGAGAAGATAGCAGAATTATCAACTGATTACACATTGCAAGAAGCTGTTATTGGGAAACTTATTCGCAGTTGGTTTTTACTAACAAAAAATAAAAAAAGAAATCGTGAAGCGTGGCAAAAATGTAATCGCGCAGAAAGTTGCGACCCCAGCAAGAAAACAGGTATAGAATCTGGCAGATGTTCAATCTATTGTTTAACAGGAAGTTCACTGCATGAAAAATTTGTAGCAAATGTTATGCCTGATTATCTGGAACGCATGGGGCGTGGCGAAAGTTTTTTTGTTGATATGGCAACCCTGCAGATGAAACCACTGGGCGACTTTAAAGACCCAAAAGGTTGCACCTGGCAGGTCCGATTTAACATAAAGACCATGTCTGGCGAAACCGAAACAATCCTTGGGTATGCTGTTGTTTTGCGAGACATGCCAACATACCCACAAACAATGGGATACTATATTTCAGATTTTTATTCATATAAGATAGAGAAATGAGGAAGCTAATTTTATTCTTTTCTGGTTCGTTTTTGGTTGCATTGGTATTCGCGATGCTGGTTGGTGTTGCGATTATATACTATTCTCTTGATAAAACATCAGTTGATGCTTTTTTCTTTCAGCCTGGCAGAACCGCAGATTTGCGTCCTGGAACCCCCGAAGCGATTGTTGATTTTGACCCGGACGAATTACGTGATTTATTAATAGAAAGATTCCTTACAGAATATTTCTATGTTAATCCAGATCCCAAAGATATTGAACGACGTATAACCAAAGGTAGTTTGTTGAATAGAATGTCTGTTGGTAATGTATTTGACAATTGGGTTGCTGATGTTGTCCCTGAATTAGAAGAGTTATCAAAGCAGGGCGTGTTAAGACTGGTTAAATTAATCAAGGCAGAACCAGACAATGATAAATATTGGTATGTGAAATATCAATTGACAACGTGGCGCCAACCAAATAACTTATCAGAAGTACCACAGGTTACCGAAGGGATAATGTATATGAGTTTGTTATTTGAACCCAGACTAAAAGACGACACGCAAAGCATGTCTGCAGAACGTTATTTGGAACTGGGTAATGACCCAGCAGGTGTTTTCTATTTTTATGTAGGAGATATACCAAAGGTAATAAAATAGGTTGAATATGCGTAGAATACTAGAAATTTTTGTTGCTATCTTTTTTTGTGCCGTGCCAATAGCTCAGGCGATGGAGTCGATGGATTTTGATGATATTACGGTTATTGATGATGAAGAAGCAGATGTTACAGCCGAAGAAGTATATTTAAATGATGATGCGGATGTTGCCAACGTTGGGGATTTTGATTTGTCGGGTGTTATGCTGGGGATGACATATGACGATATTCATAATCTATTTTTTAATATGCGTGGATTGTATACGCCACGTAAAAAGAACAGTGTGATATATTCTTTACACCCAGATTGGAAGGCAAATCTAGACTATGAATGTCGTCAACAGGGAACAGTGATTCCATCAGAACTGGATAAATGCATAAAAACATTGGCGCGAAATCGCGGCTTGTTGTATGTATCAGAAATTCACCTAGAACGTGAAAATACGGGTGAAACATTGGTCGCGTATTTGACCAGTAATGCGACAGATAATCGTGTATGGCGTGTTGTATATAAAAACGATGTTAATGAACAAGAAGGTGCGGATGAAAAATTTGTCAAACAGCGTGAAAACAAGATTTTAGTTTTTTGGCAAAACGTTCTAGACAAATATGGTGCGCCGAATTCTGGTACAGACCATTGGATATCCAGCACAAATTCATATGACCCAATGTTAATCGCTGATTATGGTGTTCTAGAACTGGTTGATCGGGGGATGGAATCTTCTGATCAGGCCAAGAATATCCTGACTGCACGCGAAAATTTCAAGGCAAAACCATATGCGTTTTAAGACATCGTATCACCATGGTTTGTTTGCTGAATTTTTGGCGCGTGTATATTTGCGTTTACATGGTTACAAAATTATCTGTTGTCGATATGTTACGGGGCGCCACACAAATCGTGCCGAAATTGATATAATTGCCACCAGAAAACAAGTATTAGTGTTTGTCGAAGTTAAATCCAGAAAAACACTTGATGTTGCCTGGGGGGCGATAACCCCCGCCCAGATTATACGACTGCGTCGTGCTGCAGAAACATATATCATAAATAAAAAATGGAATGGTGATGCGCGCTTTGATGTAATTGTTGTATGTGGTTGGAAAATAAAACACATAAAAAATGCAATATAAATATTGAATATTTGTTTTTCTTCCTATATAATCAATAACATTGACTAACCCAAAAGGAGAAAGTATGAAGAAAATTATGTTGGCATTGTTTGCCGTTTTGACATTAAGTGCATGCATGGGACATTATAAATCAGGTAATTGTGAATATGATTTCTTGTTGCATAAAGATATTTCTGTTTCAAAAATCATTGGCAATGTAACTGGTGGTTGTTAATATTTCCCCCATAATTGGGGGTTTTTTTTGCAAAAAATTCTGTGTTATTATTGTGTATTGACAAAAGTGCAAAATGTACTATATTAATGTGCAATAATATTACAGGGTAAAAAAATGGCATATACAATATACGAAAAAATAGAAATATTATCATGGGCCAAAGATTTTGGCACGATTGAGGCTGCAAAGAAATTTGGCATTGCTTCATCGACAGTTGTTCGCTGGAATCGTAAGTATAAAGTCTATGAAACCCAGAAAATGAGTATTTTGCCAACAGAAAAGAAGATAGAAATATTAACATTCGCACGTGATAATGGAATAACTAATGCCATGCATAAATATGATGTTTCTTTATCTGCTATGCATAAATGGAACCGGACGTTAAAAATATATTCAAATTCTGGCAGATTTGAAACCCAAGGAACAAAAAAACGTTATTGTCGTGAAACATTAAAATTAAAGTTAGAAGTGCTTTTATATGCCAAAGAACATGGTCCTGTGGCGGCATCGCGTAAATATGACATCGCCCAATCAACCATTGCCCATTGGAATAAAAAGTATAAAGTGTATCAAACGCGCCAGCCCAGAACTTTTTCTGATTTACAAAAAAAAGAAATTTTGGATTGGGCTATGACAAATGGGTTTGCATCTGCTGCGCATGAGTTTGCCGTAACCAGTGATCAAATAAAACAGTGGCAGTATGCGCTGGACATACAAAAACAATTATAATTTTACACCATATTTTCCACGATTAATCGGTCTGTATGACAATGCCTCGGCCAGGTCGGACATTTCTATATTTTCTGCACCACGTAAATCTGCAATTGTTCGTGCCAGCCTGCGAATACGGTTATATCCACGTGCAGACATTCCCATTTTTTCCGCCGCTGTATTTAAAAACGCGGTCAATTCATTGTTTAATGCGGCAAATCGTTCCAGTTCCGGCCCATCCAGTGTTGCGTTAACATGTCCCTGGCGGGCGATTTGACGATTTCGTGCGGCGACAACACGTGCGCGGATTTCATTACTGGTTTCGCGGGGCGTGCCATCATCGCGATTCATTTCCCACGGATTAACCGCATCGACATCCACATGCAAATCAATTCGATCCAAT
>JAZSDC010000020.1:0-3115 GCA_045530935.1 Candidatus Enterousia sp. | reverse complement strand
GGCGATCTGTGACATCAGAATATGCCCGTAATAAATTCATATCTGGTACGTATTTCATATCTATGCCTTTACCTTTTTGATTTTGGTGCGTTTTGGGATTTTCTGTAATATTACCGGTATTGTATCACGGTCATAGTTCCATGTCCATTTTATTCCGCCCCACAGACCACGCAGTGTTTCGCGGTATGTTGTCTGCTCGATACCAATTTTTCGGCGGGTATATCGTTTAATCTGTCGACAAATGCGTATTGTGCGTGATGGGGATACAATGTGTATTTCGGTTGCGCGTTTCAAGATTGGATTTACCCAGTCGGAAAATGATGCACCCTCGGATATCCAGTCTTTGCCCTGTGCAAATTCAGCCGCCATTTCTGTGCGTTCGGATACACTTCGTTTGCGTGGGGCAGTGCCAGAATTGTCATGAAAAATCTCGTCCAAATGGCACAGGGGTAATTTGCGTGCCACCGCCAACCGCCGCGCGTATGTTGTTTTGCCAGACCCCGGCGCACCAATGACATGAATTCGTGGCATTATCTGTCCTTTGTGGTTTGGGCTTGTTTTAGTGCCGTATAGTCTGCCATCATTTTTTTGACGGCGCCGACTAAATCAGTTTTGATAGCGTTTGCTGTTATGTATGAATTGGCGAACGAACGGTCAAAATGATTTCTTGGCTCGCGACCAAATAATTCCAGACAAATTATATCAACAATGTTTTCTTTTAAGTTCTGGGGAACATTGTGTTTAATGATAATTGGCTCTTCAATCAAGATATGCACAAATTCATGTATAAAGTGTCCTAGTATATCGTATTTATTTCCATTAAATTCAGACATACGCCAAACTATTCTTGGATTTTTGCCATATCCATAACTGCCACCATTGCCATACAGGCATTCAATACTCAATTTTTCTGGTATTTTGGTTTGCCATGCTGATAATAACGGAACAATTTGTTTGTCAATGGCGCGTTCAAAATTTGGTAAAACATCATTTGTTATTATTTCATCAAATTGCGACAGGTCGGATGGATTGTAAATTTCGTTTACGAATACATCATGATAGTGTTGAATTTGTTCCGGTGTTGGTTTTTCGATTTCTATAAAATCATGCATACGTTTGTCATTTGGAACAAATGTATGATATTTATATTTAAAATATTTTAACTTGTTATGATATCGTTCGTGAAACCACAGGATATAATTCCACGACTCTTCTGCGTTCATGTGCTTCAAATTTATTTGCATACTTTATCCTTTATCTTTCAGGTGTCTGCGATTGTAATGTCTTGGCTTTTTCAATCTCGGTCATTGCAACGGCAAATGCATCGGTGCCATCCGGACATTTGATGTCGGGTTCAAACCCGTTTGTTTCAAAATCTTTTATGCTTAGTTCACGATATACTGCGCCAACAGTGAACTTCATGTGTGTATGTGGTAATAAAATATATTGATTATATCCATATACTTCGCATCCGTTTGTGTTTGTACCGACGATGGTTGTTTTGGGATAGTGTTTCATTCTGAAAATAAACATTTCTGCCGAAGAAGAAACGCCACGATTTGTTAATATATATACTGTATGTCTTGCGTTTTTGGGGTTGTATTTTTGTGTTGGTTTAATACTATTGTCGTGGATTATAAACGGGTCGTCTAGTGAGTCTGTGTCTAAATTATTTCCAATTCGTTCCGGATAAAGTTTGTGTACATGCTTTGCATCGGGATTGTTACGAATGATTTCTTTGTTTGCATTTGGATATTTTTGTCCAAGTATATATTCAGCAATCTTGTCAGTGGGACGATTGTCACCACCACCATTATCGCGAAGGTCGATGATAAGTGTTTTTGATTGTGACAGAATTGTGCGCCATTGATTTTCAAATATTTTGCGTTCCGCATTTGTCCATCCAGATAGTGTTGGTACTGCTATAATGCCAATATCACCACGTTGTTCGGTATGGAATTTTTTACCGCTTGCAATATTTTTTCCGACATTTGGTCTTGGTTTGCGCAGTGCGGTGCGCACACCCGTATTTTGCCCAACCATGTTCAGTTGTATATGGTTGTCTGGTATAATCTCAATCGCAGGGCGCAGTTGTTCCATCAGTTCTGCTGATGTCATATCATGTGCGTTTTTATGAATATCAACCAATGTCTTTAGGATTTTGCGTTTTAGCAGCTCATTATGAAATGGCCAACCACAATATACATTTATTAAAACTCGTGCAAAGACCGATACTTCATGTTGAACCTGTTCGGCGGTCAGTTTGGTATTTGGGGTCTTAGATTTTGTGTTCCCGGCTTCAACTAAATCTTCCGTTTCGGAATCACGCAATAAAAATTCTTCCATTTCTCTGACTGTTGGTATCTTGGTCATAACTTATTCCTTTCTTTTCCAAAAATTATACCACAACGCA
This sequence comes from Candidatus Enterousia sp., assembly GCA_045530935.1. Classification (GTDB taxonomy): domain Bacteria; phylum Pseudomonadota; class Alphaproteobacteria; order Rs-D84; family Rs-D84; genus Enterousia. The sequence continues at coordinate 702 of JAZSDC010000020.1, read as the reverse complement.
TCACACTTTGCATCACAGTTTTTGGTGTTTTGGAGTCATGGGGCGAGGTTGGGTTGGAATTGCATGCCCCGAATAAAATAGAACCCATCCGCACCGCGCGACTTCGCCACCCAACACAAAACCCAACAGGGCAAAGAAATCCAATAAAAAAACGCACCGTTTGGTGCGTTTTAATTCTGGTGCCGGTTGTCGGACTTGAACCAACGACCTACTGATTACAAATCAGCCGCTCTACCAGCTGAGCTAAACCGGCAATGCCCCACAATTATACATATACAAAAACTAAACGCAAGTAAAAAAATCACAGCACAACAAAAATAGCGTTGTCTTTGTCAAAAAAAAACAAACCGCCCCGGTTTTTTCGGGGCGGGTGATATACAGATTTTTTATTATCTTTTCTTTTGGGCACTCACACTGGCCATTGCGATGGCATTGTATTCCGATGCAGTTGTATATGCTGTAATTGGATTTGCCAGTGCCAAATTCCGATTGCCATACAGGTGTGGCACAAACAGTTGTTTTTTTATCGGTGCCAATTCCGATGACATGGAAAAATATCCATTATCTAAACTTTGGCCCAGTCCATCACTGGCCAAGAATAAAAATTTATTATCGATTTTATTGACGTATTCAATGTCGTAAAATCCCATTCCATTGCCGATTAGAAATAGATTGCTGTCAACCTCGCCACCGGGTTGAATT
>JAZSDC010000008.1:0-20205 GCA_045530935.1 Candidatus Enterousia sp. | reverse complement strand
TATCAAGGCAAAAATGTCTGTAAATGCGACACCAGAAGAAAGAATTGATGCAATGAAAAAGTTGGCAAAGTTGCCACGTAATGCAAACCCAACACGTTTGCGTAATCGTTGCAGTGTAACAGGTCGTTCACGCGGGTTCTCTCGTTTGTTTGGTCTGTGTCGTCAGCAGGTTCGTACAATGGCAAGTGAAGGTAAGTTGCCAGGTGTACGTAAGTCAAGCTGGTAAAATATGTAACCCAACTGTGGACAATGCAGTTGTAGAAAACAGTGTGGGGCATTTGCCCCATGACGTTAAGGAGTAAAAAAGATGTCACTATCACACCCAATCGGCGATATGGTTACTCGCATCCGTAATGGTCAAAATGCAGGTAAAGAAACAATCGTCGTTCCAAACAGCAAATTGCGCGCAGCAGTTTTGTCTGTATTAAAAGAAGAAGGTTTTATTGCAGATTTTCGCAAGGAAGATATCGATGCGCACCGTTCAAATTTGGTTGTTGAATTGAAGTATGTCGGCGGGAATGGTGCAATTCAGGAAATTTCCGTTGTATCTAAGCCAGGGCGCCGTGTCTATTCAGGCAGCGCAAAAATGCCAAAGGTTTTGAATGGTTTGGGTATTGCAGTTGTATCTACACCAAATGGCGTAATGACAGACCACAAAGCACGTTTGATGAACGTTGGTGGTGAAGTATTGTGTAAGGTTATCTAAACGAGAAGCGAGGATTGAGTTATGTCACGTGCAGGAAAATATCCAGTTAAACTGAGTGATGGCGTTACAGTCGCAATTGCGGATAACGCTTTGGTAGTAAAAGGGCCAAAAGGCGAATTAAAATTAGCATTAGATACTAAAAATGCTGGCTTGGTAGATATTGTTATCGAAGAAGGTCAGGTTATTATTAATCCAAAAGATGCAGAAGAAAAATCTTCACGTACAATGTGGGGCACAATGGCACGTAATGTTCGCAATGCCGTAGAAGGTGTTTCAAAAGGTTTTGAAAAACCAATGTATATGAAGGGTGTTGGTTATAAGGCTTCTGTAAAGGGTTCGCAGTTGGTTTTGGTTGCCGGTTATTCTCATGATGTTATCATGGACATTCCAGCGGGGTTGACCGTTGAAATGGGTGCAACGCCAACAGAATTTACTGTTAAAGGTATGGATAAATGTTTGGTTGGTCAGTTTGCCGACAAAATTCATAAGATCCGCAAGGTAGATCCATACAAGGGTAAAGGTATATTCTATAAGGGTGAAAGAATCCGTCGTAAAGAAGGTAAAAAGAAATAATAGTTGAAACTTGGTGAAGAGTAGATATGGTAGCACAGAAAAATAATTTTGCGTTAAAGACGCACGAAGCATGGAAAAAGTTGGTATTAAAATTATATTGGATACTGGCGTATGCAGGTGATTGTTTTTCTGGGGCGAAACATAATGCAGTCGCTAAGTTTGGGCAAAATAACCAAAAGCAAAAATGATTTCCGCTGTTACGGGAATTGGAAAAAAGGAAAAATAAAATGTTAAGACATTTGAATTCAGAAGAAAGACGCACACTGGCAAATCGTGGTGCGTTGAAAAGAAAAAATCCTGGCAAGATTCGTTTGTCAGTTTTCCGTTCTGGACGCCATATTGAAGTTCAGGCAATTGATGATACAAAAGGTCACACTATTTGTGCTGCTTCTTCGAAAGAAAAAGCATTTGCAGGTAAAGGGTGGAATATTGCAGGGGCAGAATTGGTTGGTAAAGCATTTGCAGAACGCGTTGTAGCTGCAAAAATTGCTGACAATTGTTATTTTGATCGTGGTGGTTATCGCTATCATGGTCGTGTAAAGGCACTGTGCGAAGCAATCCGCGCGGGTGGCGTTAGAATATAATTTGAATAAGACGGAGTATTATAATGGCACGTTTTGATGATAAAAAATTGCAAACGGATAATTTGGTAGATAAGTTAGTTTCTATCAACCGCGTATCAAAAACTGTTAAGGGCGGTCGCAATATGTCTTTCTCGGCCTTGGTTGTGGTCGGTGATAAGTCTGGTCGTGTAGGTTTTGGAAAAGGCAAAGCCCTGGAAGTACAGGCTGCAGTGCAGAAGGCGACAAAAGCTGCGAAGGCAAAAATGTTGCGTGTTCCTTTGAAAGAAGGTCGTACATTGCATCATGATATTGCTGCAAAATATGGCGCCAGCAAATTGGTTGTACGTAGTGCTGTTCCAGGTACTGGTATCATTGCAGGTGGTGCGTTGCGTGCGGTATTTGAATGCCTGGGGGTACAGGACGTTGTTGTTAAGTCACAGGGGTCAAATAATCCAAATAATATGATTCGCGCTGCTTTCTTGGCATTTAGCAAGATGAATTCACCAAAAACTGTTGCGGCACGTCGTGGCAAAACGGTTGCAGAAATCATCGCGGGGCGTGATGGCAAGAAATTAGAAGTCGCTGAAAATGCGGAAGCAAAATAATCTGGGCAAAGATAAAAAAACGGAGTTTGAATTATGGCAAAAATAATTGTAAAACAAGTTAGAAGTACTATCGGTCGTCCAGAATCACAGGTTAAAATTGTGAAAGCATTGGGCCTGGGGCGTATCGGTAAAACCAAAGAAGTAGAAGATAGCGCATCTGTACGTGGTATGGTTGCAAAAGTTTCTCATTTGGTAGAAATCGCAGAATAATTGTTAAACCGAGTATGTAGACAACACTTGTTTATATGCGACAAAGAACTATGTAAAATATAGTTATAGGATAAAAGGAAAAAGAAATGAAATTAAATGCATTGATGGATAATTTTGGTGCACGTCAAAGCGCTGCGCGCGTTGGTCGTGGTATGGGGTCTGGTTCTGGTAAAACAGCCGGTCGTGGTCATAAAGGTCAAAAGGCACGCAGTGGATCACGCAAGCAGGCGACATTCCAGGGTGGACAGATGCCAATTTTGCGTCGTTTCCCAAAATTTGGTTTCAACAATCCGTTTGCTAAGGCTTATGTAACAATCAATTTGGGTGATATTGAAAAGTTTATTGCTGCAGGTAAGATTGATGCCAGCAAAGATATTACAATTGATTCCTTGTTGGCTGCGAGAATTATTAATCGCACAATGTGTGGTTTGAAGGTTTTGGCTAAAGGTGAAATCAAGACAGCGGTTAATGTTGTTGCGGATAAATGGTCCAAGGCCGCAGAAGTCGCGATTGTTAAAGCCGGTGGCACAATCAAAAATAATTAATCTGTAAAATCATATAGGGCATTCGGGGAATACTCGAATGCCTGTAAACGGTTAAAATTCACGTACAATGAAATTCTTAAAAGGCTTTTTCGGTAATCTTGGCGATTTGCAGAAGCGTATTCTGTTTACGTTGGGGGCGCTGATTGTTTATCGTATTGGGTCGTTCATTCCACTGCCGGGTGTTAATGCATCGGCGGTTTTGCACCTGTTTCAGGGCGATAATGGAATGATGGGCATGTTTGATATGTTTAGTGGTGGTTCGTTGTCGCGTATGTCAGTGTTGGCATTGAACATATTCCCATATATTTCTGCGTCTATCGTTTTGCAGTTGTTAAGTGCAACTAGCAAGAGTTTGGGCGAATTGCGTAAGGAAGGTGAGTCTGGACGCATTAAAATTAACCAATATACGCGTTATTTGGCGGTTGTATTGGCGGTCGTTCAGGGATGGGCTGTTGTGCGTGGATTAGAATCAATGGCACCAGTTAATGGTGTTGCAGCGGTGGTTAATCCAGGTTTTGCATTTGAAATGTCAGCCATTATTGCATTGGTTGGTGGTACGGTTTTTGTTATGTGGCTGGCCGAACAGATTACTGCACGTGGTTTGGGGCAGGGGGCGTCGCTGTTGATTTTGGCGGGTATTATTGCCGAATTGCCAGGTGGCATCGCACAGTTGATTTCATTGGGATCGGTTGGACAAATTTCGCCTGCGATGATTGCGCTGATTGTTGTGTTTGTTGTAGGTATTGTTGCGTTGATTGCGTTCTTTGAACAGGCGCAGCGTCGCATTCAGATTTTATATCCACGTCAGGTTATGGCGAATGGTGTTGTGAATACAAATGCATCTTATCTGCCAATAAAAATCAATTTGTCGGGTGTTATGGGACCAGTGTTTGCATCGTCTATTATGATGTTGCCTGCCTTTGTTCAGCGTTTTGTGCAAAGCGAGAATTTGGTTGTGCAAAATATTTTGGGATTCTTTACATATGGAACATGGTCTTATATTATCATGTTTACTGTATTGATTGCGTTTTTTGCTTATTTTCAGACAGCAGTTATATTTAATTCAGAGGATACCAGCAATAATCTGAAAAATGCGGGTGGATATATCCCAGGCGTTCGTCCAGGTGAAAATACAGTAAAGTATTTGGATAATGTTGTGTCACGTACAACAGCAATTGGTGTTGCATATTTGATTGTTGTTTGTGTGTTGCCGATTATTTTAAATACACATGTCGGTATGCCGGTTGCAATTGGTGGAACCAGTGTTTTAATCGTTGCAGGTGTGGTTTTGGATACTATGAATCAGATCCAATCTTATCTGGTTGCAAAACAATATAGCGGTGTTATTAAAAAAGCACAAAAGAAAGGTCGTTTCCGCGGTTAATACTTCAGTGGAAACAAAGTAAGATTTGACTTTTGCTGAATTTTGTATAAAATTATTCGGCAAAATAAAATAGCCCATGAAAGTGGGTTCCAAGGGTGCAGGGATTAGGTGGACTGAGACCTGCGAAGAGTAAAATAAAAAGGAAAATGAAAAATGGCACGTATAGCAGGTGTTAACATTCCGAGTGAAAAGCGCATTGAAATTGCGTTGCAGTATATTCACGGTATTGGGCCAGCAAAATCGGCACAAATCGTAAAGGCGTTGAAATTGAAAGACGGGCTGCGCGCAAAAGATTTGACAGACGAGGATGTTATCAAAATTTCTAATTACATCGAACAAAACTTTAAAGTAGAAGGCGATGTTCGTCGTGAAGTGACAATGAACATCAAACGTTTGCAGGATTTAAAAGCATATCGTGGTATCCGTCATCGTAATCGTTTGCCAGTTCGTGGTCAGCGTACACAGACAAATGCACGTACACGCAAAGGTAAGCGTGTTGTAGTTGCGGGTTCTGCAACAAAGGGTAAATAAAAATTAATCTAATGCGTGCATCTATGCGCGTTGGGCTTTGGTCATGTAGCGATTTGTACACTCCCGTCGCCCAACACACATATCTGCAACATTATCTTAATTTTTCAAATAAGGTAGAGATTAACACCATAGTTAATTGAAGACATCAAAAAAAGGTTAAATAAAATGGCTGTATCAAAAGCTAAGAAAAAAGTTGTTAAAAAAGTATCGCATGGCATTGCACATGTTGTTGCGACAAATAACAATACACGTATTACAATAACAGACCAGTCAGGTGCTGTGTTGACATGGGCAACCGCTGGGGCAAATAATTTTAAGGGCGCAAAAAAGTCCACACCATATGCCGCAACAATCGTTGCAGATGCAGTTGGTAAAAAAGTCGCCGAAATGGGTATGAAAACAGTTGATGTTTTGATGCGTGGTATTGGTCAGGGTCGTGAATCTGCTGTACGTGGATTGGCAAATGCTGGTCTGATTGTGCAGTCCATTACTGATACAACACGTATTCCACACAATGGTTGCCGACCAAAGAAAGTGCGTCGTGTTTAAGGTTTATTTTAATGACGTTTTTAAGATGGGGGGTGAAGACAATTTGTTTTCACTCCTTTGTTTTTATTTGTTTGATTATGTCTTAGGATTTAATGCTGAAGCTGTTGTAAAATATTTTTAGAAAGTGCTTGAATTTATGATTCTTGTCATTGTAAACTATATTTGGAAAAGGTATCGGTGAAAGGTTATAAAGATATGGCGAATGGGGTATATCGCAGGATTTTAGAATATTTTGGTTTTGTAAAGACAAAGCCTATTATTTTGCAAAAGACATCGTTGTTAGAAAAAGAGAATGTAACGGTGAATAAAATACAATGGGATTCTTCAAAAGAGCGTTTGACTGATGAAAAAGTTCGTAATTATTTGGGAACAAATTATGAAGGTGCGATGTATTATAATTTTGATGATATGATGTGGAAGTCTGATAGGTGTCTGGGGTATGTGATGCCATATCAAGATAGTCATGAAAAGATGTTGTGGAATTTGAAAGCTGTTTTAGAGCAAGAAGTTAAATTTTCTGGTTTTGAATTGGTGGCGGTTGTTACTATGTCGGTGAAAGATAGATTCTTTCCTGGGATTGGGGAAAAGGTTTCGCACCCTTTTTTTGCGCGTAGTGGCACTGGGGTTGTGGGAACGATTATTCGACGTGATAGAAAAACAGGAAAATTATTGCCATTACCGTGCAACTGGAATGGTGTTAGATTATCGAAGCTGGGAGTGTGTGATGCGATTTGGTATGGGCCAAAGTGGTTTGCATTAGCAGGTATTGAAAATGCAGATTTTAGAAATTCTTTAATAAAAAATCATGCACGTACAAGGTGATATATCGATTTATCGATTGTGTTTTTTTATGTAAAATTTTATATTTTTACTTGATTTTTTTATATGTCTGGGATATTATCGTGGCACGCACATAGTGCGAATAACACAGTCGTGTTGTATAATTTCTGTCCAGGGCGTGCCTTGGTCTGACGCACACGACGAGGATAACAACAGAAAATAAAGGATAAAATCATGGCATTGCCAACATTTACAATGAAACAGCTGATGGAAGCGGGGGTTCATTTTGGTCACCATACACGTCGCTGGAATCCGTTGATGACACCATATGTATATGGCGTTAAAGACAAAATCCATATCATTAATTTGAACAAAACTGCGCCTTTGTTACATCGTTCTTTGGTTGCGTTAGAAGCAATCGCAGCAGCGGGTGGCAAGGTATTGTTTGTTGCGACAAAACATCAGGCAAAAGACATTGTTAAAGATGCTGCAGAACGTTGTGGTCAGTATTATGTAAATAATCGTTGGTTGGGTGGTATGTTGACAAACTGGTCAACGGTTTCGCAATCTATTCGCCGTTTGAAGAAAATGGAAGCGGATATTGCAAATGCTGATAAACTGGGGCTGACTAAGAAAGAAGTCGGCGTTATGACCAAAGAAGTTGAAAAACTGCGTGGTATTTTTGGCGGTATCTTGGAAATGCACGGTACACCACAGGCGATGGTCGTTATTGATGTGCCACGTGAAATGAATGCAGTTCGTGAAGCCAAAAATTTGGATATTCCAACAATTGCAATTTGTGATACTAATGCAAATCCAGAAATGGTTGATTACCCTGTTCCAGGGAATGATGACGCAGCGCGTGCAACACAATTGTATTGTGACTTGTTCGTAGATGCAATATTGTCCGGTATTGAAAAACGCTTGGGCGGTGCGGCTGGTAAAAAAGTCGAAGCAGATATGAAGGCGGATGCAGCTGATGATTTTGAAGATGAAATCAAGGAAAAAGAAGCTAAGATGAAATCTAAAACATCAGAAGCGCGTGCGGAACGTCGTGGCAAATTGGCCGAAAAAGCAGATAAATAATATTGTCTGAAAACTAAAACGCATGGGGATTTTTCCCCATGTTACAAGAATTTTTTTACTTTATAATATATGGGAGATTACACATGGCAGAAATTACAGCAAAATTGATTCAGGAACTGCGTGAAAAAACATCTGCAGGTATGATGGATTGTAAAAAAGCCTTGATGGAAAATGATGGTGATATTCAGGCGGCAGCAGATTGGTTGCGTCAGAAGGGAATTGTGAAAGCGGCTTCTAAGGCGGGGCGTGTTGCGGCATCTGGGTTGGTTACCGTTGTTAAGTGTGATAATATGGGTTGTGTTGTTGAATTGAATGCGGAAACAGACTTTGTTGCAAAAAATGAAAAGTTCCAGAAATTGGTTGCTGATGTTGCAAATAAAGCTGCAGAATTGAAGGGTGATTTTGATGCAACAATGGCGGCGGTAAAAGATGATATCGCGGCCACCATTTCCACGATCGGTGAAAATATGAATTTACGTCGTATTGCCAAGGTCGAAGGTGATAAAATCTTTACATATATTCACAATGCTTTGGTTCCTGGTATGGGACAGATTGGCGTTGCGGTTGCTATTAATGGTGATGATGCGCGAATCGATGAAATTGGTTCCAAGATTGCAATGCATATCGCTGCAAATAAACCAGAATTCATGACAGTGGCAGATGTTGATCCGGTTGCTGTTGAGCGCGAAAAGAAAGTGTTTATCGAATCGGGTGCAACTGCTGGTAAGCCAGAAAATATTGTTGAAAAGATGGTTGAAGGTCGTATTAAAAAATACTATGGCGAATCGGTTCTGGAAGAACAGCCTTTTGTTATGGATCCTTCTAAATCTGTAAAGGATGTTGTTGCAGAGGCTGGTGGTAAGTTGGCAGGCTTTGCGTATTTCGTATTGGGTGAAGGTATTGAAAAACGTGAAGATAACCTGGCAGACGAAGTTGCAAAAATGTTGGGTTAAAAACAATGTTTTTGTTTTAGACAAATCAGACCGTCAATATGGCGGTCTTTTTTTTTGTTGTGTTTTACTTATAACTGTAATATAATAAAATGTGAATCAACAGGGATGTTGGCTCGGGGACGTAAGAAATCCTTTATCATTGCGATGTTCCTTGGAACATTGATATCCGACTGTGCAGAATAAAAAATGACAGCGCGGATGCGCTTTTTATTTTGCAAAGAATTCTTCCCGATTTTGGGTCGGGGGGCCCATGGTTATACAACAGCGCATTGCGTAAAGGCCATGGGGGTCATTCAATGATATGATTTTCTTAACCCCCCGACCGTCATTTTTATGACGGTTTTTGTTTAATTAAACGAAAAAGGGAAAAGAAAATGAAAAAACATGTTTTTTTGACTTCATTGGTCGCCATAGGTATATCATGTTCTGCACACGCAGCATCTGATATCTCTTTTGGTGGTAAATATACACAAACAGACGGAACGCAAGCAAACATTGCTGACGCATTAGCCGGTGTTCCATATGAATATACAAAATCAGATGGTACAACTGCAACAGTTGCAGACCATAACACAGACCCATCTATGACAGATTTTACATACACTGACCGCGAAGGCAATACTGCTAATTTATCAACAGGTGTGCCAGCACAATCTGATTTCTGGGCAGATACAACGGCAGACGGTGTAAATGTAAAAACAACACAGGACATCGTTTCTGGTGCAACAGCAAGTCGTGATAATTATACATATTTGAACGGTGCAGGTGAAGAAGTTGTATTGGGTGCAGAAGAACAAGATATGGTTGAAACTCACACTTTGTCGGATTATGCGGGTGGTGCAGAAGTGACAATTACAAATGGTGCAGCCGACACAACATTTGACGGTTCATTGTATTCATTTGAATTAGATAATGGTAATAAATTTACATTATCAGCAGATGGTACACAATTGTTAGATGAAAACGGCAGTGTTGCAACACCAGGTGCAGGCACAGAAATGGAAACCAAGTTCAATGAAGCACAGGCTGCATATACTGCAGACAAAGCCGCCGTTGATGCTGCTGTTGCAGATACTGGGGCTAAATGGGCAACAGAACAGTCAAATTTTGCCGCAGCAGAAACTGTATTTAATGACGACAGTGCAAAAATTACAGAATTGGATGGATTCTTTGCAACAGTTGATACAGCAACCGAAGCATATGATGCGGCACAAGCCAAACAACAAGTAGCAAAAGACGCATATGCTGCAAACGATACATTATTGCAGGCTGCAAAAGATGTTTATGATGCACCTATTTTGGAAACAATAACCAATGGTGCGAATGACGCAATTGATAGTGCATTGGCCCAGGGTGGTGCAATCCGTTCTGAATTGGATGTAAACGCAACAGCAATTGCCGATAACAAAACCGCAATTGAAACAAACGCGACAAATATTACAGCAAATTCAGATGCGATTAGTGCAGAAAAAACACGCGCTGAAACAGTCGAAGCAGAATTAGACGGCAAGATAGAAACAAATACTGCGAACATTGCAACAAATGCAACAAATATTGCCGCAAACAAGACTGCAATTGAAACAAATGCAACAAACATTGCAACGAATGCGACAAATATTGCTGCAAACAAGACTGCAATTGAATCCGAAGCTGCACGCGCGACGGCCGCCGAAGCACAATTAGACGGAAAGATTGCATTGAATACAGCGGCAATCGAAGAAGAAGTTGCAAATCGTATCGCAGGTGATGAAATGACTTTGTCGGCAGCAAAAGCATATGCAGATGCTAAAAACACTATGTCTTTGAAATCAGCATATGATTACACCGACAAGAAAGTAGATGCGCTGGAAGAAGAATTGTCTGCAGGTATTGCAAGTGCAGCAGCAATGTCTTCGGTTGCGGTATCTAATGTTGCCAAAGGTGAAGTTTCTGTTGGTGGTGGTTATGGATATTATAACAGCCAATCCGCAGTTGCATTGGGTGCAGCAATGGGTCTGACAGATAACTGGTCTGTAAATGCAGCAGCCGGTTTGTCTGATTCAAATGTTACATTCCGTGCAGGAACAAATTATAAATTCAAATTGTTTTGATTTCGATAAAATATGATAAAATCCCCCGTTTGGGGGATTTTTATTGAAATGCTGGACAAATGAAAATAGGTTGATATAGTTTTTGTAAAGCAGGGCAGAGAGAATAAATCTTATAAGCAAGGATGTATTTGATGAAAAATATTATTTTCTTGGCTGCTGTGTCGATGATTGCCTTCGAATCGGCTTTTGCAGGTTATAAATATACAGAAACGGAAACTGTCATAGAGAAAGTCGATGTCTCTATTGGTGGAGAGTCATATCAACCATGCCGTTTTCGGTCCAGTCGTGATGTTGGGCGTAAGTGTGCGCATAGCGCAGGTCAACCAGTAAAAGTAAAGACGCATACAGAGGTTATAGATCACTATCAGGTTTATCAGCCGGTGACAGTATATAAACCAATGGGAACTGAAATTCAGCGTCGAATTGTTCCTGTGAAAACATGTAATAAATGTGGTTTTTAATGTGTGTCAAACCGTTGCTTTTGCTTGACTTTTAATAAGGGTTGATATAAAATAACGCACGCGTACGGATAACCGGATGCGGCCATTTGGCGAAAATGATAAACTAAGCTAAAAGGAAAAATAAATGATTGAAAAAAATTGGATGACATTGATTAAGCCTAAAAAGCTGACCATCAACGTTGATGAACATAATCCGAATATTGCGACACTGGTTGCGGAACCATTGGAAAAAGGTTTTGGTTTGACATTGGGGACGGCGTTGCGTCGTGTTCTGTTGTCTTCATTGCAGGGGTGTGCGCCAATATATATCAAGATAGATGGTGTGCAACATGAATTTTCTAGCATTTCCGGTGTTCGTGAAGATGTGACAGATATTATCTTGAATCTGAAAGGTGTGTATTTTAAAGCCTTGAGTGAAGGTCAACATAAGGCATATTTGAAAGTTAAAGGGCCGGCAGTTGTAACAGCGGGTATGATTGAAACGTCATCAAATGTTGAAGTTATGAACAAAGATGTTGAAATTTGCACATTGGATAAAGGGGCGAATTTAGATATGGAAATCACATTGGGGACAGGACGTGGTTATGTTCCTGCATCTGCTCATGCCGATGGTCTGCCATTAGGGGTTATTCCTGTTGATTCAATTTTTTCGCCAATTTTGAATGTGGCCAGTGATGTTTTGCCAACACGTGTTGGTCAGTCAACTGATTTTGATAAGTTGGAATTGACAGTAAAAACAAACGGTTCTGTATCGCCAGAAGATGCAATTGCATTTGCTGCGCGTATTTTGACAGATCAGTTAGTTGTGTTTATTAACTTTGAAGATCCTGCACAGTTGAACGCGCCAAGCGAAGAAGAAAAAGCAAAAGATGCATTACCATTTGATCCAAAATTATTAAAGCATGTTGATGAATTAGAATTGTCGGTTCGTGCAAACAATTGCTTGAAGAATGACAAAATTAATTGGTTGGGCGAATTGGTACAAAAGACCGAAGCGGATATGTTGAAAACACCAAACTTTGGTCGCAAGTCCTTGAATGAAATCAAGGTTCAATTGGAAGCAATGGGATTAGGTCTGGGGATGGAAGTTCCAGGTTGGCCACCAGAAAATATTGCAGAATTGGCCAAGAAGTACGAAGATCCATATAAATAACTTGATTTCTGTGAACGCCATTAGGTGTTCACAGATGTTTTGAAAAGTGGGGATGTATAAACTTCTGTAACGTATGTATTTTAATTTCTTGCTTTTTGCGAGAAATATGATAAGAATGGGGGTTGGACATGTCAAAAAGTACAAAGAAAGATAAAAAGAAGACTTTTATGCAGGGCGATAATGTGGTTGCACAGTTGCTGCGTATGATTCTCTTTGGAAAAGATGGCGGTCGTAGTGACTATTCTAGTTAATTAAATTCCCATGGTTCTGGCAATGGTGTCAGGTTGTGGGTGTCTCAAAAAAAACAATCCCGCCTGGTAAGGGGCAGGGCAGAAACAAAAGGAGTAATCGATGAGACATATGAAAGCAGGTCGTACATTCAATCGCGACACAAATGCACGTAAAGCCTTGTTTGTTGGCTTGGCAAAAAATTTGATTGAAAAAGAACAGATTAAAACAACTTTGCCAAAGGCAAAAGATTTGCGCAGTGTAGTTGAAAAATTGATTACTCGCGCCAAGGTTGATACCGTTGCAAATCGTCGTTTGACAGCATCTGAACTGGGGAATGCGTCTGCAGCAACAGTTAAGAAGTTGTTTGATGTTTTGGGCAAGCGTTATGCAAATCGTCCAGGTGGTTACACACGCGTTTTAAAAGCGGGGTTCCGTTATGGTGATGCGGCACCAATGGCGATTATCGAATTGGTTGATCGTGATGTTAATGCAAAAAAAGCAGCGTCTGTTGCACCTGTTGCAGAAGAAGTAGCGGCAGAAGAAGTTGCAGCTGAAAAAACAGCAGAATAACATCAGGGTATGATTTTTTTAATCCCCCAATATTGGGGGATTTTTTTTATAATTCAGATGGGGTTGTTATTACATGGATGCCCATTTCGTGCCATTTTTCGATATATGTATCTAGGTCCATAATGTTTGTAGATTCCAGGTAAATCACAGGAATCAAATTGTGGTCATTGGCAAAGTTGTATATTCTTGAAATTGGTGATGGACGTGTCTTGCCGTTCGCAAACCAATTTTCATCGTCGATAACCCAAAAATCAGAATCGTTGTGTGATATTATTGCATGTGTTTTAGTGACGATAATATCATCTGTGATATTGAAGTCTTGATTGGTTTCGGTCAGATAGTCAATGATTTTTTGGTTGCTGATGAATGCAGGTATTGGATCGGCGGTTTCTTCTGCTTTATTTGTAGCGCTGTCAAAATTTATTTCTGTGAATATTGGTGTATCAAAGTGTGTGGGGGCTATATCAATCGGGCCGATGTCAAAATCTGTTGGCAATGGTAAAATGTCATTTTCAGGGGCAGGTATGCATGATGTGCGGTCTGTTGGGATGCAGGATGGATTTTGTGCATATGTTTCCAGTTTCTTGCGGGCGCGAATAAATGCGGCGCGAATTTCGTGGGGAATTTCGTCTGATAATGTTTCGTTATTTGTATTTTCTTTTTCTTGGGCTGTGGGCTGTGTGGGGGGGGCAGGCTGTTTTTCCCCAGCTTTTTTTTGTGGTGTAATAATTTTTGGAAATTTTGGTTTTGGAATGGTTATCAGTGGTTTTTTTGTTCGTACAATAATCGCAGTTGTTGCAATGTATAATGGTGTTGCCGCCAATAATAGCACACCAAATACGAAGCCGCCAAATCCGCGCAGTTCTGCGCGTGCCAATCTGTGCCATTGTGCGCCATTAAAAATATTGAATTTAAACATAAAATATAAAATAGCCCACGTACAAATCGCATAACATAGTGTCCATATTACGCTGTATTTGTGTCGCTGAAGAAATTTTAATATCTTGTTCATATTACTATTATAGACAACTTGTGTAATTTGTCAATTGTTTGTGGCTAAAATTTTGTTTTTATATATGTATGTTTTATGATATAATATCTCAAAAGTAGATAGAGGGAAATTATGTCTGGTGTGTTTAATGTGTTTGGTGTATCTGTTATTGCGGTAAGTTTTTTGGCAATGTCTTCTGTTGCGCAGGCTGCATCTGGTCGTGGGGCGTATTCTAATGTGCGTTCGACTACGATTGGGCAAAGTGGTTCTGGAACTGCTGCGTCTGGTCGTATGCCAACAATGCCAACATTGCCCCAGAATTCATGGGGAAGTATGGTCAATGATTTGAACAAGCAGCCATCAACATGGCAGCCAAGTGTGCCAGACACCCCGGGGCAACCAGATGTTCCAGATACTCCAGACGAACCGGATGTTCCGGATGAACCAGATAAACCAGATGTTCCAGATCAGCCGGATAATCCGGTTTTGCCATCAGAATGTCCAGATGGTGGGGTCAAGAATTCGGATTATACCATTGATACCTGTATGGATGATATATTGTATTGCGTTAATACGGGGGCTTTGCCTGGTGGTATAACTGATATGTATGATTCAGACACACGAAATGCAATTATTAATGGTATGGGTCTGTGTATGAGTCAGGTTGAAAAGTGTGTTGCCCAGGTCAGACGTGATTGTACCAATGTTTATAATTCTGTTACAGACGTGTGGATTGATTTCAATTTGCGCAAGGTTCAGCCAGAATATTATAACTTGGTTTTGCGTAAAACTGGGTTGACCCCAGTTCAGGCCGAAGCGACATGCAGATATTTGGATGGAAATATAAAAGAACAAAAACAAGTTCTGCATGTTGATAGCAGTACTGTTACGACAGAAAGCGGTGTTCCAACGAAAAAAAGTTATATAAAGGCAGAACCTTTGACCAATAAGGTTGCTGTAACGGATGGCGTTGCAGTACCTCAGAAGTTGGCGTCTGGTCAATATGCGCGTTGGGATGCCAAGACGGCAACATGTTATGTTCGTATTGCGGCATATAACAGGGACACCCCAATAAAAAACAGTTGGTTGTTTGGTGCCGCAGGTGATGACAAGTTGGCCGAAGTTTGGCGTGCGGCAGGTGATTCTTTTACCTGTAACAAGGATTTGTTTGGTTTTTCATTGATGAATGATACCCATACTGTGGCGGTTGTTGGTATTGGGGGCGGTACATTGGTCGGTGCCGGTGTTGGTGCAATTGCAGGACATGGAAGCCGTGAATTTAATTGTGCCGATGAATCAAGTCGTAAAAAGTTAGCCGAAGAGTTGGCAAAACATAGTTCAACTTTATCGCAGTATAAATTACTGGAAAATATACCTTTTGCAAATTTGAATGTGGCTGGATGTGAAAACGTTTCTAATTTTTATAAAAGATATAAAACCGTTGCAGATCAGGTAAAAATGTGTGGTGCTTTGCCTGCAGAATATGTCAAAGTAGAAAGGAAGTATACGATTGTGGTTGATGGAGCTGAGTGTATTGTGACCGTACCAGATAACGCGTCTAATAATGAAGATCTGAAAGAATTGGTGGAAGAGGCGTGTAAAGAAGGTATTGAAGCTGGTGTAAATGTTGGCGTCTTTCTTAATGCTCTGAAGGAAAAAATGGCGGAAGGAGCATCAAAAAACACGTGTTATTTTATCTTTTCACCAAAAAGTGAAAATTGGGGCGATGGCTGTACGGCAGGACAAGACGGTTGTGACTCTCATGATTTTATTAAAGGACAAGTACAGGATTTGGCGTTTTTGGACAAGACTGTATTGGTGGGGATTAAGTCTAATATGCTGAAAAGTGTTGGTATTGGTGCCGCGGTTGGTGCCGGTACAGGTGGGTTGGCCACTGCAATTACGGCAATGGTGGAAAAGAATAATATTACATGTCGTGTTGGTGATAACCTGGAAAGTGTTGGGTTAGGCAAATCATTGTTCATAGATTCCTTGCGTGATTTCTATGTAAAGTTTGATTTGAATTTACCTGAAACATCTGCCCCGACATCGGTTTATTAATCGATGATGTGAACGTAATGATGCGTATGGATAAATAACAGGCAAGAAAACATTCTGTATCGGTTGTTTGTTAATTCTGTGGATTTAGCGTGTATTACGTGTTGTCTGTTTGCAGTGTCAGATGGTCGATATGTTTTAGATATGTTTGAATTAAAATCATATATGGTATATGTGGACAATCTGTAAAAAAAAATCCCACGGCAGTGGGATTTTTTTGTTATCGGTTTGTTAATTGTAATTCAATTCGTCTGTTTTTTTGCAGGCTGGCTTTATCATTGCCCAGTTCGATTGGGTGTAAATCGCCAAAACCACTGGGGACCAGGCGACGTTTTGATACGCCATTGGCAGCCAGTTCGTTTGAAACCGCAGTTGCGCGCAACAATGATAATTCTGTATTATCTTTATATCCGTGTGTGCCACTGATAACTTGTTTTTTATCGGTATGACCGTCAACACGAATTATCCAATCTACGGTTGATGGGATTTTGTGTTCCAAATCTTTGATGATGTTTGCAATCAGGCGTAATTGTTCCTGGCCGGCATTTGATAATTTGTATGATCCACTGGGGAACAGGATGTCGCTGTTCACGATAAAACGGTCGCCATCTGTTTGTATCGTTGTGCGGTCCCCCAGTGCCAATTTGACAGATTTGTAAAATTCTGATTGATATTTTGAAACGTCATTAAGTTCTGCGACTTTATCTGCAAGCGCCTTGTTCAGACGTGTCGACATTTCAACATATTGCACTTCTTGGTTGCGTGATTTTTCTTCGGCTGCGTCAAGGGCCGCCTGCAGGGTTTCTAGCTGCTCGTTCAGTTTTTGACGTTGAACAATCATTTCTTCGTGCAGCTTTTTGCGTTCGCGTTCCATTCTGGCGTTTTCTTCTTTTTCGATTGTTGCCTGGTTCAGGCGTTGTGTTAAATCATTAACCATGGCTTGAATTTGCGTTCCTTGGATTTGCAATTCTATAACCTTGTTTTCATATGCTGTAACCAGGTCCGTTATGCTTAAATCCATTTCGTTTAATTCATTGGTCAGGACCTGATTGTCTTGTTTCAGGTTTTCAAGTTCCTGGCGGGCCAGAATTAATAAACGTTTGGCTTCTTGGGCGTCCAGGTTCATTTCCGTAATTTGTTCAGCTTGTTCCGCATTAACATTACGCAGTTCAGCAATTGTTTTGGCACCGGTGGCCTTGTCGAAAACGTTGGTGGTGGTCCATAAAAATGTAAAGACCAATAACAAGAATATTAATATGATAACCAGATTTGAAAACAAATCTACAAAACCTGGCCATGCATTTGTTGAAGTGCGATAACGAATGTTCATCATTTTTTTTCTCTCTCTTGTTTATACTTTATATTTTGTTACTGGTTTTTGTAAGTTCATGTGTAACCAAATTTATTTTTGGTAAAGAATTTGTTTGTTCTGGCGCAGATTGGGCAAGACGTGTGTGCGCAGACAGGTAATCTTCAAGACTGTGATAAATAGTGTTTTGGGCGGATTGTATTTGTAAGCCCAGGAAACCAATAGTTAAACTGCCCCCCAGACCAAGCAGCGAACTGGTAAATGCAGTCGCCATGCCCGCCAGTGGACGTGCCAGACCAGTTTGCATCGTTGTCAATACTGTTTCATCAGTGAAATTCAGCCCGGAAATTAATTCTGCAAAACCACCAACAGTTAAAATTAGTCCCCAAAATGTTCCAAGCAAGCCTAAAAAAATCAGTGTGTTGGTTATGTATCGAATCGATTCGCGCGAATCTTCAAAACGCATCAATATCATGTTCATAAAACCGTTAAGGGTTGTCGCAGAAATTTGCCGTGGACGACCGGATAACATTGTCGCAACAGGGCGCAATATACGTGGTGGTATCGCCAGCGCGCGTTTGCCGTGTGTGTATCCGTATAACCATTTGTATTCTGGTAATAATTGAAATATCTGAACAAAACATAATCCAATGCCAAACAGCGTTGTGCCAATTATAATACCATTTAGCCAAATGTTCGATATTGATATCTGTATGAATTCAGGCCAAAAATACAAAACCCCGGCAATCAACATTGCGGTAAATAATGTCATGCGATTAAGTGCGCCATGAAAATGTTTGGTCATGTATGTTTTCCCTGCCTTTACATTTATTTATATATAAAAGCTTAGTAAATTTTTTTGGGGGATGTCAATAGTCATTATTGACTTTAAAATAAAACTTGATTTTTGTTTGTTTTTTGCCATAATTGGGGCGTTCCTGCTGATGGTAATGGTGCTGTCGGCTGATTTAAGACCAAAGGAAATAAAATGGCTTATTACGAAAGTGTCTTGGTTTTTCGCCAGGACTTGACTGAGTCGCAAGTAAAAGAAAAAGCGGCAAAGTTTGCAGAAATCATTAAAGAATTGGGTGGTGATGTCAAAGCAACAGAATTCTGGGGCTTGAAAAATTTGGCATATGTCATCCGTAAAAATCGCAAGGCACATTATGTTATGTTGAACATTGAATTGCCAGGCGCCCAAATTACAGAATTGGAACGTCGCAGCCGTATCGACGAAGACGTTATCCGTTTCTTGAATGTTCGTGTCGATGAATTGTCATCAACACCATCTATTATGATGAAAAAGAATAACGAGGAGGCTGAATAATGGCAGTTCGTGCAGCGATTTATCGTAAAAAATCAAACCCTTTAAAGGGCAAGGTTATTGACTATAAAGATGTAAAAACATTGTCACATTATATCACAGAACGTGGTAAAATTGTGCCAAGTCGTATCAGTGGTGTTTCCCAGAAAGATCAACGCGCATTGGCAACTGCCATTAAACGTGCACGTCATTTGGGGCTGATGCCATTTGTTCGTAACAATTTGGGTTAATCCCTAACTTATAAAACAATAAGGACAGATTATGAAAGTTATCTTAACAGAAAAAATTACAAAGTTGGGCAATATTGGTGATACTGTTGAAGTGAAAACAGGTTATGCACGTAACTATTTGTTGCCAAACGGTAAAGCAATGCGTTTCACACGTGAAAACGTTGCCTTGTTCGAAGCAAAGAAAGCGGAATTGACAGCGCGTCAGGAAGCTGCAAAGAAATCTGCAGAATCAAATGTTGATGCCGTCAAGAATGCAAAGTTGTATATGATTCGCCAGGCAGGTGATACAGGTCAGTTGTATGGTTCTGTATCAACACGCGACATTGCACGTATGTTAAAAGAAGTTGCAAATGTTTCTGTTGAATCTGCACAGGTTATGTTGGGTGCGCCAATTAAGTCTGTTGGTGCATTTGATACAAAAATCGCATTGCATGCGGACGTTATTGTTCCTGTAAAGATTTATGTAGCCCAGACCCAGGATGAAATTAACGCATTGGTTGCCGGTAAAACTTTGACATTCGGTACCAAAAAGGTAGAAGAAGTTGAAGAAGCCGAAGTTGTTGCAGAAGAAAAAACAGAAGAAGTTCCTGTTGAATCTGTAGCAGATGCAGAATAATTTTCTGGTTGTTTAAAAAAATCCCGCAGTTGCGGGATTTTTTAATTTTATCGCAGCGATTTTGCTGTGTCGTACATTGTGTTAAACATTTTTTCTGCATCTGCGATTGTTTTTGGGGCATCGCCCTGGGGGGCGGTATAATCTGCGTTATTGTGTATTATCAGACGTGGGGAATCACTTGTTTCGCAATCAATATAGTAGGTTGATTGACTGTATTTTTTACCATAACAATTTTTGTCTTTTACATTTACGTATTCTTGTGCTGCTAATTCTTGACATGTGGGTTCGGTGTTGCGCAATAAAATGCTGCCATTTGTCAAGGATTCTATTTCGTCATTTTGAAAAATGTTTTCCAAGATATTTTTGCAGAAAACCTTGACTGATTTGCCGTTGTATGTTGCCATTGAACCGTTTGATGATGTTTTGCGCACACCAAAGCAGTCGCCGTTTAAAGCGGTTATGTCGTAATCATTACTAATGTTTTTGCGTGCGGTTATATCCTTTTTGGTCATTGCCTTATTTTCTGATGACGCAGGGGCTTGGGCGGCAGCACATATTATTTTTTGCCCCCAACATTCAGATGTTTGGTCCCAGTATTCTGGTTCAAACCCCATTCCCATAGCGGTATAACAATTTGATGGATCCAGTCTGCAAATTGTATCCTGTTCCCACCATTTTATGGCACTG
>JAZSDC010000019.1:0-3040 GCA_045530935.1 Candidatus Enterousia sp. | reverse complement strand
ATTCACGCCCCAGCATTTTATTTTTAGACGAGCCGACAAACCACCTGGATGCCACCAGTCGTGAATGGATGACAGATTATCTGGTTGCAACAGATGCGTCGGTAATATTTATATCGCACGATGAAGAATTCATAGACAAGGTCGCGGATAAGACTCTGTATTTAGATGCTATGATGCATACCGGGACATTATATGGGTTTGGGTATAAACGTTTTTTGCGAACATTGGCCGAAACGAACGAGAGTTTGGAACGTTTGCTACAAAAACAAATGCAAGAAATAAATAGAATTCAGGCTTTTATAGACAGTCAACGCGGTAAATCTGGCAAGGCAAAAAGGCTGGCGCAAAGTCGTGAAAAATTGCTGGAAAAGAAACGCGCAAACTTGGCTGTTGTGCCACCTGAAAAGAAAGATATTGATTTGGAGCTAAGTCCAAATCGTGAAGCTGATATTTTGCCAATCACGGTGGAAAATTTAAACTTTTCATACGTTGCCAACAAGAAAGTAATTAAAAATCTTACATTTTCATTAAATCGGGGCGAGAAGTTTTTAATTGTTGGGGAAAATGGCGCAGGTAAATCGACCTTGTTAAAATTATTATACAAAATATTAAAACCTGATTCTGGCATTGTTCGTATTGGTAAAAAAACCGACTTGGGATACTATGCCCAGGAATACGAGACATTAAACCCAAATATAACAATTCTGGAAAACGCATCAAGTGTAACAAATATCAGTACATCAAAACTGCGTTCTGTTTTAAATCACTTTAATTTTGTTGGGGACAAGGTAAAACAAAGCGTAAAAACAATGTCGCCAGGCGAACGCAGCCGTTTAGAACTGGCCAAATTATGTCTTGGTGGTGCCAATGTTTTATTATTGGACGAACCAACAAATCATCTGGATGTGGCAACCAAGAAAACCATCGCACAAAGTTTTTCAGAATATGGTGGTACATTGATTATAGTCAGCCATGACTTAGAATTTTTGAAACACCTGGGCATAGACAGAATGTTAATGTTGCCCAGTGGCCGGTTACAGTTTTTTGACGAAAATATCGTTCGCCGATACATGGAACAAGAAAAACAAAAAAGAATATAAACAAAATAAGAATGATAAAAAAATCATTCTGCCACCTTCGCAAACATTTTCATATCACGCGGTTCGCCACGCAGGATGAAATATTTACGCAAGACACCCTCACACTCATAACCACAGCGCACCGCCACCGCCGCAGAACGAATATTTTGCTTGTCCAAGGTCAGTTGAATGCGGTTCAGGCCCATGTCAGCAAAACCAATTTCGGTCAATTTATTTAATGCGCGTGTCATTATGCCACGACCGTTAAAGCCATGTGCCAACCAATAACTGATTTCGCCCATATTGTCGTCAGTATCAACAAAGCTAATCTTGCCCACAATATCATCTGCCACCATAATAAAGTACGAACACTTATCATCGCCGTATGATTTTTTAATATTGGCTAACGTTTTATCAACAGTAGTATAGCCATCTACCCATTCCAAAAATTCACCCAAAAATTCACGATTGGCATTTATAACCGACAGCAAGCGTTCCGCGTTTTCCACCGTTGGTTCTAACTTATCCAACCGGAAATCGCCCATATCAATACTACGCAGAAATTTGTTTGTTAGAATTTCCATTATATTGCCTTTGATTTATTTTATGTATTTTATCACATTTTTTATCAAAATGCTATGTGATGCAAAGTGTGATGCACAAACAAAAAACAACCGCCCGAATGGGCGGGGGATTATTTTTCTTTGATTATGTCTAAAACTTTCTTTAATGGCCACAGCATTATCAAGAATGCACAGCCCGCTATTATCGTTGCCCCTGTTAAACCAAACGCATCCAGCAAAGGTTTCATTATCATCATTGCCAACATTCCAAAAAATGCAACCGCCATAGAACTTACACTCATAACCGTACCACGTTCCGTTGATTTTATGCGCTCGTGAATAAATGCAGAAAATATCAATGCGCATAACTTTTGAATCGCAGGCCACAAGAATATAAACACTAACAATAAATAAGACCATACACCCAAAGGCAGATTTATACACGCTACAACGGCCACAAACACAAGGAATATCATCGCACAAATAAATTTAAGTAATGTTGGTGTAGCAAAACGTTTGAATATCGCATCAGCATATTTCGAAAACACCAAACGCATAAACTGATTAAAGCCAACAAATATCCCGAACAAAGATAACGCAATACCCGCCTGTTCCATTGTCGGCTGAAACAGCCACAGCAATATTTTTGTAAATGCCCCGAATATTGCAGGGAATAAAATAAACCATTTTATTGCAGGATTTTTTACAGACAACTTTACAACACTGGCAATATCCGCAACGGCACTAGTTCCACGTTTTCGTTCACGTTTAACCTCACTCAATTCTGGTAATAACAACACACAAACCAGCGCAATTAATGCAGCAATGGCTTCCACAACTAAAATACCATTACCAATATGCGCATACAACACGCCACCGATAATAGAAGCAATAAAAGACGCGGCCTGGCAATATGATGATAGCGAACCATTTTCTTTTAAAAATTCTTGTTCGCGCCCCATGCGCTTTAGCAAGTCGTACGCGTACGATTCTTTGGTACCACTAAACAAGGCAGATGCAAAACCCAACAACATTTCTGCAAATGCAATATCCCAAAAACCATAACCGGCATACAGCCAACCATTGGCGAACAAATAAATCGCCGCCCCCAGAATCAAAACCTTGCGACGACTGAAACAATCAGACAAATATCCACTGGGGATTTCAAGCACGAACGCAGCTAATGCAGAAATTCCTTGAATCAAAAAGAAATCACCAACTGTTATGCCCTTGTCTTGATACAATACAACTATCACTGGCAATATCACTAAAAAGTAATAAAAAAACTCACTCCACTTTAAAAGTCGTAATGCCATTTTATTTGAAACAGTTGGCCAGAACTTACCCATCACTCTCTCCTATACTTTGGGTATTTTATCACATTTTTTATCAAAATGC
>JAZSDC010000037.1:0-43892 GCA_045530935.1 Candidatus Enterousia sp. | reverse complement strand
TCGGCCAGTCGACGTTCAAAATTTACCGCAGACGACCAATGCCCATTTTTAAACACAGCTTCCTTGTCAAGGATATTGCTTATCACCTTTTGTATTTTTTTTGCATTTGAAAAATTTGAATTAGTTATTTGCATACGTTCCCCTGATTCATGCTGTTTATTGTATACTATCGTCTTGTGTTTTGCAAATTTATAAACAATTATTGATATTCTTTCCGACAGTAAGCAAATCTAATATATCTTTTGTACGAAAATCGCCCGCCGACCACAACCACATATTTATGTTTGGGGCTGAATTCTAGGTTTTTAGCAGAAAACCAATGAGGACAGCTCTTTTTTTATCTGAATTTGATACTAATTTTACATCAAACGAATTAGAATATTTAACATTTAAATATTTATGTTATAATCTATAAAAAAGAGGAAACATTCATGACAAATGGTAAACTTATCAAGCTTTTTTGCATATTATTGGCATGTACAACATGCAGCAAAGAAGAAAACAACACTTATTACAACCTGCCGGAACAACCAGATGCAACCCAGGTTTTTGATTTATCGCAAAATGATAATTATGGAATTTCACATATAGATACATTTTATATCGATATAAATGAC
This sequence comes from Candidatus Enterousia sp., assembly GCA_045530935.1. GTDB lineage: Bacteria > Pseudomonadota > Alphaproteobacteria > Rs-D84 > Rs-D84 > Enterousia. Next base: position 43,275 of record JAZSDC010000037.1, on the reverse strand, counting down.
AATAAAAAAGCGGACACAATAAATCGTGGTCGCTTTGTAACAGGGACCGCACATGGTTATACTTTTTACGAGATTATATTGGACAATGGGGATAAAATTGCAGATTTTAGAACCATAGAATCCGCAGATTGCGCATTACAAGCATACAAATTTCAATTCAACCCATTTGTTATTATCAAGGCATCGCGCCCACTAAGCGATAAAGGTTGGACAATCGAAACAGCCACCACAATTGAAAAGTATAAATTAAACGGCAATAGACTAGAAAAATTCCATGAACATAACGCAGGAAACATTTGCGACGTCAACGAATTGTTACAATAAAAAAATTTTTGTTACCGCTTGATTTTTCTGTTAGGAAATGATTCCCGGGGTCTTTGTCGAAATTGCGGGACGCTGTATATCATCTCAGAATGCCAATCACCACCTATGATATAATTTCCACGTGTAACAATACCAAACAATTTGTTATCTTCACCAAATATTGGTCCGCCAGAATTCCCACCCCAAATCTGACATCCGACACCGCGACCATAACTGAAGTAATTACATTTAGACACTTTCAACAGTCTGTTTTGGAACAAATCTGCATACTCTTGCGAAGATAAACCATTGTTTATAAAATCAAGAACAGGGAACGAATGTGTATCAAGCGCATCTGTATCAATCCAATTTGGCAACAATGCACTGTATTCAGTTCTTAAAAAGGACACATATCTCTGCTTGAAATCGCTTAGCTCTTGATCACTCATAATTTTTAAACTGCCATATCCAACAACCATAGCATTATACGCCACCTCCCCAGGACCAGCAGTCGCATATTTATCTGTTAATTGCGCATACGGCACATTATCCGGTGATGCCGAAAAACTATAAATTGCCCAGTCGCCAGGGAAACTCGCATCAGTTAAGGAACTATAATCACCAACACGATGTTTATTCACCTGAAATTGGGATCCATCCTGGGTTTGTATTGTTATTCTGTCCTGGGCGTAACCGTTCTTAGTATCAACACAATGCCTGGCAGTATATACGTACAAATCACCATTTTCATCTTTAATTATCGTTCCAGTACAATACTTAATACCATCTTCAACCAAGGCAACAACAGTATTATATGGCAACTGTTCTTTTTGCACATCTGTTACATAGCAACGCCTGTCAATTGTATATTGTTCAGGATGCACACAACCATCGGTTGCCATGGCAATGGACGGCAATACAAGCAACACAAATGTAATTATATATGACACCATTATAATGGTATTATAGCATAAAATTTTATAGATATCAAAAGACACAAAATGCCCCCCGGTACACAACCCAGACAGCAGAATAACAAAAATTATCTTGCAAACAGCAGACGCCAGTATATCAACCTGCAAAATCACAACCGAGGCAGGATTCCTGCAATCACAAGGAATTGATACTGTCGCGTTCGGCACAGGCGATTTAAAACAGGCACATACTGCAAATGAACGCATTGAAATAAAAGCCATATCAGAATACAAAAATATACTGAGGCAGACATTGAAAAAACGATAAAACGAACACCATTATTTGCCCACGTTTGTTTATATTTGCAAATTAAAATAAATATAGTATAATTAACATTATAAGTTAACACATATAAACACAAAAAGGATTTATTATGAGTATGGGTAACGCAAAAATCGAAAAAGTAATTGATAAAAATGGAAACGAACGCACCAGTCGTATTCCACAAAAACCGCTTAACAAATTTATGAAAAGTCAATTGTTGACCGTATTAAAACGTGACGATATCACAATTGAAACAAAAGCTGACGCAGGGTCCAGAGAATACAGAATCCTTGATAAAGACGGAAAACTGTTGTTCTTGTATGACAATGTATGGGATTATGGTTATTATTACATATCTGTTCCAAACCCAGAAGCAGGTAAAGAACCAATTGTCGTTGCAGAAATGGACTGGTTTGAAAATGATTCGTACACTAATCCACAACAGCAAGATATTTTTGATATCTTTCATGCGATTGGAGATCGTGAAATAGAATTGAGAAAAATTGCAGAAGCACGCAAGAATTTGACTGAGTCAGAAATGCTGGCGTTGAAATCATTGGGACTGGGAAAATTTAGTTCATCCCAATATACAAAATAATAAAAACCGCCATGTTTGGCGGTTTTTTTGTCGAGTTAAAATTCATATCTAAATTTTACACGACCTGTTTGCGAAGTATAGTCAGAACGCGCTTCGATATCATAACTTAACGCCATGTTCAACGCACCGTACATCATGCCTATCTCTACCCCCAGTTCATTTGCGATACGCGATAAACGCTCGCCATTTAAGGAATAAGCATTGACCCCGGGAATCGCAACAGTTATATGATTTTCGTCAGATAACAAATCATATTTTACCGCGTAACGAAAGGCAGGTTGCAAAACCCAACCGTTTCTTAACAACATATCAAATCCATAACGCGTTCCAATTGATGCAGTCAAAAAATCATTGCTGTCAATTTTATTTTTTATCCCCATGGAATTTGTATAACTGGCAGAATTCATGTGAATGTAACGTAATGATACCTGGGGCGAAATACCGCCAATAAAGTCATACCCCATGGCCACATTTGCACCAAACGCACCAATATCATAATCAGACGACACATCCGCCCCCAGCGCAACACCACGTTCTGAATAATCAGATGTAGTATAATTCATTACCGCATTCATATACCAGTTGCTGGGCTGATATTGACCATAAAGGAATACAGAATGAGAATCTATTTCAGTATTACGTGAAGCAGTGCCAACATCTGAATGCCCAAACATGTAACCAACACCTATTGTCAAAGCATCATTCAACACACCATCAACACCAACCGATGCACCACGCGTATACGCATTAAACGCATCATTGTATTTTGATTTATTGTAAATCCCTTGGGCCCAAACACCACCAGGCATCAAGCTAACATCGCCACCATTGCGCCCCAGCAACATTGCATCCATTCGCGCCGTGGCAACAGACACTAACGATTTTTGAACACTGGTACCAATTGATTGTGCCACAGATTTAGTTTCTGGGTTTATAGCAATTACCGCAGTTTCCACATCGGAACGCGCAGCATCTGTATTAGACGCCAATTTATTCTGTATCGATACAGACAAATCATTCAATGGGGCCGATGTTGATGCGGCAACACCTGCAACAGTGCGCGCAGCGCTATCAGACAAATTATTTTGCACAGCAATATCTGACACAGACTTTACAGAGGCCGTTACATCGCCACCATTCCATGTTAAATCATAAATAGGACTGCTGATATCTATGTTGTCAAATATCTGATTACCGAATACTTTATATGTTCCTGCAGAATCAAATGACAGTTTTATTGTGCCATCCCCAGTAAAGCCATCTGCAGATGTCACATTTATTTGCGCACTGTCCCCTGCACGCAGTGTTGCCAACATTGTACCGTCCAACACAATTGCCCCTTGGGTCACAGTAGCCACGCCAATGTTTAACGTTTTCCCAGACGCGATATTTAACGTTCCTGAACCATCTATCCCACCAACAATTGTCGCATTACCGTTAAAATTCACAACACCATCATTATAAATATCGTTCGCAACACTGTTGGCAATATTACCACGAAATGTCACGTCTTTATTAAAGGTTATAGTATCATTGTTGTATATGGCACCACCCTGCCCCATGGCCTTGTTATTTATAAACGCAACATTATCATTGAATACAATTGTGGAATTACCTGTTGAACCATTTGATTGCGAAACCATATTCCAAATCGCACCGCCATTCATTGCAGCCTGGTTTCCAACAAATCTGGTTGTGCCATTAATTGTCACAACAGAATCATTTGCAACACCATCAAACGCACGTGAAACAATCGCCCCACCATGCGCTGCAGAATTATTTGAATCAAATAAATTTGTTCCACCATTTACACCGATAATCATAGATGCAGTTCCTGTGTTTCCACGATTATGAATTGCACCGCCACCACTTTTTATTGCACCAGTATCATTTGCAATATTTGCGCGAAAAACATTTGCACTGCCCTGAATATTCATATCACCTGCATTAAATATAGCACCACCATATCCAGCACTGGATGAATTATTTATAAAAGATATTGATGGGGACGCAAAGGCAATACTGCCGCCATTATCAAGGGCACCGGCACTGCTGCTGGTTATATTATTAGCAAACGAAACTTTCCCCGTTGTATCAACCGTAACATTACCACTATTTTTTAATCCGCCACCATTGCTGCCAGAATTGTTCGTAAAAACAAAATCCCCATTGGTTAACGATACTGTTCCTGCATTCACCAATGCGCCATTATAATTATTAGTATTATTGTCAAACGTCGCCCCATTTGCAAAGGTAACAACCCCAGATGAATTATTATTCAACAGTGTTCCAACACCTGTATTTTCGGAAAATTTAGTAAAACCTCTAAATTTTACAACACTATTACTCTCATCCATTAATATCGCAGATGCACCAGTGGCAGCATTATTCACAAATGTTGCATCGCTTTCAAAATCAACAGTTCCGCCCAGCACCGCAATCGCACCACCACTTGTACCTGCGGTATTTCCAATAAATTCCGCATCGCCATTAAATACAATATCCCCAGCAGTCATAATTGCACCACCGCGTGATGCAGATTCATTGGCAGAAAAACTGGCGCCTGTGTCAAACACTATCATACCACCCCGGTGATTCAATGCGCCACCACCAATATAAACACTGTTCATAGAACCAGTCGCCTTGTTTTCAGTAAATTGGGCGGGACCCGCAAAAATGATATCAGGCGATGTTGCCACCCCTGTACCATAATTAAATATCGCACCACCGCCGTTCGGATTGTTTGTTTCGTTACCAATAAAAGCGGACGCGCCATTAAAAACTATTTTTCCACCAACGGTATAACCACTACCTGTATTCGATGACAGCCATCCATTTCCAATGGCACCACCCATCCCACCATTATTTAATGAATTATTAGAAAATAATGTATCGCCTGCAAACAACAATGTAACATTTGGGACATCTTGCATATAAAATACACCACCATTGTTTGCACTGGTTGAAGCGATGTTTTCAGCCGTCAAATTTGTGTATTCGGTATTTTCTGCAATGACTGTACGCACAGACACAACATCCCCAATTGCAGGCATAACCAGTAACGCAGGCAAAACAGATATTCCTAAAAATATATTACGTTTCATAAATCATCCTTTTTTTGTTAGATGTTTTATGTATAAAACATTAATAAATAAAAATAACTAGGTTCCTTTTCATAAAAACATATGCTGAAACGCCTACAAGATATTGACAAACTATTTTTTTTTAATATATTATCAGTCAGCACATTAAGAGTAAGAAGATTATGAATAAAACAGATTTAAAATATTTTAGCTTTTCAATAAGCAATGAAAATTTGCGTGACTATATCGACAATACTGTACAGGAACGAAAGTTTCTGAGATGGCATAAAAATAATGGCGCATATGAATTCAATATAACCAACAGCATCATTAAAGCAGTTGCAGCAAACCAGATTGAAATTAATCCAAAAAATACCGAGACGCTGAATCTGTTGGAAGAATTGATTAAAAAATGCGGTTACGGACAAGATGGCGAATATTTGGACTATGCACATACCGCTATGCAGAATCTATGTAAAATCCGCGGTCAAAAACCTGATGCGATTACATTGTACGACCATACAATGTCTGGCAAATTAAAACAAGGCAGAGATAAAATAAAAAGCTTTTTTGGTTTTAAATCTAAAAAACAACCCGCCCCACAGCCAAAAAGTAATAAAAGTCTGGTTGGTACCGCAATTGCAGGCGTTGCATTGTTGGCACTAACAACAATGTTGACAGGCGAAAAAGTCGCGGATAACAAGCAACCAGAAAAAGAACCAACAAAAAAAGAAAATATGTATGCAATGAAATCAAATCAGGTTGCTCAACCCATACAAGAAAAAACTATTGAAAATCAAACTTCAATTGCAAAAACTGAAACAAGCGCAGAATTACAATCCATCAATAATTTTTGCGACAGTTCTTTGGAAATATTGATGGGGGCAGAAAAACGCGATTCTTTATACAACAAAATACAAAATCAGGTAGAGCGTGGTATATTTAAAATCCCTGCGGGCATGTCCGTACAACGCATAGCACACGCAATGGAAATGAGTCGTGTTTACGAAGGTCACAGCGTAATTTTAGATGCACTAAACGCAGAAACACAATTAACAGAACAACAGCAAGAAGCGTTCGCAAGTCATATTGACGGCATTGGGATACGTGGCGAAAAACTGCAACAACGAATGGCAGAAAAACATAAATTGTCTTCGTACAGCAGGTTTGACAATGCCTCAAAATCACAACAAGTGAAACATATAAAAAATTTAAAACAATTACGTCAAATGCGTGCAAGAACACGATAAAAAATAAAGTCGAATATCGACTTTATTTTTTTACTTTTGTTTTATGAGAATAATATAATTTGGAATATTCTGCTAGTAATTCAACCATCAAACCACGATAGCCTTGCTTGTTCCAAAAATGTTCCGTATCAATCAATGAACGACGAAAATCACAGAAATCGGCACGCTCACAATCAATAAAACCAACAATATTAAAATCATCATCCAATATAAAATTGTTACCAATATCATTATGAAACCAACCATATAAATAGCCAGATTGCGCAGCTGCAGCCGGTTTTAAATCGCGTATTTCTTCTGGGTCCGAACAACCAATAACATATAAGAAATTCGCCAGTTGCTGTGCGATTTTGGTTCGATTTTTTTGCACCTGTTCGGGCGTAAAATCTGTTAACATTTTTCCAGTAATAAATTCATAGCGACGCAATACACTGTTATCATATTTAATCAATTCCATTTCTGGAAATCTGATTGGGGAAATATTGCGCAACGCCGTAACAACACGCGCTTCGTGATATGCACGCGCTTCACGTCCTGGAACCAGGAAAAATTTAAAAACATGCGCATCATTCAATATCACAACCAGATTATGACATCCAACCCCAAATTCAATACGAATTTTTTGCACACCACCACAATTTTTATCAGCCCAATGTCGAACGTATTTAATGTACTTATGTATTTTGGGGTTATTCAAAACAACGCGTAATTTGCTGCGACTTTTTTTATTTGGAACAAACCCGCATACAATGTTTGTAAACAGATGTCTGATACTCATTTAATCCCCTTGTTATATAATTTATCGTATTCGCGCCCAACCGCCGCCATCAATTCACGATGTGGCGAACGTTTGTCAGCATTAAACAAACGTGAAAAATTACAAAATTCTGCATCTTCCCAATCAAAAAATGTTACAATCTGCATCGTATCCATGTTTACCATAAAATTATCACCAATATCGCCATGACACCAACCATACATATACCCAGGCAACGCATTAACATCGGGTTTTAAATCGCGTATTTCTTGCGGGTCGGCACAACCGATAATATATAAGAACCGTGCAATCTGGGGTGCCAAAACATCAATATTCTGCAACGCAACATCAACAGGCATCTGACGCAACTGGGTTCCATGACTAAATTTATATCTGCGAACAATTTCACCATTATATTCATATATATCAACAGGCGATATATATACCGGCGAAATAGGCCCCAGCACATCTAAAATTCTTTTTTCGCGAATTGCAAGTTCATTAGAATTACTGCGCCGCAAAGGAAATTTATAGATATATTCATCATTAACACTGATTAAAAGATTTCGCGCCTGATACCCAACAAGTGTTTTTATTTTTTTTATTGGACCATCAATATTTTTCTTTATAAATTTTATATACGAACGCATCGGCGAATTTAAAACCACACGCAACTGTTTGCGTTTATCTTTGTTATAAACACAACCACAAATTATATTGCTAAGAAAACGACGTAAATTACCTGCCATAGTGCGCTATAATCCTAGGAAATAAAAATATTATGCGCAAGGAAAACTTTTATTTGAAAAAATTATTATTTTTGTGTAGTATGTGCTGTGCACGGTCCCATCGTCTAGCGGTTAGGACATCAGATTCTCATTCTGGTAACACGGGTTCGATTCCCGTTGGGACTGCCAATTTTTGACTTTCTGAAGACAATCACAATTTTATAAAAATGACATTTCACGCCCGCCGTTGACTGCTTTATTAACTTGATAAACATGTGCATTTTATGATATAATTTAGGGCAAGAGAATGAAAAAACTGCTGACTTGTTTTTTTGCAATCATGGTTGTTGCGCCAGGTGCTGTTGTTGCATCAGGCGGTTTTTCACGTGCATTGCCAGGCACACAGACAAAAGACACATCTTCTGACAACACAAAGCAAATACTATCGCGCACGCAACCATCTACACCAAAGAAAGAAGACATTTCGCGTTCCGCCATTGTACGCACAACCACAACCGATAAATCTGCACAAACACGCATCCCAGATACACAAAGTAAAAATAAAACAGTATCACGTGCAGTTGATATAAATATCGCGCGCAGTAATTTAGAAGAAACCATGAAAACTGTTGGCAGAAACACGCGTGTATCCGCAGCCAGCATTAACAGCAACCCAACCGTTCGTCGTGCAGGTGTAGTTTTACGCCCCAGCACAGCTGAAGTTGGTGGCAGGGCCACACTGGGGGATTCTGGAATACAAACAGGTTCAAATATAGGCAACGAAATACAGAATATAAAATCACGCGCCTCGCAAAAGATTTCAGCAGAATCTATCGCAGAAGCACAAACGCGCCTGGAACAGACAGCAACACTTAATAAATCTTGCCAAGAACAATACAATGATTGCATGGATCAGTTTTGTGCCATTGTTGACGCGAATCAAAAGCGCTGCTCTTGTTCGGCAAATTTGGCACAATATACCAAGGTTGAAGAAGCGGTTAAAAACGCGAACACACAACTGAACGACGTGGCACAGCGTATCAGATACGTTGGATTGTCTGCAGACGAAATCCGCGCCATTATGGAAGAAACAGAAGCAGAAGAAGTTCTGTCTAAGTCTAATGACGTATCAGAAACACGCGACATGTTACAAGCGATTGAAGACATGATACGCGATCCTGTATCTGTGACGACAACATATTCTGAAAACACATCATTTGGAAACCTGGATTTAAACTTTGATTTAAATGCTGATTTTTCAGACCTGTCCAGTCTTGATTTGTTTAATTCTGATTCTACAGGCAGTTTTTCTAATCTGCGCGGAAAGCAACTATACAATGCTGCACGCAGCCGTTGCAATACTGTTTTAAAACAATGCAAGGACGCAGGTTCAACAACAGACCAGATTACAGCTAATTACGATTTGGCAATCGACAAAGACTGCATTGCATATGAACAAGGGCTGCGCAAAATGAACGAAAGCTTGATTTCTAATGTCCGCAGCGCAAATCTGATGTTACAAAAAGCCAGATTAGCAGTATTACAAAATAAAAACTTGTATGATGCCAAGCAATGCATCGGCGCATTGGAAACATGCATGAAAGACGATATGGTGTGTGGCGAAAACTATTTTAAATGTGTCGACCCAACAAAAACATATATTGACGAAGAAGGAAAAGTTATCCTGGGGCAGGATATCAGCATGATAAAGAGGTTTATGTCTGCATATAACAATGCGAACATTGACCTAGAAGCAGCATACAATACATCAATTAGTGACGATAGTTGCTCGAAACATCTAGATGATGATGAACAAATCAAAGCAGGCGGAAATGGAAGTTGTGTTATAAAACATTTGTTAACTAAAATTGGCACGAAACAAAATGTTGCCGACGAAGGTTTGTGTCGCGCAGTATTAGAAAAATGCCAAATGTATACATATACACCTGATAAAAAATATATACGATTTAATGATATCGTATTAAATTATATTCAGCGCACAATGCCAAATATTCGTGCGGCACAGCAAAACATAATATCAGAATATGCTTCGACATGTATGGCAGAAATCGCCAGCTGTTATAACCAGCAGATAACACAAATTAATTCATGGAATACGGGCGCAAATGTAGGCAGCATACGTTCAATTATGCGTGGCGCATGCAGAAACGTTGCACTGACGTGCGCATATGCAATTTATAACACAGGCACAAGCACAGACACAGGCACCACTAATTATTGCGACAGCCCTGACGAATGTATTGATAATATATCTGAAATGTTCTATCAATCATTATTATGTCCGGACAACTCAACATATAACGCAACATCTAAAACAACGGCTGAGCAGAAAGATAATTACGTTAACGAACACTGTATATGTAATGATGGATTTGAACCATCCGGTAAATCATGCGTCATAATTAGCGACAACACAGAACAAACAGAATAAATAAAACGGCAAATGCCGTTTTATTTATTTATTTCTGCCATAAATTTTTCGTGATTTTCCAGTTCCGCCTGCAATGGTTCGAACCTACGATATGGGAAATTTCCGCCAACCTTAGGATGCGCCAACATTGCGGCATGTTGCTTTTCTATTATTTCCGACACATCTGGTGCAGGCGCAGTATTATCTAATTCAACAAAAACCTTGGCCAAAATTTCCGAGTCAATTAACGCGCCGTGAGCATCTGCACGCGCAGTTAATGATATCCCATACCATTTTGCCAATGCATCTAATGTATAACTTTTTGGTCCAAACACACGATTGCGTGCAATCACCAGCGAATCCATCTGTTGACTGCGCGGAATTGGTGACAGATTTAACATCGCCAATTCATGGTTTACAAATGGAAAGTCAAAGTCCAGACCATTGTGGGCGACAATCGGACTGTCACCAACGAATGCCAAAAATTTTGGTGCGATTTCTGACATTTTGGGTTTGTCTTCCAAAAACGCATTTGAAATTTTATGAACCGCATAGGTATCAGGCGGAATAATCTTGCCTTCGGGATTGATATATTCGTGAAAAGTGTTATCGGTAATTTTACCATCAACAACCTCAACCGCACCAATTTCAATAACGCGGTCACCACGCATGTATTCAAAACCGGTGGTTTCAATGTCAAAACAAATAATACGCGCCATAATTTTCCATTCCTTGATAATAATTGTTTGTGGTATTATAATGGAACGGTGAATGTAATGCTAGAAAATCTTAACAAGAAACAGCGCGAAGCAGTTATGACAACTGATGGCGCATTATTGGTATTGGCGGGCGCAGGCACGGGCAAGACCCGCGTTCTGACAACGCGTATTGCGTATATTTTAAACAATCAAATGGCGATGCCGTGGCAGGTTTTGGCGCTGACCTTTACGAATAAGGCCGCCAACGAGATGAAAAATCGTCTGATGGATTTTTCAGATGGCGCATGGTATGCGGGGGATATTTGGTGCGGAACATTCCATTCTATTTGCCTGCGAATACTGCGCAGCAATGCGGAACGCGCGGGCCTGCGACGCGATTTCCTGATATATGGCGAAGACGACCAAAAAGCAGTTATAAAATCACTGATAAGCGCCACAACCAAAACACCGGGCGATTATGTTGATGAATTTTCTTCTATCAAGGACAAGGGACTGGTTGCGTTGCAGAATAAAGACAAACTGTTTAACGCTTATAATACGGAATTGGCGCGCCTAAACGCGGTTGATTTTGGCGATATTATCTTGAAAGTACTTGAACTGTTTGACAAGAACCCAGATATATTGGCACGATATCAAAACCAGTTTAAATATATACTGGTGGACGAATTTCAAGATACTAATAATGCCCAGATGGAATTATTAGCGTTGCTGACACGCGGGATTGAAAATCCAAACATTTGTTGTGTAGGGGACGACGACCAGTCTATTTATTCATGGCGCGGAGCAGAGATAAAACATATTCTGAATTTTAACAAAACATTTACAGATGCAAAAATTATTCGGCTGGAAGAAAATTATCGCAGTACTGCAAATATTTTAAATGCTGCAAATTCATTGATACGACATAATCAGGGCCGACTGGGCAAGGATTTACACGCCACCACAAATGATGGTGCAGAGGAACCGGTATATGTGCTGACACTGCCAGGCGACCGGGACGAAGCACGCATAATCGCCGATGCAATTTTGCGCGACGATACAAATGATTTTTCCAGGTACGCACTGCTGATTCGCGCGGGCAGTCTGTCGCGTATATTCGAAGAAGAATTCGCAATGCGCGGTATTCCATATCGCCTGATTGGTGCGACCAAGTTCTATGACAGGATGGAAATACGCGATGCAATCGCATATTTGCGATTGCTAGTATATCCATTTGATGACATTTCTTTTCTGCGTGTCATTGCGAAACCGCGTCGTGGGTTCGGCGAAAAAGCAATTTCAACGCTGCGTGCGGCAGGAAGCAATCTGATGAATGGGCTGCGCAATGCGACACTGGCCCCAAAATTGCGGGCGGCTGCAAATGATTTTTTAAGTGCCTTTGATTTTGAATGGAATTTAATGTCACCAACAGATGCGGCCAAAACATTATTAGACCGCACAGGCTACATAAAAATGTGGTCCGAATCTAAAGACACAGATGCTGCAGACCGTATTGCAAATGTACGTGAATTGATTACATCGGTTATTTCTAAATACGATACATTGCCGGAATTCCTGGAACAGGCAGCCCTGATGATGACAGACGATAACGATGTCGAAGACGATATACAAAACAAGAACACCATCAGTATCATGACTATTCATGCTGCCAAGGGATTGGAGTTTGATACAGTGTTCTTGCCCGCATGGGAGGATGGAATTTTCCCAAATGACAAGGCAATTAACGAAGGCGCAATCGAAGAAGAACGCAGACTGGCCTATGTTGCAATTACGCGCGCGCGCAGACGGTGTATAATATCAAACGCGATGTCACGCATGGTCTTTGGTTCACGTCAGTATAATTCCCCCAGTCGTTTTATCACAGAAATGGATAACAAATACCTGGATTTTCAGGGTGGTGCACCACGCACATATTATACACCAACACATAATACATATAATAATATTCCGCGTTCGTATGACGCGCCACGACGGACAGTTGCGAAAAAGACTGAATCCGTGGTTGGAAAACTGGTCAGCCATAATGAACTGGGGGCCGGTGTTGTAATTGAAGATAACGGCGCAATACTGACCATTGCTTTTAAGACCAAAGGTATAAAAAAAGTCGCCCGTGAATTTGTAAAATTTTTAAGCTAAGGTCATCTAGCTGCGTGCAGACTTTATGGCTTTCCACCACCCTTGTACAGTTTTCTTGCCACCTTTATACAGACCTTTGACATCTTTACGCATTGTTTCACCCATAGAGTATTCTATTGTCCCACCCAAATCTGTGGCGATTTTCATCGCGTTATTAGCCAAATGCCATGCCAGGAATGCCATTAATACAGTGGTCCAGAATCCAGGATCTTCATAGCTGGGCATGTTAACAGAATTGATATCAATAAACCCTGATAGTAATCCAGTACATATTGATATTATTATGGCCAAAAATATAAAATGTAACGCCGCATTAACATATCTGTTAATTTGTGTTTGTAAGTTTTCTGCATGAAAAACCCCCATAAAAGTATTGAAAACATCACCAACAACACCCTTGTAAGATGTTTTAGGAACCGTTTCTGCAACAGCCGTGAACGGCAACATTAAAACCCCCAGGAATAAATCTGCAATAACGCCAAAGGCAACAAAAGCAAAGCGCCATGCCAGTGTTACAAATCCCCAAATCATTAACAGACCAGCAAAGAAGGAAAACACACTAACCCCAGTACCATTGAACATCCAGCGCCACCCAACACCAATTGCCGTATAACAAAATCCAGACAGACGTGTAGGCAGACAAATAATGTTCGCAGCATCCGTCGCATTGATTATAGAATTTGCAGAAATATTATTTTCCGCATATGCGTGAATTGCCGAACATGTATCAGGTAACGATACACCAACAATTCCGCCAATCGCATTATATATCGCGTCCGACATAAATGTCGCAGCCTGTAAAATGGGCGCCATCAATAATAAAAACATATCCCGGGCGCCGTATGTCAAGACCCCACACCATAATAAAGTTATGATTCCGCGCTTTACAACTTCATATACTTTTGATTTCAAATCACCATCGCCACGAATTATCGTATATGCTTCGATAGACATCCAAAACATGAACGCAATCAATATAAAAACAATCATAAATGGAACCAGTGAACGATCAAGAACAATTGCAACATATGAAAAAGCGTTAATAAAGGCCAGTCCTATTTTTGCCTCTATCGGGACATAATCATCGACCAACTGCTGTTGAAAATTGCCCTGGAATGCAGAGATATCATGGGAAATCGTACTAACAACATGCTCTCTGTTATTTTCTGTCGCCCAAGATCCATAGTCACCAACATCTGGTTCTGGCAAATTACTGGCGCAAAACGCAACAGTTGAATTAAAACTGAAGGTTAACGCACAAAAAATAATCATTAAAATTTTTTTCATGACGATTAGTCTTTCTGTATTACATCTTTTGCTATTTTTTCTGTTAATTTTACAGGACTGCCCCATACTGTCTTGCCCAAATCATGCACCCATGCACCAAAGTCTAAATCTTCACCTGACGTACTGACATCTGATTTAGCGCCTGGAACAGGCAGCTTTACGATTCCAGCAGGCAACAGTTTATCAACCTTGGGACTGATTGCATAAAAATACAGACAGAACAAACAAATCATCATTAGCAAGAAATCCCAACCATTTTCTAGATAATCAAATGCACCAGGATAGGATCTTTCAACCGAAGCCTTGCGCGATTTAAAACATTCTTCAAACCTTTCACCGTCCACCGTACCATCAACAATCGAAGAACGTTCACATTCTGAAAACACATTAATAACAGCTAATGTTTGGGCATCAGGATTTTTTGGCATGTTATTCAATATCGGTGGTAAAATAGAACTGTAACCATCAATAGGCCCCGGGAAGAAAGTATCCGCAGTAAAGGCAATCGTTGTATATATTATAATAACTTTTAATGTAATCGCAACCAAGCGCACTGCGGCCGAGACCAACATGCCGACTGATTTACTGACAATGCCATTTAATTTATTCCAAACAGGTTCAAATGCAGCCGACGCTATTATTAACGGCAAGAAAATGACCAAAAATACCAACTTAAATACAACGGTTAGGATTTGAAAAAACAAATCAAATCCGATAATCATAAACATCAAAACTAATACCACCCCTGCAAGCCATGTCATAACACCACCACCAAGCCCCATCCATGCATAATTCATCATTGAAAAACCACCTGCTGCACCTGCCAGCATAACAGCATTAATATTACCGATAACACACATAAATGGCTGAAATACTGGGTTTAAAATATCTGCACCTGTGGCATTTTTATTACTGGGTTCTAATTCACCACATTGCGCAAAATTCACGGCACCACTGGCGGCCAGACTTAATTCTGCCCCAGCATACAATACAGGTGTTATTGTTATATTTGTAATTGTTTTCATGGCGGTAACCCCGCCCATCCCCAGCGCCCCCATCAATGCGCCAACCAACATCAAACGAATCCCTTGTTTCAGTAATGGGTCAAACCATGTTTTAAAGTCTATATTTTTATCTTTTCCGTCCAGGTTTGCCGTTTCCTTCATTGCGTTGAATATGTGCCGGGCACTGTGAATAAATAAATAAACCCCAAATCCAGCTACCAACAATATCCACAATTTATCGGTAATCAAAGTCCAAATTTTTAATGCAGCTTCACCAATAACAGAAAATAAATCAGCAACATAACCACACATAAAACAGCCATTTGCCGTGGCAACATTCCCATCTTCTACACCAATGGCTGTATAGAAATTATTCATGCTGGTATATGATACCGCAGCGCCACCAATAGATGTCGCCATATACCATATACCAATACCAATGGCAATCAACGCCATTAGAATTTTTGCAATCATTACAATGACTTTTACTTTAAGCATTGTTTATTTTCCCCTTACTGGTCAGATGAATCTGATGTATCCGATGAATCTGGTGCATCCGCATCCTTTTTACCTTTGGACATAATAGCAGCCCCTATCTTTTTAGCATATCCAGCCGCATTCTTGCCCAAGTTCTTCAAATCGCCTGCCACTTGTTCACCCATGCTTTTCGATTCTTGAACATTAAACAAACTTAATATCATTTGCGAGACCTGCGGAATTTGTTGATACAAGAAATTTAACACGTACATTAAAGTAAGCAACCCCGTCAATGTAAACGCGTATGCATTATCAAAAGAAATTTCCATATCATATATATCACCCGAACCAATAATTGTCATGATGTCGGCAACAGAAACATCTTGGGCCGAGAAAAACTTGGCAACAATTATCATGATTATTGTATATGTAATTACAACAGATGCCAATGTTACAATAGAATTAATTACGTTCTTCATTTGATTAACACCGACATTCGTACCGATTTTTTCGACTATCTTTGGAACATAATCAGCGCCTTTGAACGCAAACGTAGCCAATGACAACGGAAAGAAAAATGCAAAAAATCCCATTGCAATAATAGCATCTATGAAATAGCAACAATATTTAAAATACAACTTTAAAAATTGCCACGCCAACGACAGACCAACAAAGAACCAAATAATATGTTTTATTAACGCTCCAATCCCAAGTAACGCCTTCCATGTAAAAGCACTGGACATCAGCGAAACCCCCATCTTTACATAAGATTGGAATTGCGCAATTGTGCTTTTCATTAAGTTAACAATCGTATCGCGTAACTGGGGGCGATAAAAGCCATCTTCTGGCATTTGTATCGGCTGATAAGTTACTTTGCTGTCGATATAATCTTCTGACAACTGTAACATTGAACGTGAATAAACCAATGCAGTATTGGCAATTGGTTCAAATGTAATGGTCGTAATAAAACGAGGAAATGTTACACCCGTCCCCAAAATACCCAGTACAACAATTGAACTTATAAAAACTTTTTGAAGGGATTTTTTGTAAAAAGTATCTTCAAAATCTTTTCTGGCATTTTGATATATTGCATTGAACATGTATATCGCAAATAACGCTATGAATATAATAAAACATATCTGACTGAAAAAACCATAAAATGATGTTGCGGTACTTGAAACAATTTGAAACAACCTGTCAAACACAGGACAGCCCCAGCACTGTATGGTATTTTCAACTAAAAAATCAACCAACCATTTCATATTTTATTGTGTACCCAGTTTTATTTAAACCACCCAACGACTTTTTTACCCCAGCCGACATACTTTTTAAATGTTTCAGGCGTGGCTTTAATTTTAGTCCAGCCTACCTTGGTATCATTCATTACACTCTTGTACAAGCTGTCCGCACCGTTACCAACATAGTTATTTAATTGGTTCTGTGTCAGTTCAAAAATCTTGAACATTAAATAGAACGTCAGTATTGCAGACATCCACATTATAGACTGCCCACCAAAACCCAATCCGCCACCACCAATACCGGGCACATTGCTGGATGCGCTGCCCCCTGCGGCAGCAACAAAAAATGATCGATTCGTTTGAAACAATGCACGAACGACCGCGATATTTATACACAACATAAAAGAACACGCAACCGTAGTAACAATTAACTGCTTTAACCCCTGGACTACACCGTCAAACGCAGGCCATATATCAAACCATTTGTCACTGGATTTGAATACGTATGCCAACACACTGAATGGATATAAAATTAATTGCATACAGAATTTAAATATCCCCTGAATAATCAATAATGCCATAAATAAATTACTGCCAAAAAATGTCATTATCAAGACCAACCCTGTTACAATATCCAGAAAATCTTGTCCACCATGCGCAAACAACAACATAACACCTTTTAACCCACGCAAGACATAATCAAACCCACGCTTTATCATGGTGTTATTCGTTGCGCTGATGTCATAGATAGGCTGAATCATAAAATCACAAGATTCTTTTGTTAACCATCCCTGTTGTATAATAGATTCTGGACACTCTACCGGACTGATTGAAGAGCCCACCATATTCACACCTTTGATGATTTCAGTGGTATAAGCTGCCCCCAATTGCAAAAATGGATTTATTAAAATTCTGGTCATCATCACAGGCTTTACCTGTAATAAAATAAAAATTGCAATAAAGGCACGCAATGCAGGCCTTAACATATTTTCAACAATCTTAAAGCCTGTTATATTACCTTCATATAATTCCCCGCCGCCCGTAAAACCAAAAAACTGAACCCATTTCGCAGGCAGGAACATTTTTACCAACCCCAAACTTATGGTCATTCCTAGGAAAGTATAAACCAGTATGTATATTATTCCATCACCATTACCAACAAAATAGTCATACATTCCTGTGGCAACCATCATCATTGCATCCAACACATCTGGCACAAATGGTGCCAAATTCATAGAATCAACTAAATTTGCATGAACACCCCCAGGCACACATAAAAATGCGCATAAACACAATGCTTTCAACACTTTCTTTGGAACAAACATTTCTCTCGCTGTATAATTTCTGTTTTCAATTATATCACATTTGTGCCATAATATGGTATAGTTAAAATAATGAATCGTTTAAAAAAATTTTGGATTGTATTTTTTTCTTTCTTGCCGATATCGGCAGGGATGGCTGGCCCATTCCTGATAGGGCTGGGGCTGGGGGCGGTTGGAATTGTTGGGTTTTCGATATATCGTTCTGCAGCACCAGTAAACATATCAGATGCATTTGATTTTTTCTCTAGCTGTTGGACATGTCAGATGTTTGCAGACATAATGGCATCTTTATCCAGATTCTTACCTGGAATATATGGTGCATTATCATCTGTTGTATTACCGTTTTCTGTAATATTAACATTGGTATGGTTTGCATGGGAATTTGCCAGCGATTATCTGAACCTTAAAATTCCTGACCCATGGTCAATGACAACAAAAATGGGCACCCATATTGTAAAACTTATATTAGTGTGCGGTTTGCTGGCTGCGCCATTACCGCGTTTAATTACAGAAATTGCAATACAACCGATATTTAATATTGCGTTTTCCTTGAACCATTCAATTGCACACGACGAAACCTTTGATTCATGTATTGTTGCGACTGCACTGGAAGACCAACTGACCGCGACCCCCGCAGCTGCACAGTATGGGGCATTCC
The DNA here is from genome assembly GCA_045530935.1 of Candidatus Enterousia sp. Classification (GTDB taxonomy): domain Bacteria; phylum Pseudomonadota; class Alphaproteobacteria; order Rs-D84; family Rs-D84; genus Enterousia. The sequence continues at coordinate 24,045 of JAZSDC010000037.1, read as the reverse complement.
CGCCAAGGATGCGCCATAACATGACATGCGAACTGGCTGGCATACATAGAATAACAGGCATGGGGATGACAGTCGGTTGGACAATGACCCAAATGGCATTCAACAGCGAGTACATGCACCAAATATTATGGGGCGTTCCAATATTTCCAAATGTACCGGTATTCTTTTTTGGACTGTTGATACTGGCAGTATTCTTTGCCGCACTGGTTCCAATTCCAATGTACTTTTTAGAAATATTTATAAAATTAACCCTGGATTTAATAATGTTGCCACTGATGTTGTTGTCATGGCTGTTCAGTGGTTGGAAGATATCACTGCAAGGTGCAGGAAAAACGATTCGCGGCATTATTGACAGTATTATTGATGGGGCGCTGGGGTTGGCAATGACGGGAATATTCTTGTCATTTGCGCTTATGTTCTTGGACGCAATGTTTAGCGATTGGAAAGGTATCAATATGCTGGAAAAAGCAATATCCGAAGGCGGAACAAAGGGCGCAGAAATACTGATGGACGCACTAATGTTGCGAAACGATTCGTTAATAACAATTGCATTATTCGGTCTGTTCGTTGCAATGACAATGACTTCGATACCTGCATTATCAAAGACGTTATTTAATGTAACAATATCCGACGACTTCTATAAAACTGCGAAAAGCAATGCAGATACATTATGGAAAGGCGTGAAAAATTTCCTAAAAAAAGCCTAGCATCTGGCAAAAAAATAAAAAAAAATAAAAATCAAGCCCTTTATTTACCCCCTCCCCCTTTTTTGTGCGCGCCGAATCTGATATAATTCATACCAATGACAAAGTTTCCGATTCTTTATTGGCCACGTAAGACAACAGGTGATTGCGAATATCAACTGGCACGCAAAGTTATTAACAATGCGACAGGTGTGATGCCCGATGTTTATACAGATGACATAGATATATCTGCGCTGTTATCTGCGAACCCAAACGCAACTATATACTATCCTGTATTCTGCGAATCCACAGGATGGTGGGGCGAGTTATTGGGGGGCGACGCGGTTGTTTGCGATAAATTAATTATATCCCCAGAATGTCAACTGATGGTCATAGAATCACGCAAAACATCAAAATCACAAGGACAAACGCAGTTACTGGCCGCAGAAATCTACCCATCCAGCGGCTTTTTCAAGAAAATGAATTCGGGAATTGCAACCGTTGCAGATATGCTGGCAACAAATACAGGAACGATTCTGGCATTATTTTCCGGACATAACCAATCACAATTTATAAATGTGTTGGAATCTACTGGCAACTGTTATCTGGGCTGTATTGGTCGATATTAATATGTTATTATTGCTTGATTTATGTAAAAAAGCATGTATAATTCACAAGCTAAAATTTAAAAAAGGGTAATACAATGAAACAAGGCATTCATCCTGAATATCATGAAATCAACGTCACAAGAACTGACGGAAAAACAATTAAAATGTACTCTTCTGTAAAGAAAGACTTGCTGTTGTCTACAGATAATTTGAACCACTCTGCATGGACAGGTCAACGTTCAAACGCAGGCGACAAGGGTCAACGTGCAGCAGAGTTTAAGAGCAAATTTGCTGGCTTTAACTTCTAAAATTAATGCGCATTCATGGGGGGCTGCGACATGGAACTGTTGATTAAAGGTTCAACCGAATTAAACAAGATGTTTATGGCGCTGCAACGTACAGCGTCTGGTCTTCGTCGTGATTTTGGCGAAGTAGAAAACCTGCAACAGTCGTTACGTGGTGCGCGTGATTTTGTGCAAAAGGCCGCGAATCGCATTGAAGAAAGTATCTTAAACGACCTGTTGCTGGTTCGTCCTGCGGCAGGTTTATTAACACCAAACGTTTCGCACCCAGGCGATGGTCGCGATGAATTTGTGTTATCTTTATCTGGGGCTGCAAACTTTGTTCGTGGAAATCCACACTTTGCAATATCTTTGGCGTTACGTTCAAACGATGAGACAAAAATTGCATTAATATATTCACCAATTGACGAGAGACTGTATTATGCAGAAAGCGAACGTGGCGCATATGTATTTTCGGCATATCATTCTGCCAGAATCAAGGTTTCTAATATATCAGAACAGTCTGAGTTAACAATTGCATACAATACATCTGATGTGCGCCCAATGATTGGTGACGTACGTCGTACAGGTTGTCCTGCACTGGATTTGGCATGGGTTGCAGCTGGGAAATTGGACGCATTTGTTTCTGACCCATTGGATTTCGCAGAAATTGCAGCGGGCGATTTGATTGTCCGCGAAGCCGGTGGTCATATTAAAATGATGACAGATTTGGTTGCAACAAATGGCAAAATTGAATTGTAACCCCCCGCCCAAAGGCGGGATTTTTTATTGCTTAAATTATTTGCAAACATATCTTTTTTATCGTAAAATTTAATTACTATGAAATTTAAGAAAATTTTACGCATTCTGTTTAATATTTTATTTTGGGGATTTGTCGCTGGAATGGCGACGTTGGCAACGCTGATTCTGATATATGGTAATGATTTACCTGATTATAAAAAATTGGCAACGTATGCGCCACCCGTTGCAACACGCCTGTACGCTTCGGACGGTTCACTGTTAATCGAATACGCCGAAGAAAGGCGCGTTTTCATTGATTACGCAGATTTACCACCCCAGCTGGTAAATGCTTTTATTGCAGCCGAAGATCAAAATTTTTGGTCACATCCAGGGATTGATGTTCAGGGTATTATTCGCGCTGCTGCAAATAATGGTTTACGTGTTTTAGGGTACAACACAACGCTGTCAGGGGCTTCAACCATAACACAGCAAGTGGCAAAAAATTTCTTTTTAACATCAGAACGAACAATTTCACGAAAAATAAAAGAAGCAATTTTGGCACTGCGTCTGGAACGCGCATTTTCCAAAGAACACATTTTAACCCTGTACTTGAATCAAATATTTTTAGGCGCGCGCGCGTATGGCGTTGGTTCGGCAGCACTGATGTATTTTAACAAGCCTGTAAATGAATTAAGCCTGGCAGAATGCGCATTTTTGGCATCCTTGCCTAAGGCACCAAATAATCGTAGTCGCGCAGTTGAACGTCGCAATTACGTTTTGCGCCGAATGGTAGAGGAAGGATTTATCACACAAGAAGACGCCGACGCAGCGGCTGCGGAAGAGCTAAATATCAACAGCGGATTCACTGCACAAATGGAAGAAGATTTTCAATATTTCGCTGAAGACGTTCGCCGACAATTGTTAAATTCCTTGGGGCGCGAAGTTTTGTATAACCAGGGTCTATATATAAAAACTACTATTGTCCCAGAACTGCAACGTGCGGCGTCTGCGGCGCTGGCGCGTGAACTGGACGCATATAATAATGGACGCGACGAAAAGCTGCAGGGGGCAATTATCGCGATGAATCCACACACCGGACGAATTGTTGCAATGGCGGGCGGACGTTCTTTCCGTGAAAGCTCGTTCAATCGCGCAACACAAGCATATCGACAAATCGGTTCAACAATAAAACCTTTTGTGTATTTAGCTGCACTGGAACGCGGTTATACACCGCAAACAATGATAAAGGACGCGCCTATTGTTGGTTGGCGTGAAAACGACACGTTGTGGAAACCAGAAAACTATGATAAAAAATTCATGGGTGATGTGCCACTGCGTCTGTCATTAGAAACATCGCGCAATGTGCCAACTGTTCGCTTGGTTGAACAAATTGGTACAGAAAATGCAATCGAAGTCGCCCAGCGATTCGGTGTTTATCCATCAAATATGCCAAATATGAATTTATCTATGGCACTTGGGTCAGGTGAAACAACGCTGGAAAAATTAGTATTAGGATATTCTGCGTTTATAAATGGCGGACGTGTAATTCAACCAAAACTGGTTGACTATATTGAAGACCGATATGGTCGTACCATTAATGGAACACCCACAGAAATTATCGAATGGTCTGAAAACTTAATGCCACCAGAAACAGAAATGGAAAACGAACCTTTATCCGATCCACAAAGTTTGTACCAAATGGTATCTATCCTGCAGGGCGCCGTCGAACGCGGCACTGGCAAACAAGCCCGCGTCCCAGGTCATACAATCGCAGGCAAAACAGGAACAACAAACGATGTAAAGGATGTTTGGTTTATTGGCTTTTCTAAGAATTTAATTGCTGGGGTATATCTGGGATTTGACACACCAAAACCACTGGGGCGCGGCGCAGGTTCACATATGGCAGCACGTGTATTTGCAGACTTTATGAGAACGGCATTGGCAGATGATAAAAATCAACCTTTTTCTGTTCCAAACGGACTGACATTTATACGCGTCAACCGTCGCAGCGGAGCAGCAGCGTCATCAGACCCAGAAGGTACAATAATTCAGGAAGCCTTTAAAATCGGTCAATCGCCAAACCCCGCCCCCAGTAAAAAAACAACAAGTCACAATCCTGTTGTTGGTGGTGTTTTTTAATTCTTATTAAACATTTGTATATCTAATCTTTTATGATAGAATGTCAGCATAAGGAAAAGGATTTTTTATGCTGACTAATTATTTTTTAAGTTATGGTTATTCTTTTTTTGCCAGTGGTTGGACACAATTCGCGGGCGCTTTTTTCATTGCTTTTATGACAGTGATGCTGTTTGGGCGTCCTTTTATTCGTGCAATGCGTGCCATGCAAAAGAAAGGGCAACCAATTAGTGAAAATGTTCCAGAAGCCCACGCAAAAAAAGCAGGCACACCAACAATGGGTGGAATATTAATCATCTTGGCGATTTTATTTGGCGCAGTATTGTTTATGCCATTATCCAATTTGACAGGATGGATTGCAATGGCTGCATTGGTAATGTTTGGATTACTGGGATTTGTCGATGACTATAAAAAGGTAAAATCCCAATCGGTCAAGGCGGCAAATGGGCTGTCGCCGTTGACACGTCTGATAATCGAAGGCATCTTTGTTGTTATTTTGGCTTATTTTATAAATAAAACAATGCCACCATATATTCCTGAATATTCTGTCGCAATTGGCGCAGGAATAATTTTGCCTTTGGGGTTATTATATTATGTGTTCGCATACTTTGTTATTTGCGGCAGCGCAAATGCAACCAACATTACAGACGGATTAGATGGCATGTTGTCGAAATTATATATGCCTGTACTGGTTGTATTAACCGTGGCGCTGTACGGTGCAACCAGAATTGGTTTTATGGATACAGTTATGTTCTTGCCAACCGCAAGCGGATTGTATGCACCATTGGGCGCAGCCTTTGGTGCGGTACTTGGTTTTTTATGGTACAACGCAAAACCCGCATCAATATTTATGGGTGATGTCGGTTCACTGGCCCTGGGGGGATTTATGGGCACGGTTGCGATGTTATTAAAATCAGAAATCATTATGGGTATCGCAGCAGGTATGATGGTACTGATTTTATTATCATCATTTACACAGACGATTTATTTCAAAATAACACGCCGTATCTCAGGAACAGGTCGCAGAATATTCTTGCGCGCACCACTGCATCACCATTTTGAAGAATTAAAATGGCCAGAAACAAAAATCGTAGAACGTTTCTTTATTCTGTCGATATTATTTTCTGGGTTTGCGTTGGTTTTATTGAAGTTTGCATAAAGAAAAATAGACATGTTAAAGCGTATTGAAGAAAGTAAATTAACCAGTTGGTATTTCGAAACAGATCGCAGACTGTTGGGCTGTGTTTTGGTAATGATAATGCTGTCTGTGGTGTTTGTTGTGTCCGCAGGTTCAATCAAGGCAGAACATATGGGGCAACCATGGTATTACTTTCTGGTAAAGGCAACACCTTTTTATATCGCCGGACTGATAACATTATTCGGGGCTAGTTTCTTAAGTAAAAAACAAGTGTTATGGTTGGCGGCTGCAAATCTAGCTTTTGGATTGGCTTTGTTGCCACTGACGGTTATCGCGCCACACGTGATTAATAACTCGGCACGTTTTGTATCATTCGGTTTCGTTAATATCATGCCCGCAGATATAATGAAACCAGGTTTCATTATAATGACTGCTTATTTTCTGTCGCGTATGAAACAGGCGTATGGCGATAATATATTCTTTAATAAGGAAGCATGGCGGTTTAATACCTGGCTTAGCTGGTCGTATTATCTTGCACTGTTTGGATTATTTCTGTTTATTGTTTTTAACCATCCTGACTTTGGTACATCCGTCTTGTACCTGGGGGTATTTACAGCCATGATTTTTGTTGCAGGATTACCCTTGATATTAATCCCAGTGATTGGCGGATTGGGGCTGTCAATGCTGGTGATTGCTTTTTTCACTTTGGGACATGTACATCGCAGAATATTAGCTTTCTTTACAGGAACAGGCGATACATATCAGGTGGATAATTCGGTTGATTCTATTCGTCATGGGGGGCTGCTGGGGTCAGGTGACGACGCGTTTGTAAAACAGTACCTGCCCGACGTGCATACAGACTTTGTGTTCGCCGCAATCGCAGAAGACATGGGGGCGATTATGGCATGCGGATTGTTGGTTTTATTATTCTATGTATTTCGTCGTTTGATTACAAACGCAACAAATGCGCGCGATTTGTTTGTCTTGTACGCTGCAGGGGGGGCGGCGGCACTGTTTGGAACACAGATTTGTTTTAATATGCTGACAACATTAAACCTGTTTGCACCAAAAGGAATGACATTGCCATTCATTTCCTATGGCGGCAGTTCCTTATTAGCGTACTGTTTATTATTTGGCATGATATTGGCCCTGGTACGTCAAGATAAGTGGAGTTAGTATTATTAATCAAAGGGGGTATGTTATGAAAATATGGATTGCAACAGGTGGCACAGGCGGACATGTTTTTCCTGCTTTAAGTGTCGCGACAGAGTTGGCTAACAGAAACAATAAAATAACAATATCATGTGATGGACGGGTACGCGATATGGTTCGACGTGATGCGCCAAAAGTGGCGCGATTGGTGCATATCTGGGCGTCTGGGGTTGGTGCAAAAAGCCGAATGAAACAAATGTGGGCACTGGCCAAAATAGGCGTTTCTTCGTGTGCTTTGATTTTACGTTTTATAATATCGCGCCCAGACCGTGTTGTCGCGTTTGGCGGATATGCATCTGTTCCTGCTGTTTTTGCAGCGCACGTTTTACGAATACCGACATTTTTACACGAACAAAACGCAGCGATTGGTCGCGCAAATAAATTTGCAATGCGATGGGTAAAAACATTAATGACCAGTTTCCCAACAGTTTTTGGAATACCAACCACAGGTACAAATGTTGTTTATACCGGTCTGCCGGTACGCGCTGATTTTCTGGCAGCCGCTGGTTCGCCATTACCTGGGAATGGAAAATTATTGATTACTGGCGGTTCACTGGGCGCACAAATCTTAGACGATGTAGTGCCTGCTGCAATTGCTGCAATGAAAAATAAAAAAATCTTTGTAACACATCAAACGCGACCAGAAAATGTCGAACGATTGCAGCGATTTTATGCAGAAAATAAAATCCGCGCAAATGTGTTATCTTTTATACACGATATGGCAGGCGCAATTGCAAGCGCAGATTTAATTATTGGACGCAGTGGCGCCAGCACAGTCGCGGAACTGCAAACAATTGGCCGCCCAGCGATATTTGTACCACTGAATATAAACCCAGACCAGGCTGCGAACGCAAACGCATTTGCCAAAACAGGTGGCGGATTCGCAATAGAACAATCAAAATTCACACCACGGTGGTTGACTGCGACATTGACAGAACTGTTTGACAATCCATCACGTCTTGAAAAGATGGCAGCAAAAGCACGTATTGACAACAATGCAGTTTCTATGATTGCGGATGTTATAATGAAATAAAAGAAAACGCCCAAATGGGCGTTTTTTTTCTTATCTAACTGCAGATACAGCAATTCTTTTACGACCAGCTGCGCGACGACGATTCAAAACTTCGCGGCCGCCCTTGGTTTCCATTCTAGCACGAAATCCATGTGTACGGATACGACGTGTCTTAGAAGGCTGATATGTACGTTTTGTTGCCATGACTTAATCCCTTGTTTTCCATTTTCTTTTTTTGTTCCGCGTGCCCGAGCAGCATCATAAGCACCCAGAAAAATCCGTTTGTGCACCTATTTAATCACAGGTTTTATAAAAACGCAACTGTTTTATTTAAATTATTTTGATTTTATCAGACCTGTTTTCTGTAAACATTCCAGAAAAAGGTAATAAGTAAAAACAGCTGTCAAAAATTTATAAAAAGGTAAAAACATTTTATCTGTCCTATTTGTGTCTTTGATGCAAATAACGCTTAATATATCTGACAAGATCCAGTGTATCGATTATCTTGTTTAATCCCCAAACATGGCATGAATAATAAATTCGTGTCAGTTTATCTGATTCTGGCGCATCGCCCGCTTCTTTAACAAGCTGCTGTGCCTGTTTTAAATCTTGCTTTATTTGTTCCATCATTATTACTTTATGTCTTGTTTATGGTACTATGAACCGATAAATTGTCAAACATTTTTTTAACCTTTATTTCTTGACGGAAAGCCCAAAAATCTGCTATGTTTTGTGTGTTATAAACAATAGGAAAGGCAGTATGTCAGAAAATATTAATGAAGTAATTGAAGTACGCGTTCCACAGTCTTCGTTGGAACACGAAATGCGAACCAGTTTCTTGGACTATGCAATGTCTGTTATCGTTGACCGCGCATTGCCAGATGTGCGCGACGGGTGCAAGCCTGTACATCGCAGAATTCTGTATGTTATGAACGATGTTGCGCCCGCAACAAAACCAACTGTTAAATCTGCGCGTATCGTCGGTGATGTTATGGGTAAGTACCACCCACATGGCGATAGTTCTATCTATGAAGCCATGGTGCGTATGGGACAAGACTTTTCAATGGGGGAAATGCTGGTCCAGGGTCAGGGTAACTTTGGTTCGCGCGACGGAGATAAGGCGGCTGCCATGCGTTATACCGAAGCACGCCTGTCAAAACTGGGTGCGTCTTTGATGGACGATATGGAAAAAGATACCGTGGATTGGATGCCGAACTTTGATGGCAGCTTGCAAGAACCGGTTGTATTGCCGACCAAGTTTCCAAACTTCTTGGTAAATGGTGGGTCGGGTATTGCGGTTGGTATGGCAACGAATGTTCCAACATATAATCTGGGTGAAATCTGCAATGGTATTTTGGCAATACTGGATAATAAAAATCTGACAGATGATGAATTGTTCGGAATTATCCCAGGACCTGACTTTCCAACAGGCGCAATGATTATGGGACATGCCGGCGCATACAAGGCACATACAACAGGTCGCGGTTCGATTATCATCCGTTCAAAAACACATATCGAAGATTTCCGCGATCACCAGGCAATCATTGTTGATGAAATCCCATATCAGGTAAACAAAGCACAACTGATTATCAAAATTGCCGAACTGATTAAGGATAAACGCATCGAAGGCATTTCGGAAATTCGCGACGAATCGTCCAAAGAAGGACTGCGCATCGTTATTGAATTAAAACGCGATGCGATTGCAGATGTTGTGCTAAATCATCTGTTCCAATATACAGAAATGCAAACCAGTTTCCCGGTCAATATGATGGCACTAAACCGCGGACGCCCAATGCTGTTTAATGTTCGTGGCGTATTGGATGCTTTTATTGATTTCCGCGCCGAAGTTATTCGTCGTCGTACAATATTTGACCTAAACAAGGCACGAAATCGTGCACATACATTACTGGGGCTGTCGGTTGCGGTTGGAAACCTGGACGAAGTAATCGAATTAATTAAATCCAGTCCGAATCCTGATGTCGCACGCGAAGCACTGATTTCACGTGGTTGGAAGGCATCAGATATTGAATCATATATTCAACTGATTGACGACCCAAATACGGAATATAAAGACGGCATGTTCTATATGTCCGAAGACCAGGCACGCGCAATCTTGGAATTGCAATTGCATCGTCTGACAGGTCTGGAACGCGATAAAATTCATAACGATTTGACAACACTGGGCGCAACAATTCGTGATTTGTTGGAAATCTTGGGCAGCCAGGAACGCATTGTTCAAATCATTCGCGATGAAACAACTGCGGTACGCGACAATTGGGCATCTCCACGTCGCACAGAAATTTCAGATGCAGAAATCGATATTGATATCGAAGATTTAATTGCACGCGAAGATATGGTTATCACTGTATCTAATACAGGGTATATCAAGCGTGTTGCATTGGATACATATCGCGCACAAAAACGCGGTGGTAAAGGGCGCAACGCCATGGCAACAAAAGATGATGATTATGTTGTACAGGTTTTCGTTGCAAATACCCATACCCCATTATTGTTCTTTAGTTCACGTGGAATGTGTTATAAATTGAAAACATACAAATTACCAGAAGCTGCAGCTGCCGCAAAGGGGCGCCCACTGGTTAATTTGTTACCATTAGAAAACGGTGAAACAATCACTGCAATTTTACCGGTTCCAGAAGAAGATGTGGCACGCATTGCAGAATCTGACAAAGAACATTTCTTGATGTTTGCAACTGCATCGGGAACAGTGCGTCGCAATCGCATGAGCGACTTTGACTCAATCCGTGCAAACGGCAAAATTGCAATGAAGTTGGATGAAGGCGACAGTTTGATTTCTGTTCTGCCGTGTAACGAAGACCAGGATGTGTTCTTGGCGACATATCGTGGGCGTGCAATTAGATTCCCTGTACCAGAAATCCGCATCTTTGCAGGACGCAATTCAACTGGCGTGCGTGGAATATCGCTGGGTAAAGACGACAAGATTATAGGCATGGCAATGTTGAATCGCGGGGAAGCAGATTCTACAATACGCGCTGCATATATTAAACAGTCACGCGCTGCACGTCGCGCAGAAACAGGTATCGAAGAAGAAGCAGATTCAGAAGAAGAAGAAACAACAATCATTCTAAGCGATGAAAAAATGAGTGAAATGGCAGCACGTGAAGAATTCATTTTGACCATTTCTGAAAATGGTTTCGGAAAGCGTACCAGCTCTTATGAATATCGACTGACACACCGTGGCGGCGGCGGGTTCACCAACATTAAGCTGGGGGGCAAGAATACAGCAGTTGCTGGTTCCTTTCCAGTCGCGGACGATCAAGATATAATCATGGTAACCAATGGCGGAAAAATTATTCGCACGCCTGTACATGACGTTCGTATCGCCGGACGCAGCACCGCGGGCGTAACGTTGTTCCGTACTGCAGATAATGAAAAAGTTGTATCTGCAATTTCAATCGAAGGCGCAAACGAAGAAGATATGGAAGAAAACACGTCTTCTGATGCATCCGATATAACAGAATAAAAAAGGGAAAAATCCGGCATGGAAAACAATAATGAATACTTTGCATCTATAAACGAGGTTTCAAAACAACTGGCCGTGCCGGCGCATACACTGCGATATTGGGAAAAACAATTTCCTGTTGCAATTCGCCCAACAACAGGCGCAGGCGGACGCAGATATTACAGAACAGAAACGGTAAAAAAACTGTTTGTAATAAAGGATTTGCTGTACACACATGGAATGACAATTGCAGGGGTAAAAAAATTACTGCGTGATGGAAATCTGCCAGAAGACAGCGACAACATCCCCCCTGCCCCCGCAGTTACACACAGTATGCAAAAGATTTATTCCAAAGACGACATTGACACAGCAATAACATTGCTTGAAAACGCAAAGAATATCTTGCAATAAAAATCCCCCAGCAGGGGATTTTTTTTACCAATTAAAACAACATCCTTCTTAAAAAAAACGCCCATATGGGCGTTTTTTAATCTAAATACTGACGCAAATCATCAACCCCGGCATCCTTTAAACACTGTTCACGAATGTTCTTGGAATTAGGTGTCTGCGTTGCCCCGGTTGTGCTTCCGCTGGCCCCTTCAACGCCGTACAAGATTTCATTTAATGTTACGACATTTCGACATGTATTTAACTTGTAATCCTGCGAATTGTTACATGTTTCGCTGTCTTGGACATCGATGACCGCCTTGAACTGAGATTTTGATGGGTTACAAATCATTTCTTCGTAACAATGCGGAACATTTGCAATCTGGGCACAGTATGTTTTTATACGTGCAGCAGGCCATGATTCATTCTCTTCGCGCTGTGTTTCATAACAATCATAAATCTCGCTGATACACAGATTAAAGTTTGTACCCGCATCAACTGCTGCTGTTAGTATAGATTCTGCTTCGTTCTGGGCAAATTCTAAACGTTTTTCTTGCAAAGCCTGCTGTGCTGCAACCTTTTGATATCCAATATTCTGGGCAGTTGCACGCAACTGTTCACCATACGCATCACAGTCAGCATTTGCATCCAGTGCATACTTTTGCATAATGCTGCGACGCGCATCAGCAACAGGACCACGCAGATCGGAATATGGGTCGCCCGATGTACTGGTGTAACCAAAGCAGGACGCGCTGTTTGATGTGGAATATCCGCCACTTGGCATCACGAAATCCAACTCATAAGTTCCGGTATTATTTACACTGATTATACTGTTATAGTTATATGGACACTGTGATGAACCGTTACTGCACTTGCGACCTGAAGATGGTGTACCACACGCTTCGTATATGCCGTTAAAGCAACTGTCTAAAACACGCCCACAAACATTATTATGCGCATATTCAAACAGTTCATACCCCCATGTTTCAGCCAGAGAATCTGTTAAATCATCCGAAGAAGTTAAGGCGCCACTAAAGCCGCCCAAGCCATTTACCACTGATGACAAATTATCAAACGCATCTGTTATGGCAGATGTATCATCTGTAAGAATTGTGATTGTGTTATCTTTGGCTTCGGCCCACGCCTGTAATGAAGCCAGGATATCAGACCCAGTACCATCTAAATCTTTGATATCGAATCCAAATTCATTGTTTTCACAGTAATCTGGGGATTTTTTATTGCTGCAAGTGCTATCAAATATACCATGTTCCGCGCACCATGTTCCAAACTCATCCTCGTCAGCGGTTCCGTTTTTACTAACTTCACGCCACGATACACAGTTCATAACCTTTTCTGCATCTGTCAGTTTAAAGGCATCCGAAACATCTTTACCATCTGAAGCAACCAACAAGGCCAGTTCACCAGAAACCTTTATCAATTCTTCATTTGCAGTTTCCAGGGCTGTTTCGGCTTCAGCAAAAGCCTTGACGCGACCTGCGCATGCACAGCGACGTTGCGCATTATTACGCGCAGTACAAATTTCGTCCATACATGTGTAATATGATTCTAAACAATTGTTGTATGCTTCGTTCGAGATTAAACCAGTTGTTGAATCAATTATATTTGAATAATTACCTGTCGACAGTTTATTTGTCAGATATGAATATGAAGAATTACTGGTCTTGGTAGAACCACGAATTGCACTACCTGTAAGCGATACACGTGCTTCATTTTGAACAACCGCGGAACGTGCGCGTACTGCACGTGGATTCTGTACTGCGCCTGCACGATTCATGACCGCACTTTGGCGTGAAATAATTTTACGTCCAGAAGCAGTCTGTCTGACAGCATCATTTGTTGTTGTGCGTTGCGCGATTGCACGCGCGGGCGCATTGCGAACAGTTGTCGCACCAGGCGCAACAGCATTACCCCCAGGACGCACAACAGTTGTGCGTGCACGTTGCGCATTTCTGCGCGCAGAATCCGTACGTGACGTTGAACGAGATGCAGAACGTAACGTGGAACGTGCTGTACTGGTCGCGCGCTGACTTTGTGGATATGCCCCCAAATCATTTATTGGCGCAATCGGATCTGCAAATACAGTTCTAATCGAGAAAAAAGTTGAACAAACAAAAAACGCACCGGCTAATAAAAATACTGTGCCCATAGCATTCTTAAGTGAATCTGCGATTTTTTGACCTTTCATAAAAACTCTCCTTGCGTTCTGGAAATGCCCAGAAACCCAACCTTTCCATAACATATAAACTGTTAACAAGTCTTCCTTGTTGTAATGATTATAACAATTTTTTTTACTGCTGTAAACACTTTAATTCCAATAAAAACAATATACAACGCTCATAATAAACCCCCGATAAAAATCGGGGGATATTAATACGCCAAAAATTATTATTTTGCACGTTCTACATATTCCAAAGTTTCCGTATTAACAACAATTCTTTCTCCTTGTTCGATAAACACAGGAACCTGAACACGCACACCATTATCTAATATCGCAGGTTTACCACCACTGCCTGTAACTGTTTGCCCTTTCAAGGCAGGTTCTGTTTCTTCAACAGTTGCAATTACTGTTTTTGGCAATGATATGGACACAGGTTGACCTTCGACAAAGTTAGCCTTGACCACCATTTCAGGTGCTAAAAACTTCATAGCATCACCCATCGTTTCAACAGGCATTGTAAACTGTTCATAATCAGACAAATTCATAAAGAAAGCATCCGTGCCGTCTGCATATAAATACTGACAATCAAAATCTTCGACCATCAACTTTTCAACCTTGTCTTCGGCACGCCAGCGATCACCGCCTTTATTCCCAGAATCAATATCACGCAGGTCTGCCTGAACAAATGCGCCGCCTTTGCCAGGTTTTACCTTGGTAATAGAGGTTACGGAATAACGTTTGCCATTGTGGGAAATAACCCAACCAACACGCATATCATTCGCAATATAAGAAGCCATATTATACCCTTTTTGTTTTTATTGTTTTAATAAATTTATTGCATTTCACGCTTGTGCGCCCAATATCTATCTATACTTTCCATAATTAGTTTGTCTGCAGTTTCACGATCCGCCCACCCCAAAATCTTGGACCAAGCGTTCGGTTGCAAATCTTTGTAGTGCTGAAAAAAATATTCTATTTTTGAACGCAAAATTGATGGCAATTGTTCAACATATTCTGTGTTTGTATAATAAGGATCTATTTTGTCCAGCGGCACACAGATAATCTTTTCATCGCCACCTGCCTGATCTTCCATTAATAAAACACCGATTGGCCGAACCTCAATCAAAACACCAGGACGCAAAGGCGCATTACAAACAACAACACAATCTAGCGGATCGCCATCATCCCCTAATGTACCTGGGAAATAACCATAGTTCGCAGGATACGCCATTGGCGCATGTAAAATACGATCGACCTTTAATAAGCCTGTTTCTTTGTTAATTTCATACTTTACGTACCCATTTTCCGGAACTTCGATAATGGCATTCATACGTTTTGGTGGCAATTTGCCAGGTGATATTTCTTCTAATGTCATTTAGACCCCTCTTAATTTGTTGACAAAATAATAACATATTAAAATTAATTTGCAATTATTTGTTAAAAAAAATCCCACCATTTGGTGGGATTTTTTCATTAGTTCTTTTTAGGGAACTTAACCGCAGCCTGGGCAGCAGCCAGACGCGCGATTGGCACGCGGAACGGACTGCACGAGACCGAGTTAAATCCACACTGGTGGAAGAATGCGATTGATTCTGGGTCACCACCGTGTTCACCGCATACACCCAGGTGGATATGTTCACCCTTGGTATCGCGTGCTTTCTTAACAGCGTCTTTGATTAACAAACCAACGCCCAATTGGTCAACAGATGCGAATGGATCTGCAACATATACGCCGCGTGCACGATATTCATCCAAGATTTTGGCGGTATCGTCACGTGACATACCCAATGTTGTCTGGGTCAGGTCGTTCGTTCCAAATTCAAAGAATTCACAAGATTCTGCGATTTCATTTGCCAAAACCGCGGCGCGAGGCAATTCAATCATTGAGCCAACCGTGTATTCAACAAATTCACCTGTTTCTGCAAACAGTGACTGGGCTGTGGCATCAATAACCGCCTTGACAATATCCACTTCTTTCTTAGAACCAACCAATGGCACTTCGATTTCTGGGAATACCTGGACGCCAGCCTTTTTAACTTCCAGTGCGGCAGACAGAATCGCGCGTGTCTGCATTTCGCAGATTTCTGGGTATGTAATCGCCAAACGGCAACCACGATGACCCAACATTGGATTCTGTTCATGCAATTGTTCTGCGCGCTGTTTAATGAATTCAACAGATTTGCCGATGTGTGCAGCCAATTCTTCGATTTCTGCATCAGTGTGTGGCAAGAATTCATGTAGTGGCGGATCAATCAAACGAACCGTTACAGGCAATCCATCCATAATTTTGAACAATTCAATAAAGTCAGCCTTTTGGTATGGCAACAGTTTTGCCAACGCGGCGCGACGCCCCGCTTCGTCTTCGGCCAAAATCATTTCACGCATATCCTGGATACGAGATGGGTCAAAGAACATGTGTTCTGTACGCGCCAAACCGATACCTTCGGCACCAAAGTCGCGTGCCTGTTTTGCATCTTTTGGTGTTTCAGCGTTTGCCTTGACCGTTAATGTTTTAATCTGGTCAACCCATTCCATCAATGTACCAAAGTTGCCGGTTAATTCAACAGATACTGTTGGAATTTTACCTTCGATAATCTGACCCTTGGCACCATCAATTGAAATCCAATCGCCTTCGTTGATAACAACACCAGATGTTGTTTTCAGCGTTTTGGATTCATAGTCAATTTTGATGTCAGGAGAACCAGATACGCATGGCGTACCCATACCGCGTGCCACAACCGCTGCGTGTGATGTCATACCACCGCGCGCAGTGATAACACCCTGGGCGGCGTTCATACCCGCAATATCTTCTGGAGATGTTTCAATGCGGATTAACATCACCTTTTTACCTTCGGCAGCCCATTTTTCAGCATCTTCGGCATTAAATACAGCCTGGCCAACCGCAGCGCCTGGGGACGCAGGCAAACCAGTTGCTATAATTTTCTTTTCGGCCTTAGGATCTAACATTGGGTGCAACAAATGGTCCAGCTGATCTGCACCAACGCGTAGAATCGCTTCTTCTTTTGTCAACAATCCTTCGGCAACCATTTCAACCGCCATACGAACCGCAGCGGCAGCCGTGCGTTTACCATTACGACACTGCAACATCCACAATTTCCCATGTTCAATTGTGAATTCCATGTCCTGCATATCTTTGTAATGCTTTTCCAATTTTTCACGAACATCACACAGTTCTTTATAAACTGCAGGCATTGCTTCTTCCAAAGACAGGCGACCGGAATCATCCTTGCTCATAGGCTGTGGTGTACGAATACCCGCCACAACGTCTTCACCCTGGGCATTAATCAGGTATTCACCATAGTATTTATTTTCACCTGTGGCAGGGTCACGGCTGAAACATACGCCGGTTGCACTGTCGTCGCCAGAGTTACCAAATACCATTGCCTGAACGTTTACAGCAGTACCCCAATCAGCGGGGATATTGTTCAATTTACGATACGTGATGGCCTTTTTGCTCATCCAAGAGCCGAATACAGCGCCGATACCCATTTCCAATTGCTTCCATGGATCTTGTGGGAATACCTTACCGATTTTGTTACCGATTTCTTTGAACTTTTCAACCAGTTCTTTCAGGTCGTCTGCTGTTAATTCTGTATCCAGTTTATAACCTTTATCTTCTTTCATGCGTTCCAGGGTATGTTCAAACAAATCAATATCTGCACCCATAACAACTTCACTGAACATCATGATAAAGCGACGATATGAATCATATGCAAAACGTTCATTGCCGGAAATTTTTGCCAAAGCTTTTACAGTGTCGTCATTCAAACCCAGATTCAAAACAGTGTCCATCATACCTGGCATAGATACACGCGCACCAGAACGCACAGAAACCAATAATGGATTTTCCAAGTCTGCAAATTTTTTGCCCATGATTGATTCAACATGCGCAATACCACTGCGTACCTGGTCCATCAAATCAGATGGATATGTTTGATTGTTTTCATAATAATACGTACAAACATCAGTCGTAACTGTAAAACCTGCGGGAACAGGCAATCCGACCAAGTTCATTTCAGCCAAATTTGCACCTTTACCACCCAGCAGATTTTTCATATCTGCCTGACCTTCGGCCTGGCCATTACCAAAGGTGTATACCCATTTGTTGCTCATTAGTTCTCCTTTGTGTAGAAATAAAATGCCCATCGATTGTGGGGCATGAAACATCCAATTGCAAGAAAAAAATCGGCATACATGCCGATTTTTTTAATCGTTACTTTTACCGTTGTTTCCAAATGTAAATATTTTTAACAATTTGGACTTTAATTTTTTACTGCCTTGGTCCAATTTAGCAGAATTATCCACATTGTATTTCTTTGCCTGTTCAAACTCTGCCTGCCCATTCTTAAATTTATTATTTTTTTCTAAATATTGTTGTCTATTTAAACTTTTTATATAATCAGTCATAGATCTGATATCAAATAATAAAATACCATCATTTTCCGGAAAGAAAATATCACTGTTTATTCTGGCACGGCTGATTTCAGGTCCATCCGACATTTTTGCAACAACACCAACACCACCAAGATATTTACGCCCAACCGTTTTTAACACATCAACAGTATCACGAACATCGCCAATTTGTTCATCCAATGCATTTGCAATCTGTTTTAATTCTGGCGAACGATAATGCGCGACAATATCTTCAACAAAACCTTTGCGCAGATGATGATCGCCGGTTATTCCGCCAAAAAAACCCCACTTGCCAGCTAACACCTCTGTCTTGCCTGCGCTGCCTGATGAAATATAGAACGGTATCTTTTTTTTACCAACCGTAACCAACGCAACAGGCCGCCCATGAAAAACACCAAAATCCGCAGACGATTCAACCATAGCAGGGACACCATTGATATATGTCAATGGGCGCCCATAAATTTGGGATAATTTTTTATGTGCTGCAGAATTATCCATTTTTTCTGTCAAAACATCATCCTGATACACAGCGCCTATTTTTTTAGCATCTGATTTTTTAATTGCAATCAATACGCAATTTCCGTTTGGTTCACCAGTTCTTTTTAATGAAGTTGCATAATATTCCCCATTGGCCATAATTTTTTCTGCATATCCTTCTGCGTTCCCTTGCCCCAACCCGTCTGGGGCATATACAAACACAGGCACCCCCTTGTAATCAACTGCATCGTATTCATCAAAAAAAGAATCCATAACCGCATCACGTGCCACTATTTTTTTTGGTTCTGCAATTGCTTCTTCTGCAACCGCCAACCAAGAAAATGACATGTACTTTTTCCCATCCCGGGTTACAGGGTACATAATAACATTTTCAGATTCTAATTCTGCGTTCAGCTGGTCCCACTGGGAATCAGTTAGGCGCGAATATGGCAATAATACATCTGCATCATTTTCCTTGAAATTCTTTAGATGTTTATCGAAATTTGTACTGGCAAGATTAAACAGACTATTATCTTCTTCTGCAAACGCCAACCAAGAAAATGACATGTACTTTTTCCCATCCCGGGTTACAGGGTACATAATAACATTTTCAGATTCTAATTCTGCGTTCAGCTGGTCCCACTGAGAATCAGTTAGGCGTGAATATGGCAATAATACATCTGCATCATTTTCCTTGAAATTCTTTAGATATTTATCGAAATTTGTACTGGCAAGATTAAATAATTCCTTGGACATAAAAAAACCTCTTTAAAACTACATTGTACACGCACATGCAATGGAAAACAGTTTAGATAAATCGGAATCAGAACGCGAATTTAATACAATCGGTGCACGCGCACCAATTACCACACCACCAAATATCCAATCACTAAATTGTACCATGGCCTTAATCGTATTATTCCCCGCTTCTATATTATCAAATAATAAAATATCTGCATCACCACAAATTGCGCCATTATACCCCTTGGTCATGGCTGCAACGGACGACACGGCGATATCAAATGATATTGGCCCCGATATCACACAATCGCCAATATCCCCAGATGTATTCATTTTATGTAATGCCGCAGCATCAACCGTCGCCTGCATTGCAGGATTCAATGTTTCAACCGCGCACAATGGTGCAACACGCGGACACGCCACCCCCATATGTTGGGCAAACGAAACAGCGTTTTTTACCAAACCAACCTTCTTTTCTAAATCAGGGTACATAACCATTGCGATATCTGTCAAAAACAAGCGACGATTTCGTGATGGCGAATACAGTACAGACACATGCGATAATATACCGTCACCACGGATACCTGTTTCACGATTTAATACGGCACGCAAAATATCTGCGGTATGAATCAAGCCCTTCATTAAAATATCTGCCGTTCCGGTACGCACCAATGAAACAGCATTTTGGGCAACAGATAAATCATCCGTGCAATCTACAACCTTAAAATCTGAGATATCTAGATGATTATTTTTTGCAACCTGATCTATCATATGGGCATCACCACACAAAATCGCATTCACAAACCCCATTTCGTGTGCGCGCACAACCGCTGCCAGCGCATTAGGGTCAGTTGCGCCCGCCAATGCAATTGTACGCATTTCAACAGGACGCATTGCAGAAAGAATTTCATTAAAATCAGACATTATTAATAATCACTTTTTTCATATCAAACATAGGACATTTTATAAATAACATGCAACAAAATAATCACATATAATTATTTTTACTTTTATTCCTGTAGTCATCATCCGACACCAAATGATACACTTAGTATTATGGCACAACAAAAAAAATACGCATCTGCAATTATACTGGGGATGCATGATGCACTGGTATCATTGACTGGATTGCTGGCAGGTTTAACATTTGCATTGACGCAGAAAAAATTGATTATTCTGTCTGCAATTATTGCATCTGTTACCGCAGGTCTGTCTATGGGCGCATCAGAATACCTGGCGGAGAAAACAAATCATAACCAATATGCATGGCGCGCAGGAATCGCAACAGGTATCGTTTATATGACGACATGCGTTATGCTGTTGGTCCCTTTTTATATATTAGATAATTCACGTACAGCTTTATTGTTTTCTTTCGCGATTGCGGTGCTGATGATTTTTATGTGTAATTTTTGTATCAGACACGCCCATAATTATAATTGGTGGCGACACGCAATTGAAATGCTAATAATTTGTACAACAGTATCAATTATCGCTTTCTGTATTGGCGAATTTGCAAGATTGACTTTCGGCGTTACACTGTAAAATTAGCGCTGTTTATCACTGCCTATTGCAAAAAGTATTCCACCAACCAGTGTTGCCATACATGAAGCGCTAATAGAACGTGTTTGTGATTCCTCTGATTCAAAATCTGTAACGCCTGTATATATTAACCCACACAATCCTGACAATACAGCAATTGTTGCAATTAAATCTACCAAATTTCTTTTTTTATTTTTTTTCATTTTTACTTTCTTTATCTTTTTATTTAACTATTTTACTTTGCAAAATTCACAGATACTTTTCTGGGGATAGTTTATAAACAAACTGCCACTAACCTTGCCTGCAAAAATATAATTTAATATGCCACATTCTGTACCTGTTTTTCTGTTAGGATGCAGATTGTATGTACACTTGAAACAATTTTTACCATGTAAAATATTTTTATCACAACGATATTCTAGCATGCTTTTTAGTTTGTACTGTGGAACGGTTAAATAAAAATATTCTTGGTTAAACTGTTCTTCTGAGATTCCAGATAATACCCGCTTACGCAAAACATCTAAGTCCATTAACTAACCCTTTAAATACAAGGATACTAACTATAACAAGAACAAACTAAATGTCACGTAAATTATTTTAGAGCAGACTGCTTGTCGATTCTTGATTATAAACATAGAATGCATTTATGTTATATTTTTTCGCGACATAAAAAACTCTGTTTAGAATAAAATTTATTGATATAAAATAAAAAACACGCCCCGCGGGGGGCTGTGTTTTTTCTCTCCTCTGTGCAGTGGTCAGTTTAACACAATTTAAAGAAATACTTAATAAGAAACTTTACTTAGCGTTGTTTGCAGCGGTGCATACAGTTTGCGCCAAACATTTCCCAATATGCCGCGCCACCCAATTTCTTGGGACAATTTTTAGGGTTGCATGTACGCGATTTTTTTGGATTATATTTACAACTGTGGTGGCGCGTGGGTTCGGTCCACTTAATCTCGCCCCGCAGATAACGGCATGCAACCTGGAAAAATTCATTTGCAGAAATATGGTCCAGACGTCCGCGCGATATATACTGCTCGCTGTATGGGGTTGTTTGCTTGACGATATGCACGGAATAAAAATCTTCACCATGCGTGATATAGACTTCGCCATTTCTGTGATGATATACTTTGATTGCATTTGGCACATTATAGTATCTGCACAGTGGTGTTATTGGCATATAAAATCCTTTTTTTCTTATTCGTGATAATAACAAATCACAAACCACACGCAAGGAAAAAACCGCCCAATGGGCGGTGGTTGTTTTACATGTTGTTATCTGGTCTTGTAATGGTCGCACAGTTTTGCGATGTTTCGTGCTTGATCTAACATATAACTTAGTCGTGCATCGGGGCCTAAATAACCTTGTGAAAATAAACTTTCTTCGTCTTCGGCTGTTCCACATCGCATACCGTTTCTATCTGTAAACTGATGGATTATTTTTGAACCAATCTTTGGGATAAGCTTAGTTTTCTCTTTATAAACATCAAAGCAACAATGTTTTTCGCAACCGTCGCAATGTAAAATATTTTTTCCCTGTTCTTGTGTAAACGACATGTTTTACCTCTTATTTTTTATTTTCTTAACAGAGAGTATGTCACAAAAAAAACCTTTGTCAAGTCCGATTTGTGAATAATAGACAGAAATCCGTTTTGTTTTACTTTCTTATGATTCTTGGCGTCGACTTTTAAACTATTCAGCCCTGTTTTTGGGTTTTGTAATTCATTTTGGCATATCTTTGTCTTTTTCATCGGTTATAACCATTGCCACAATACTGACATCTAAGCCGTTTCACCAGCATATTTGGCAAACAAATCTGCACGACCAGAGCAACCAACAAATAAAAAACCGCCCAACGGGCGGTGGGGGGTATTACTTCACAGAAACAGATGTGGTGTTTACCCATGCACGATACTCGTTCCGTTCGGACACTGGTAAAAATTCGCCACCAAATGTTGCAACCGCTTTCTTGATAAGCGCATATGATTTATCATTATCAGTCCCACAGGTAATTAAAATTTTATCAAATCCCATTTTATACGCCTGTTCTAATACAAGCGATAATCCAACAAATGCGAATCCACGACGGCGTTGCGATGGAATGATATTATACCCCAGATTGCCACCGCGTTGTATAAGTTGTTCTGTCAAGTTATGACGAAATGTAAAGCAACCAACATAACGGTTGTCGTCCATCAGCCAATATAAAGTAATATCGTTTTGTTGTGCGATATTTTTCAGCCATTCTGTTTCGCGGCCAGAATCTATCATCTCAATCAGTTTTAATAGCCCGGGGGTATATAAGCGCGTACCAATATCCGTCTGTTGCTCTTGCATTGTTTCTTTGAATGCTTGTATGTATTCATGTGATGGCTTTACTAGTTTTAGCATAGTATCTCTTTATATTTTATATTGAGCATATTATATCACATTTACGATATAAAAAAAACCGCCCAGTGGGCGGTAGGGGTTAACGTTGCTTTTGTTTTATTTTCTGATTTCTATTCAGATATTGCAAACGTTCATTTAGTCGCTTTTCTTCAGCCTTTATTTCTTCCAGACGCCAACGAATTCTTGTTGCCTCGTCTGGCACATAGGCCCCAGAATCAGGATGATGATCAGGGTTAAAGAAATAACGTATATTACGAGGTTTTCTGTTTATCATAGATAAATCCTTGGTTTTTAGTTGTTAATAATAATTGTAAAAAAATAATATATGTGAAAATCTGCCCGACATTAGCGGGCAAAGAACAAACCAAAGAAGTTATGTTTGTTGCTAAATAACATGTTTTTATTATTATATCGCCATTGCATAATGTCAATTAAAAAAAACGCCCGGATGGGCGGTGGGTGTTATCGTGTTTTACGAAATGGGCAAGATAGACCAAATATTTCCCTGTAATCCGCACCCCCCAATCTTTTAGGACAGTTTTTATCGGTGCAACCATGCGCCACCTTGGAATTGTATTTGCATGAAAATTTACGAACGGGTT
>JAZSDC010000012.1:0-22066 GCA_045530935.1 Candidatus Enterousia sp. | reverse complement strand
AGTGGTGTTTCCCAAAAAGATCAACGTGCGTTGGCAACCGCCATCAAACGTGCACGTCATTTGGGGTTGATGCCATTCGTTCGCAACAACCTGGGGTAAAAATAATTATAATGGATATTTGCTTGTTGTTGGCGCGTTTATGTAGCATTTGTACACTGCACTTGCCAACAACGGCGCATCTATCTCATTCAAATTGTTTTTTAAAGCAGTATTTGGGATTTTCCCTAACTTAAAAAAATAAGGACAGATAAAATGAAAGTTATTTTGACAGAAAAAATTACAAAACTGGGTAATATCGGCGATACAGTCGAAGTTAAAACAGGTTTTGCACGTAATTTCTTGTTGCCAAATGGCAAGGCTATGCGCTTTACACGCGAAAATGTTGCGTTGTTCGAAGCCAAGAAAGCTGAACTGAGCGCGCGTCAGGAAGCAGCCAAAAAAGCAGCAGAAGGTAATGTAGATGCGGTCAAGAACGCGAAATTGTACATGATTCGTCAGGCGGGTGATACCGGTCAGTTGTACGGTTCTGTATCGACACGCGATATCGCACGCATGTTGAAAGAAATTGCAAATGTTTCTGTTGAATCTGCCCAGGTTCTGTTGGGTGCGCCAATTAAATCTGTTGGTGTGTTCGATACACAAATCGCATTACACCCAGATGTAATTGTTCAGGTTAAAATCTATGTGGCACAGTCACAAGATGAAATCGAAGCTTTGGTTGCAGGTAAATCCTTGACATTCGGCAGCAAAAAGGTTGAAGAAGTCGAAGAAGAAGCACCAGTTGCAGCAGAAGAAAAAGCAGAAGAAGCACCTGCTGCAGAAGCTGTGGAAACAGAAGCAGAATAATTTTTCTGAAGTGTTAAAAAAAGCCTCCAATTATGGGGGCTTTTTTTTTAATCTATCTGTACAGGTACGATTGTTTGACGTTTGGCCATGTCCAATGAATGATACTGGAATGGAACCGTCGCAAAATCGATTGATTTCATATCCAGACTGCGAATTGTTCTGTTGTACATGGTGTGATAGTATATAGTCATGTTTTTCAGGTCAGTCGCAATTGTCCATTGCGTTGCAGATGGCATATTGTTCGGTGCGCCACCAACCGCAAATTGAACACCCAGTGGCACATCAAAATTATTTAAAATATGGAATGCCTGGTCAACGGTGGCGGGGCCAGTGTTTTGTTCCAATGAATATGTCTTTAGGAACGCCGCACGGACGAACCGTGATACAGGTGTAAAGTCACCTGGCAGCCCCAGGAACCCAGAACCAGATCCAAATGAACGTAATGTTATAGGACCAAATTTTGTTGGACCTGCGCCGCCAGGATGCAGGTTTACATAGTTGTTCAGATTTGTCATTTGCCATTGAAAGCCTGGTGAATTGGTCAAAACCCCAACTTCATTTTCATAGAAGTTTGGAACCCCATTGACAATTTCCAGTACTACTTGGCGGCCTGATGGTTCTGTTATGCGCCAGTGTACGGTGCCCGCGTTTTTATCGACATTGATGACTTTGATGTTGTTTATCGCTTCTTTTACTTGGTCGATTGTCGAAAAGCGTGATAATATCCATGAAACGACTTGGAAATCTGCAAGTGATATATCTTTATTTGCCTCGTTATAGTCTTGGTATTTGCCATATTCGGGGAAATAGAATAGGGCGGCAGACAGGCCTGCTTCATTTGTGCCGTCTATGATAAATTCTGGTTGGGCGGCAGCTAAGCCGGCATATCCATACAATGATACAAATTCCAGACCGTTCATTGTGCCGTCTGGTAATAATGATTGTTGGTTATATCCGCGTGGAACAATTACGTACATGCTGTTGTTTTCTGTGCGTGACCAGTCCATGGTTCGCGCAACAATGGTTGCATCATCGCGTGACTTTAATGTTATTCCGGTGCATGCGTCTGCTGATTGAATCAACCCCAGGCACGCGGATAGTGTTGCAAAGAATTTTATTTTGTGCATTTTTCTCTCCCTTGGGTTGAATTAATTATTTCTGTTTTAGGGACAAAAAGCACTAGGGGTGATTTCACAATATCGCTGTACCCCGGTTGGTTTGCATATGGTTTCAGTTTTACATATTTTTTACATGGGGAATTTGGTATAAAAACACCGCCCGATGGGCGGTGGGGGGTTATTTAATATTGTACAGTTTTTTGTAATCCTTCCAGGTTGGCACAAAATCTAAATGATGATAGTCATCGAAACAATCGCACTTAACTGATGATGATGAGTAGGAGGGGTAAAAGTAACCCTTTAATACGCACGCATTTTTTATTGCCATTCTCTTACAGTCTTTCTTGCATTCTGATTCGAAAGCAGCAGCGAATGGTGCATCTATTACAGTGTCTTCACTACAGAAACCTCTTGCGTGTACCGCTTTGGTGTAATCATCTTCTGTTTTAAAAGTAAATGGCTGCTCCAACAATAAAAGGTTGTGATGTTCAACTATTTTTTTGACACAATCTATACATGTGTCTATGTCATAAAAAGACCCGGGGGTGTCATCAATTATTAGACATGCTTCATATACTGTTTGTACTGTTGGATTTATTCCGTTTTGAAAATTTATGGCTAAATTTTTAACAAATTTATCTCGTTCTTTCTCGGTAAAATTACATCCTTTACGATATTTGTTATTATGCAAACTATCTATTATTGCTTGTATATTGATGGTATTATTATATATGCTTGGTATTGAATCCGATTGGCTGACAAAATCTAGCTCGTCACAATAACAATTGTTTATAGATATTAAAATAACTGATATGGCAAGTAATACTTTCTTCATTTTATTTCAGCGCCCCCTCGCATTCATCGGCAACGGTTGCCGCACGTTTAATTGCATTTATCTGTGTTGCGTTAAATATTGTGGCGGATAAACTTGCCGCCGTTGTGCCACCCGCCAACACATTTGCCGCCGTGTTCAGGTTCTTTTCCCGCTGTTTATCATCACCGTTACGAACGTCTTTTGAATTTGCCGATGCGGATGTTATTGTGCCGGCCAGCCCCAACCCCGCACCAATGCCAGATGATACGGTTGCACCTGTTGAACGTTTATTGATTGAACTGACATCAACTGTGGTCCATGCATCGCATGCACGAATAATATTTTCCGCACGTGCTAAATCTGTATCCGTGGCACTGCCGTCTATGCGTGCCTGCATGCGAATATTTGATAATGTTTTAACCGATGCCAAGCATTCGTCAATTTGTTGTTTCAAATCGCCTTTGACCTTATTTGTACCAGACATAACTGCACCTGCGATATTTGTTGCCGTTGCCGCCGCCAATGTACCAGTACGAACATTACCCAGTGTTTTGGATTTTTTATTTAATTCATTCAGGTGATTATCTAAATCCGGTTTCGCAACAGGATTTTGCGCAAGTGATTTCTCAACATCTTCTATATTTATAAAAGTGAATACAGTTTCAGATTTTTCTTGTTCTATGGCTAATTCTTGCAGGATGCGTTCCCATTCTTCAATTTCTTTATCAACATTTGCTTTGGCAATACCGGTGCCCAGTGCAACACCACCGGCGACCGTTCCAACACTCGTCACCGCCGTTGTTATACCTGCCATTTTTTTCATGTCTGTCAGTTCCGCACTGATGTTTCCGCATGTGGTACGGACATTTTCAATCGCCGCGGCCAGGTCGGTGTTTGCATGTGCAACCCCCACCATCAGTGACATTAAAATCCCAAATGTTAATCGCATATTTGTATTCCTTTTTTGTAAAAAATAACCGTCACAAGTCGGACGGTTGGAGGTTAAGAACTATTATTTTCGGAAAATAGCGCGCTTATTCAATATATTTGCGACCCTCTAACCAAAATAAAGTTGGAGGTATTTATTGTCCCCACGGACACCGAAAATAGCGAGGTTCTTACGCCCAACACAGTCGCCTGTGTCAAGGGTATTATATCACATATTTGTAAAATTTTTACACAGTTTTTACATGGGGATTAACTTTCTGCTTGCATTGAAAATAAAAAAGTCCTATAATCTACGGCGCATTGGGGCATAGTTTAATGGTAGAACTCCGGACTCTGACTCCGTCAGTGTTGGTTCGAATCCAGCTGCCCCAACCAAGATTCAAACGCCCCGTGTGGGCGTTTTAATGTCTGTGGTGCGTTGGTTTGTATCATGCAACAAAATATGTTGCGCAGGTTCGACAATGAGTAAACGAGAACAAACAAAGTGCTGTTCGAGTGCTAACGAATGCCCCACAGGCATTTTTATGCCGAAGGAATCAGCTGCGGCCGCCCAAGATAAACAAACCCGCCGGTGAAGGCGGGTTTTTGTTTGGTTTCTAATATCTCCGCCGAGTTCGAAAGTTGGAAATAAAAAAGTGGTGAAAAATCACCACTTTAGAACTAAGTTACAATATAACTATCTACAACCAACAAAAGCCCAATTGTCGCCACCTTCGATAGGTTCGGCAATCATTGTTCGTATTGTAAAGTTTTCTTTGCATGTTCCTGGGTCGTCAAATGAGACTTCTGCATAAACATGTTCTTTATCTGCATATAGTTCAGATAAATTCAAATTCCCACCAGCACGAAATTTTCCGTTTGGTTGCAACTGTTTTACTTGCTGTGCCCATTCTTGTTCTGCTGGGCATTTATAAACCAGATGAAATTCGGTCGTTTCTATTCTTTCGCAACCTTCAAAAATAGAATCATATTTGCTGTAATCCTGGGCACATGCAGTCAGTGCAATAAGTGTCAAAAATGAAAGTAATTTTTTCATGTTTTCTCCTTTTGCTGTGTTCGTCATATTCTGTGGGGCGATTTATTCTTTTACAGTTTTTTCGAATTCTATAATAGCGCCAGTGATTGCATTGTCTTGTGCCTGCCATCCAGCAAAAACGAATCCAGAACGTGTACATTCCGGTAATTCAAATTTTTGACCGAATGTTGCGGTTGTGCTTAGACCAGTTGCGCATTCGCCACCATTGCCATCGAATTTAACTGCAAATGTTGCAGGTGTATAATATGCGTAAAGATACAAGTTGGGATCTGTTATCTCGTTTGTCGCGTCAGAATATGGATCATAGTTGGGCGCACCACCATCATGGGTCAGGGTGTTTTCTGCGATATATGCATATGGTTCACCATTTGTGTCAATCCAGCCAGAGAAGTTATAACTGCCGTTTGTAATTTCAAAACCGTCAGGAACACAACTTAAATCAGTTGTTACTATTTGGTTGCTGCTGTCTAGACAACCAATTTTATTTGTGCCGTGTTTTATGTAGGCATAGCTGGAATAGCCGGTTTCTTGGGTGCTGCCAGGTACAAATGAGTTTAGCAACTGCTGAGAATTAGCGGACTTTACACCGTTGGTTTGAAATTTTACGGTATAGTAGCGTGGATAACATGTTGGAACATCGTCACCTGCATATATGCCAGATGATGTTGTTGTATTCAATCCACCACTAATGCTGAAACCAGAAAGACATGTATAGTTACACAATCCGTTATCAAGAGGTCCATATCCTAAAATGTTATTTGCAGCCGTTGGTTCTGTACATGTGTTGGATGTATAACTGGCAGTAAATTTCATTGGATTCTCGGTGTAACGGTATGGGTCTATTGTTTCGGCGCCTGCGTTAGAGGATGTAAGATTAAACACGCCCGTTGCAGCCAACGATGCAATAATACGTGAACATAAGTGTCTTATTTTGTGGTTTAGCATTTGATTTTCCCTTTCCTTTGTATTTATGTTTTTATTTTAAATTTTTTTTCATGGTGTGTCCACAGAAAAATTAAGCTACTTTTTTAATGTCTGATTTTATTTGACGGATGTATTTGCGTAATTCGTCAATTGGAACCAGTGTACCGTCACATTTTTGTGCAGACCAATAATCCCAACCATTAAAGCTGACACTGCGTTGCAATTTTGCAGCCATTATATGGATTGATGCCTTGCCATGTAATTGGTGGGTTAATTGACCGTCGTGGGTAATCATGACGCGTTCGCCACGTGGACTGACCAATGTTTGGCCGACGTACAGCAGGCCGGCGTCTATTAGTTCTTTGAATGCGACGCGGATTTCGTCGCGTTTTTGTTTTGTTACTTCTATGTTGGACAGGTCTATTGGCTTGATATTCGCGATACGTTCGCGTGCGGCCGCAACGTATTCTGCGTCACGTTCAATACCGATAAACCGACGTCCCAATTCGCATGCCGCAGCTGCTGTGGTGCCAGAACCCATGAATGGGTCTAGTATAATGTCGCCTGGTTTGGTTGATGCCAATATTACGCGATGTAATAAATCCAATGGTTTTTGTGTGTTGTGCAGGCTTTTTCCTTCGTTGTCTTTGATTCGTTCTTCGCCCAGACATATGTTTAAATCCCAGTCAGAACGCATTTGTTTGCCACCATTTAATTTTTTCATTGTTTCGTAATTAAATGTATATTTGCCTGTTTTGGTCGGTGTTGCCCAGATTAATGTTTCGTGCGCATTGGTAAAACGTGTGCCACGAAAGTTTGGCATCGGGTTTGTTTTTACCCAGACAACATCATTTAAAATCCAAAAACCCATATCTTGCAAGATCGCGCCAACGCGAAATATATTATGATAGCTGCCAATCGTCCACATCGCGCCATTTGGTTTTAGTACACGTTTACATTCGGTCAGCCATGCACGCGTAAATTTATCATATTCTGCATTTGAAGCAAATGAATCCCATTCATCACGTACGGCACGTGCAGCAGTCTGATCTTCGGGACGGTACAGGGTTTTTGTGCCTAGTTGTAAATTGTATGGTGGGTCTGCGAAAACAGCATCAATTGAACCATCAGGTATTCCACGCATCAGTTCCAAACAGTCGCCCAGTAAAATTTGGTTCAGATATTTTTTCATCTCTCTGTTTTCTCCACTGATATGTATTTTACCATATTTTTGGATGAAATTTTTTTGGCTTGGATACTTTTATTTAAATAAAAGGCTTGATTTTTTATAAAAGTGTTTTTTTTGTATTAAAATAAATTTGCTTGCGAAATAATGATTTGATTGCTACCGTATATGCTTATGAGATGTCCATATTGCAATTCTACGGATAGCAGGGTAACGGATTCACGCCCAGATATAGAAGACGCGATTATTCGTCGTCGTCGTGTTTGTGAACAGTGTGGTGCTAAATTTACAACGGTTGAACGCGTGCAAATGCGCGATTTGATGGTGCGTAAAAATAGCGGTAAGTTAGAGGCGTTTGATCGTGAAAAGTTGCGTCGTAGTATTAAATTGGCGTGCAGAAATAGGGATGTGGGGGATGAGCAAATTGAAAAATTGGTAACGTCAATTCATCGTAGATTGGAAACAGAAACAGCAGATGATACAGTACCCAGTGCGCTGGTCGGTCAGATGGTATCGGATTCTTTGTTGAACTTGGACCCAATTGCATTTGTGCGTTTTGTGTCTGTGTATCGTAAGTTTTCGCGTATTTCCGATTTTAAAAAGATTATCGATCAAATTCCAGAAGATGATGATGGGGCGGTGGTTTGTAAATTGCCAAAGACTTCTTTGTTCTAGATATGCAGATATGAAAAAGTTTTTCCTGTTTTTATTTTGCTTGTTTGTGCCGTTGAATTTATTGGCGGCTGGTTTGCCACAGATTTTATCGGATGTTGATGCCAGTTTATATCAACAGATTTTTGTATTGCAGGATAAAGAAAAAATTAATACTGCAATTAAAGTACAAAATCAGATTGCAGATAAATTGTTGATGAATGAAATTTTATATCAGCGCTATATTTCTGATACGTATCGGACACGTGGGGCAGAAATTACGGCGTG
Source organism: Candidatus Enterousia sp. (assembly GCA_045530935.1). Lineage (GTDB taxonomy): Bacteria > Pseudomonadota > Alphaproteobacteria > Rs-D84 > Rs-D84 > Enterousia. Next base: position 14,255 of record JAZSDC010000012.1, on the reverse strand, counting down.
GATGGAACAGTATTCCGATATGCCGGGCGCGACACGTATGGAAAAATTGGCTAAAATAAAAAAAGCCACTGTGCGCAAGGCGCGTGTTCCTAATATAATGACAGGGGCAGAACCGATTGAAACTGCACAATCAGAGACATGGACTGCAAAAAAATATTCAGGTGATACCGAAAAAAAAATTAATGAGTTTAAACGTGCGATTCGTACGGGTTCAACCAAAGTTGCGCGCCATATATTGGAAGATAAAAAGTTTCGAAAAAAAATAAACGAATCGGATTATGGACGTTTAGCGGGCAGATTGTCTTATATCTATTATACTAATGGTGAAATGGAACTGGCAAAAAAGTGGGGGTTTGTTGCTTCTGATGCAAATTCTGAATACGGTCTGTGGTCTATGGGGTTGCTGTATTTCAAAGAAGAGAATTATGCAGAATCACAAAAATATTTTAGTCGTATCTTGGATTTGTCGCAGATTAATAATGCACGCAAGACCGAGGCTGCCTTTTGGGCGGGGCGTGCGGCTGATTATGCAGGAAAACGTGATGTCGCAAAAAAATATTGGCGTGTTGCAGCGGCGTATCCTATGGCATTTTATGGGGCGTTGTCGGCGACGATGTTGGGACAGCGACCGGAATATGAATTCTTTGAAAACCAGGCGACAGATGAAGATTATGCTGAATTGGCAAATACCAAGTATGGACGTATGGCGTTGGCGCTGATTCAAGTGGGGCGCAAGGATCGGGCCGAAGAATATCTGAAATATCTGGTTACACCGAAAGCTTCTGACAGAATTTTACATGCGGTAAATTCTGTGGCGACTGAATTTAATATGGCGCGCCTGTCTGTACAATCTGCCAGTGTTATCAAAGATCGTGGAATTTTGGAAATTGATGATGATATTATTTATTCTGCCCAGTACCCATTGCCAGATTGGGAACCGTTGGGCGGGTGGTCTATTGACCGCGCATTGTTGCTGGCAATTACAAAACAGGAAAGTAATTTTCGTGTTACTGCGAAATCAGGGGCAGGGGCAAATGGGGTTATGCAATTGATGCCCAGTACCGCAAAACGTGTTGCGCGTGCAAACAAGGTTGATTTGTCGCAGATGGATATGTCAAATCCAGAACATAATATGTTTTTGGGGCAACAGTATATTGTTGATTTGTTATCACATGAACGCGTTGAAAACAGTATTATAAAAATGTTAGCGGCGTACAATGCGGGGATGGGAACAATGGTAAAGTTTGAAAAATCTTTTTATACATATGATCCATTGTTATATATAGAAAGCTTTCCTGCATATGAAACGCGCAGTTATATCAAGCGTGTGATGTCAAATCTGTGGCTGTATCGCGCGCGATTGAATCAGCCGTTGACGTCTATGGAAGAACTGGCAAATGGAAACTGGCCATTGTATAACAGCGAAGATGCATATGTTCAGCAACAAATTTTAGAACGTATGACAATATAGTAATGACAGTTTAAATTAATATGCTTTTAAATCATAGTCTGTGACATTTTTATTTTAATATGCAAGTGAAAATAGGATATTTTTTCTATTGATTATTCAAAATTATGTGCTACGAATAAATTCATAGAGATTTTGGAATTTAATCTTGATTTAGAAAGGAGTGGCTATGTCCAATAATAAACACTTTGCGGATTTGTTAAAAGTCTGCAGTATTTTGCCAGCCTTGGCGATTATGCCCGCAATGGCAGAGGTTGTAGAAAAAACAGGGGCAGTTGACAGTCCTGTTGATTATGTTACGAATCAGCGTACTGATGAAATGGGACGGGATGGTGATCCAATGGGGTTGTTGCGTGTCCTGAATATGACTGCGGGTTCGTTTAGTCATGACTTGGATACAAATACTTTGGTGGTTGCGCCAGATACAAATGGTAAAATTACAGCCCAGAATTTGTTCGTTGGCATTCAGTCAAATACAGATGCAGACATGGTGCCAAGTATGGTTGTTAAGGGGAATGAAAATACCGTCTTGACATTGTCTTCTGGTAAAAAAGGTGTTTATCCATTGTTGTCAAGATTTGCGGGGTTGAATATTGGAACCGAAGATGCGCCATTGGGTGAAGTGAATTTGATTCATACAGGTGCCGCAGAAGATGAAAATACAGCAATCTATGTGACGGGTGGTAATAGCAATGTACATGCAGATTTCCAAGAATTAAATATTTTTGCGAATAAGGTTTCTATTAAATCAAATGCTGCTGCGATTACAGGGAACGAAGGTCGCCTGGATTTAGTTGCAAATGAATCTTTGGACATCGTTGGTGGTATTTATGGATATAATGAAGTGTATGGTGGTAAATCTAATCTGATATTTAATATCAACCAGAACGAAGGTAACACCGCCAAGACAACAATCGTTGGTGATATTGACGCAGCCAAGGGATCTGAGGTTAATATTGGTCTGAAAGGGACAGGATCATCTATTACAGGTAATATGTTGGTTAGTGCCGAGGGGACAACTTTGCCGGGTGGTTTAATTAACCTGAACTTTGGTAATGAAGGTACAATAACTGGTAATATTACCGCCCAAGATTTGGGGACGGTCAAGATTACAGCCGGTGATGACTTTGAAATCAATGGTAATTTGTTGGCAACAACGGCCGATTCATTAATTGATATCCAAGGAACTGATATTGAAATTGAATCTGTCGATGGTGGTTTATGGGCAGAAAATTATGCCAAAATTAATATAAATGCAAATAAAGCAGGTGAAATTGAAATATCCAGTATAGATGGAGAAGCAGTAAAGGCCTATAACAACGGTCAGGTAAATATCGGCAGCGCTGATGTAGAGTCTGTTGAAATTTCATCTGTTACTAACAATGCTATATATACTGCATATTACGGTGCTTTTGCTGATAAGAAAAATTCCGTTACAAATATCACGGGCAAAAATATCAGCATTTCAACAAAAGCAGATGAATTGGGTGCAATACATGTTGCTAGCAATACGCCAGATATTGATGAAGCAAACTTTGCCACAGTTAACATCAATGGCGATAATATTCTTATTACTGCACCAGAAACAGGTGTGTATCAGGGTATTGCAATTACTGCGATGAGCAAAGGTATTGCAAATATAGAAGGTAATACAACAATTCGTGCACAGAATGCAATCTTGGCACGTGGTGACGCCCAGGTTAATATTAACAAGTCTGGTAAAAATACTGTAAAGATGTTGGGGGATATCAACTTTAATTATAAAAAAGCAACATCTAATTCAGCTGTTGATGCAGATATTGATGTTACATTGGCAGGGGCAGAATCATTCTGGACGGGAAATACGATTGTGTCTTGGGACGATGAAATGCCAGAACAAGATAAATTGACTGTATCTAATTCAAAATTGACCATGAAAGATGGTGCGGTTTGGAATGCAACCGTCGTGGAAGACCGTATAACAGATACAAAAGGTTTTTATCGTACTGCATTGAATGAGTTGAATATCGATGGCGGTACCGTAAACATTGTTGATACAAAACGCGGTGTTGAAGTTGACCGTATCATTGCAAATGATGCGACGTTTCGTGGTGGAATGCTGAATGTAAATGAAAGCATTGATATCGAATCCGGTGAAACGCTATTCAATGGCAACGTGACCGGGGCAAAGGGTGCAACATTGACGTTGGATAGTGGTGCGACCATGGATATCGGTACATCTACGATCAAGTTTGATACAATGACACTTAACGGTACGGTTATTGCGTCGGTTACAAATGGTCGTCCGTATGGTCATCTGTTTGGTGATATTACGGCCGGTAAAGACGCGTTGTTGAAACTGAATGTCGGTTCGGTTGGTACATACAAAATCTTTAGTGATGCAGATGCCAACATGAAAATTGATGCAGGTTTGGCGTATGTTGTAACAAACAATGGCGCGGATGGTATCGTTGTTGAAACCAAATCAATTGAATCCTTGGCCGAAGATGCGGGGATTTCAACCCAGGCGGCGGGTGTTGTTGCAGGTTTGGCGAATTCACATGATTCGACCTTGCAGCATATATCATTGGCAGCACAGCAGGCATTGAATGCAGGAAACAAGGCATTGGTTGAACATGAAACCAAGAAACTGAATCCAGAAAGTAAACCTGTGGTCCAGGCGGTGGCTTCATCTGTTCAGAACCAGGTACTGTCTTTGGCAACTGGTCGTATGTCTGGTGCGATTGCAACGGGACGTGCCGGTGGTGATGAAAGTCAAGAAAATGGTTTCTGGATGCATGGACTGTTTAATAAGTCCAAAATGGATGGTCAATTCCATGGATATACACGCGGGGTTGCATTTGGTATGGATACAATTATTGATGGTAAATACATCTTGGGTGGTGGTTTGGCATTTAATAATTCTGATGTTCATTCCAGTGGTCGCGGTAACACAGATATCGACAGTAAAACACTGTTCCTGTATGGTCAGTACAAGCCAAATAAATGGTTCGCCAATATGTCGTTAACATATTCTATGTCTGAATATGATGAAACTAAATCTGTGTTCGGATATAACATTAATAATGTGTACGATGTTGATTCGTATGGTGCCCAAATTATGACCGGTTATGATTTCGCATCTGGTGTTACAACCGAGGCTGGATTGCGCTATTTGCATATTGCGCAGGATGCATATAGTGATGTAAGTGCAACAGATACTGATTTCTTGACCAGTGTTGCAGGCATCAAGTATGCGTTCGCAATTGAAAATGATTGGGCAATTGAATTGCGCCCAGAATTGCGTGCCGCATTGACCTATGACATCATCAGCGAAGCGGATGCCGCGGTTATTGATATGCCAGGTGTTGCATCGTATAAGGTCGCAGGTGATAACTTGAAACGTTTGGGCGGTGAATTTGGTATCGGTTTGACTGCAGACTATAAAGGTCTGAAGGTGACGTTGATGTATGATTTGGATTTGCATAAAGATTATACATCACAGACCGGTATGATTAAATTGCGTACCCAGTTCTAGGCTAAAAGAAATCCCCAAATTGTGGGGATTTCTTTTATGTGTGTTTAAATAATAAAAAAAGCCCAGAAAGGGCTTTTTTTTATTTTGCAACAACAACCATCGCGGTTCGTAAAACTGTGTCGCCATACAGGTACCCTGCCTGCATTTCATCAATAATTGTGTTTGGTGTGGTGTCTGGGGCGTCTATAACCTGAATAGCGTTATGATGCATTGGATTTAGTATTTCGCCTGTTGACTTAATTTTGGTTATGCCGATTTGTTCGAATGCAGATTCCAGGGCGCGTGCCATGGATTGAATGCCAGCGTCGTCTGGGTTGTGCTTTAATGCTGCATCTACTGCATCCATAACAGGCAGAATTTTTTCTGCAACAGACATTGCGCGATTTCGTGCCCGTGATTCTGCGTCCAGTGTACTGCGACGACGCGTATTCTCTAGCTCTGCTGCCAAACGCAAATATTTATCATTTAATTCTGATAATTGGTTATTCAATTGTTCTATTTCAGAAGGTTGATTTTTTTCAACCGATTCGTTGCTTGCGTCGTCAATTGATACGGTTTCTATTTTTACATCTTTTTCTTTGTTCATAATATTTCTCGCTTTTAGATATTATATGTTTATTTTACACTGGTTATTATAGGTATGAAATCATCGCTTTTCAAGGATGCGCCACCAACCAATACGCCATCTACGTTTGGAATGGACATTATTTCGGCAGCGTTTGAGCTTTTGACCGATGCACCGTAAAGTACAGGTGTGCCATCCAGTCCCATGTCTGTCAATGTTTTTGCAATCAGTGTATGCGCGTTGGTAATTTCTGTTTCTGTTGGTGTTAGACCTGCGCCAATTGCCCAGCGTGGTTCATAGGCAATAATTATTTGTGAATTTACATCAGCAGGGATGCATTCGCGTACACCTGATTCAATCACCGCCATGGTTTTTCCAGCTTGTTTTTCATCCATAGTTTCGCCAACGCAAATAATTGGAATTAAACCATTGGCCAGTGCCTGGGTTGCCTTTTGTCGGACTGTTGAGTTTGTGTCGCCGTGATACTGACGACATTCGCTGTGACCAACAATTACGTACTGTGCGCCTGTTTCTGCTACCATTTTTGCGGATATTTCGCCAGTAAATGCGCCGTGGGTGTGCGCGCTTATATCCTGGGCGCCGATGTGTACCTTGTCGGATTCAATATTTAACATTGTGTATGGAACGCATAAAATAATTGTGTTTTCTGTGTCTGTATTTGACAAATCTTGTATCATAGATTTTAAATTGGTTTGGTCACCGTTCATTTTCCAATTGCCTGCAATAATTTTCATTGTATTTTCCCCTTTTTTTATTGCTTTTTGTTATTTTGTTTTGCTATGGTAGCGCAAAAGGGGAACAAATGCTAGAATATTTAAGAAATGCATCAGAAAAACCAGTTGCAAAAGTTTTAATTGGAATATTGTCCTTTTCCTTTGTTGGATGGGGGGTGGCAGAATGGATATTTGGTGGCGGTGGTATGGATACCACGTTGCTGAAAGTGGGAAATTCAGAAATTGCAGTACAACAGTTTAGTACTGTGAAATCTGGCGAGTTGGCAAAACTATCGCGCGAAGAGCAGCGTGCAATTTATTCAGATGCCCAGGCCCAAGGGGAATTTAATCAACAGGTTTTGAAAAAAATAACAATGGAAAATATGTTGCAAAATCGTGCAAATGACTTGGGCTTTGTTGTAACAGACAGACGTGTCGCGCGCGAGATACGTGAATATCCAGAATTTCAAGATAATGGGCATTTTTCAACCCGCTTGTTTGAACAATTGTTATTTAATTCTGGTTTGAGCGAGGCTGATTTTGCGGCTTATTTGCGTAATCAGACTTTGCGGTCAATGGTGCTGGTTGGTGTTGCTAAGCCGTTGCCTGTTCCAGAATTTGTACAGCAGGCAACATATAATGCCAGATATGCGGAACGTGATGTTGAATATGCAACGGTAAAGTATTCTGATTTTTCAGTTGCAGAACCAACAGAAGAGCAATTGAGTGCTTTTTATAAACAAAATCCAAGAAAAATTCCAGAAACACGTTCTGTGTCGTATGTTTTGATTAAGGCTGATATGGTACAACCTGATAAGTATGATGCAGGATATGCGTTGGCGATAAAGGTTGAAGATGATATTATCGCTGGTGAAACAATGGCAGATACTGCAAAAAAACATGATGTTACTTATGTGGCTTTGGATGCATTTGAACGTGGACAGCGGCCTGCTGATAAAGTGCTGACAGATGCGGTTGTTGCTAAAATTTTTGACATGGACGAAGGTTTGGAAAGTGAAATGATTGAAACTAAAGATGGTTTCCTGTTTGTTCGTGTGGATAAGGTTAATCCTGAGCATATTGCAGAATTTGAATCTGTGAAACAGTCATTGGTTGCGGATTGGAAAAAGGCAGAGCAGAAAAAATTGGCTTATTTGCGCGCGAATGAATTGTTGGTTGATTTAAATAAAAATGGCAAGTTGCCACAGAAAAAATCTGCAAGGGTATCACGTGCGTCGGGCGCCCCAACAGATGTGTTAGTTGCGGCATTCCGTAGTGGGGTCGGCGAAAACTTAATCGTAGAAGGCGCGGATGTTTTTTATGTCTTGCGTGTGAATAAAGATATTCAGCCATCGCTTGATACTAAAAAGATTGCAGATTTGCGTAACGAGGTGCAGGATATGCTGAATACTGGTGTGACGGAAGATTATAATTCTTTCTTGAAACGTGAATACCCAATTGAAATAAATGAAAAGGTATATAGTCGGTTTGTTGGGGAATAAAAAAAGCCACCAAATGGTGGCTTTTTTTATTTTGTTGACAGAAATAGGGTGTATGCTAAAATTATTGTCAAAAAGGTTTTGTATGGTTCCTGAAGATAAAAATATAAAAGATTTTGCCACGCGTGTTTCGTATGTTTTAAATAATACGAAAGACTATGATGTTGATTTACAATTTTATTTGACAGATTGGTGTGATTTGGGGTGTCGTGGTTGTTATATGAAACCAAAATTAAAGTCTGAATCTGCTGTATTGTCCGCATCAGATGTCGATTTTTATTTAAAAGAATTTGAAAAAGTTCCAGGGTTTTATAATACGGTTGTATTTTCTGGTGGAGAAATTTTTAATTATCCGCTGGTTAGATTAGAAAGAAATATTCACAGTGTTTTAGATCGTGGTTGGTACCTGCAATTAAAAACGAATGGATCTTGGGTGGCAGAACCTGGATCTAGTAAGTCTATATTTAGAATGTTAAAGCGCTTGGAACCAGGGCGTGGAATGTTGGCCACAAATGATGAGGTTAGCAGATTTGTATCGCGAATCCCAAAATCTGTGTTGAAACTTTTGGGGCGTGAAAGGGTAGTAAAATTATTATTTAAGGTTTTCCCAAGTGATTCTTTATTGGATTTAGCTGTATCCGTTGATGATAGGTTACATCCTGAAAAATCGGCAGACTGGTTCGCCGAAATTGCAAGTGTTATTTCCAGTGATAGACATTTAAGAAAAAATATAAATTTAAAAACATTTACAGTTTCTGGTTCGTCAAATTTCTTTGGAATACATGTGTTAAGCCATCCAAAAATAGTAAAGCGTATCAAAAATTTAAAACGCAAGCCAGAGGCAGGTTGTCTTGTTTATACGGTTAATGGTAAAAGAGTAGAATCTTTTTTTGGGGATTTTGTGGATGTTGATAATATCCCTGATTTTCAAAAGATTTCTGAATTTGTGTTACCTTCGGTGGATGGCGAGTCTATGGGTCGGTTAGTGTATTGTTTCCACCCAGATAAAACAGTTGGTTTGGATTCTTGTTATTTGGAATCAGTTGGGCGTGTGCCGTATATTGATGCAAGTGGCAAGCGTAAGTCGTTTAGTCAAATTAATCAAGAAATTCAAAAAAAGTTGATTGAAGATTATAAGCAGTCGCTTGTAAAATAATTTGTTTCGTTTTCTTGCATAGCGCGCAATTGCGTGCTATTATTTTTTCCGATAAAAAGGTGGATATTATGCAGAATGAATTGTTGCAAGAATTGGAAGCGCGTGGATTTATTAATCAGACTTCGAATATTGATGGATTGAATGATGCGTTGAATGCTGGAAAGATTGTTGCGTATTTGGGGTCTGACCCAACTGCAGATTCCTTGCATGTGGGGCATTTGGTGCCAGTTATGATGATGCGCTGGTTACAAAAATATGGTCATAAACCAATAACCCTGGTTGGGGGTGCGACGGGACGTATTGGTGACCCATCGGGGCGTGATTCAGGGCGACCAATGATGACCGAAGAAATATTGGCCAAGAATGTGGCAGGATTAAAGAAGTCTTTTTCTAAATTTTTTAGGTTTGGGGATGCGGCTTCTGATGCGATTATGGTTGATAATTATGATTGGATGAAAAATTATAGCCATTTAGATTTTTTGCGTGATTTTGGAACTGATTTTACTGTGCCACGTATGTTGTCAATGGATTCTGTAAAGCGTCGTTTGGATAACGGTATGACATTTTTGGAATTTAATTATATGACATTCCAGGCGGTAGATTTCTTGACATTGTATCGTGAACATAATTGTATTTTGCAGACATGTGGGGCAGACCAATGGGGAAATGCAATTATGGGTATTGAATTGATACGTAAAAAATTAGGCAAGGAAGCGTTTGTTTTGTCTACTTCATTGATTACAGATGCAAATGGAAATAAAATTGGTAAATCTGCGGGTAATGCAGTTTGGGTTAATGAAGATAAAACGTCACCGTATGAGTATTATCAATACTTCCGTAATATTTCTGATGATTTGGTAGAAAAGTTTTTGAAAATCTTTACAGAAATTCCATTGGATGAAATTGCCGGATTGTCTGTGTTGCAAGGGGCAGAATTGAACCAGGCCAAGAAGATTTTGGCATTTGCTGCAACAGAGATTGCGCATGGTCATGATGCAGCAGTTGCAGCCCAGGAAACGGCGGAGGCTTTGTTCGCAGGTGGGGCAAACCTGGATAATATGCCATCTGTGAATATTGAAATGTTGGGTGATATGCCCGTTTTGGATTTTTTGGTCGCAACAGGGTTATTTCAGTCTAAATCCGAAGCGCGTCGTATGGTAGAGCAGGGTGGAATTCAAATTGATGGAAATAAAATTGTAGATATTAAGTTTGTGGTCGCTGTTTCGGATGAATTTATGGTGCAAAAAGGAAAAAAGACATTCTTGAAAGTGATAAAAAAATAATGAAGCGAATCGTTGTGATTTTTTCTTTGTTATTTGTGTTCGTTGGTCCCGGATATGGGGCCAGCGAGTTGTCAAAGATAAATGCCCAAATAAAACAAACAGAACAACAAAATAAAAAATTGGAACAACAGGTTAAAACCTCGGAACGTGAAGTTTCGCGCACAAAAAAAGATTTGGTGCGTACGGCGGATAAGGTTAGTTCTTTGGAAGAACAACGGGCAGAAATGGCAAAAAAAATAGCAGATTTGGATGGGCGGCGTGATAAGATATCCAAGGATATGGATATGAAACGGGGGCGGGTTGCAGATGCTGCTGCAAGTATTTTATTCGTTGCGTCACACCCTGGTTTTGATTCGGAAAGTATGCGTGAATATGTTTTGACGTCTGCAATCTTATCTGGGGTGGCTGATAGGTTGGATGAAGATATAAAGCAAGCGCAAAAACAAATCAAAGAACTAGAAGAAATTCGTTCTGCGCGGGCAATCGAAAAAGAAAAATTAGATAGGACTGCAAAAAAATATACCAAGCAAAAAAATGAATTGGATAAGTTGTTGCGTGCACGCAGTGCGCAGAACGAGAAACTAAAAAATCAGCAGTTGGCGTTAAAGAAAAAATTGCGCGATTTGTCTGCGCGGGCAAAAAGTATTTCTGAATTATCAGCCGGCGTGGGCAGTTCAGAGATGTCAGGTGATGCGCATTTTTCGCGCAGAAAATTAAATCTGCCTGTGCGTGGTCGTGTGGTTGTCCGCTTTGCGGAAAAGACCGCGTTGGGATTAAAGTCTGATGGGTGGCGTGTGCGTACACGTGGCGATGCGCTGGTTATGGCGCCTGCGGATGGGATTGTGAAATTTGCAGACAGCTTTCGTGGTTTTGGACGAGTTGTAATTATGTCCCATAAAAATGGATATAATACAGTTATGACAAACCTGGGTAATATTGATGTTATGGTTGGTCAAGAAGTGTTGGCAGGTGAACCAATTGGGCGTATGAATCCAGATAAGCCAGAAATGTATTTGGAAGTGAGACGTGGGAATAAAGCTGTTGATCCTGCAAGATTGTTCAAGGAAAATTAAAAACGCCAATTGGCGTTTTTTATCTTTTTTTCATGTTTGATAAAACAAATTTTTTTGTGCGTTCTAGAAAAGTCATTATTGTGTCAATTGTTGTAGGTGCGTTAAAACGTTCTTCTTCACGTACACGTGCGTATTCTTGTTTATCTTCTTCGTATATTTTTAAACGTTGATCCATTGTCGTTCCTTCTACTTCTGTATATGGGTCACGTATAATAGGTCTTTGATTATTCATATGTTTTTGCCTTTATTTCATTTTTTATACTACTTCTGTTACCATGCGTTCTGAACCGTCGCGCGCCAATTGTACCACACGAATTTTCTTTTTCATCTCTAAAATTAAGTCTGCGCGATTATAAGCAGGTTGGGTAAGTAATATACGGTCTGCAAATATGCTGTAGGCTTCTTCGGCATTGTTCGCGTGAATGGTAGTATAGAAGTGTTCGTGTCCAGTCCCCAGCATTTGCCATAAAATAGAGGCGTTTGATGTGGATATTTCACCGCCGATAATCACATCTGGTGTCATTCGAACGACCAAATCCAATAATCTGGCATAATCAAAGTCATTGGATTGTTCTGTGCGTGATAATACAAAATGTACGCGATTTTCTTGGGGAACGTGTATTTCGCGGGCGTCTTCAACGGTGATTACGCGACTGTTTTGATTAATCAATGTTAGCATATGATTTAAAAAAGTTGTTTTACCTGTTGATGTCGCCCCAGAGATTAGAATAGGGCTGCCATCATTTATTGCGGTCATAAGGCGTTCATAATGGTCTTCTGGGCGTGATTTGCCACGTGCTTTTACCTGTAATAGTGGTGCGCCTTTTTTTAAATGATAATTCTCAAAATTAGTTTCGTGTACACCGCCACCGCGAATATTTAATGCTACGCCGCCTGTTAAGTCGTTTTCATCATATTGAACGTTTGGACCTGCGATTGCGGTGAAACGGTGGTTGCCTGGCAGTGTTGCATATACCACAGGTATCCCATGAACAGGGTCAAATGGACGTTCGTATATGTTTGCGATTGTATGAATTAAATCTATTAGATATTGTTTGGTTAATTTTTCGCTGTTGTATGCAACCCATGGAACGCGTGCGTTATGTAAACGCATCCATACCTGACCTGCATGATTGATAGCAATTTCTTCTACAAATGAAGGTTTGTAAAATTCTTCAAGTGGTTTTAGTAAAGATTCTAGGACAACATTTGACATCACTGTTTATTCTATCATAAATCTGGGCTTGAATCAAAAAGGTTTATTTGATAAAATTCAGGAAAGAGAAAAAGAGAAAAAAATGATTAAACCTTTTTTTGTTGCATTATTTGCTGGACTGATGTTGGCAGGCTGTACGGGCGGTGATGTGCCATATAATCAAGAGGATTTTGCGCATGGTGGTGAAGATGCGCCGTTGTACAATGAACGCACCAGTGATTTTATGCAATCTGATAATCAATATGCGAATATCGATTCGTATAAACCGAAAACAGCATCCGACAAGGAAAGAAATTCGAATCGCTGGAATACATCGCGTATGGAAACGCGTTGGCAAGAATACAAGGGGACGATGGTTCGTGTTCAGATATTGTTGGGAAATACCGATTTGCGCGAAATGCGTTTGCGTCTAATGCAAAATGCAGATGGAATGGATGTTGATGGTGATTCGCGTACAATATTGGCGGCAGTCGCAGATTATGAGATGAAGCGTGTTTGTGGACGTAATGCGGACAGTATTGTTATGGTTTATGATCAACCGTCTTTTGATGTGATGCGTCCGACGCCTTATTTTGATTATAGGATTGAAGCCGAAGGTGCGACAATGCGCGAATATGGCTTTAGATGTGTTTATAACAATTAACAAAAAGGATGAAAAATGAAAAAGATAGTATCTGTTATTGGTGCGTGTGCGGTTTTGGGTTTGGCAGGATGTGCGGAAAAGGCGCCTGTGGCTGAAAATGGTGACATGGTTGTTATTAATTTTGCAGGATTTTTGGATGGGGTTCAGTTTGCTGGCGGTACAGCTGAAAATTTCCCATTAAAGTTGGGCAGTGGTCAGTTTGTTCCAGGTTTTGAAGACCAGGTTGTTGGTATGGCCGAAGGTGAAGAACGTGATGTTAATATTACTTTCCCGACAGATTATGTTCCAGAATTGGCCGGCAAGTCAGTTGTTTTCAAGGTGAAATTGGTTGATATTGTTGAAGAATAATTGCGGAGGATGAAGATGAAGCGGTTTGCTGTAGTTTTTGTGTTGGCTGGATTAACAGCTGGGGCGCATGCAGCGGAAGATTTGAATTCTGCAATGCAGGATGTGCGAAAGAAATGCATAGACTTCGTTCAAGAATTTAAAGCAACCAAGGGTGGTGTATTGCCTTCTAAAAGACCAAAAAATGTTGCAGAAGCTTTGTCTTCATTTGATTCGGTTAGTGGTAAGGATTCTAATAGTATCGTGGCGATGCGAAAATCGTGTACGTCTGCATTGGATGATTTAGTGGTGTTTTATGATCGGGCTGTATCGCATGCTCGTTCGCTTGGTGAATCGGATGCGGGCTTTGCTGATTTTAAAGCTGTCATAGACGCTTGTAAGAATTTGTCGAGTACTGATTTAGCGAAACAAGATAAGGCAAAGACTGCAATTGCGGCTGTGAAAAAAAATGGTTTTGGGGCACAGGGTAATAATGCTGGATCGCTGGGCATGGGTGTGGCGACGATGCAGCAAAATGCATTGGCAAATCGGGTAGAAGAGAGTGATTCATACAAAAAAGAGATAGAAATTCTGGATGCGTGTGAGGCATCGATAAAAAAGATTCCTGCATAAGTGTTTGATTGTGATAAACAAGGGAGAATGTAATGCGTGTTGGCTTTATGGTTGCGCTGTTGGGTTTGGTTGGGACGGCGCATGCAGCGACTGATTTAAAAGTTGCGATTGAAAATGTGCGCACAAATTGTGCAGGTATATCAT
>JAZSDC010000010.1:0-31378 GCA_045530935.1 Candidatus Enterousia sp. | reverse complement strand
GGCAATATCACTAAAAAGTAATAAAAAAACTCACTCCACTTTAAAAGTCGTAATGCCATTTTATTTGAAACAGTTGGCCAGAACTTACCCATCACTCTCTCCTATACTTTGGGTATTTTATCACATTTTTTATCAAAATGCTATGTGATGCGATGTGTGATGCACAAACAAAAAACACCGCCCAAATGGGCGGGGGATTATTTTTCTGAAAAATATGATGTACACTCATCAAAATTAGACATGCTAAATTTCACGATGTTATTAGTATCTGTATTATAGTCTATATATACTTGTACTTTCTTTACGTCATTTTCATACACACTGCGAACTACAGATGGATTGTCATAAATTCTTTCTTCACTAATTTTATTCATTTTGTGAACAGTTGTATCTGTTGAGTTTTCTGCATGTCCCAAAATCAGGTCCAGATGGTTTTCTTGAACAGAAGCACGAACATTTAGAGTAGAAACAATATCCCCATCTGTTTTTTTACAAACAAATTGTTGATATTCCGTATCAGAACATCCAACCAAGCCAACAAATGCCAATATTGACAATGTATATGCAAGTTTCATCTTTAGCTCCTTTGTTTAAGACACGTGAATTATATCACATTTTTTATCAAAATGCTATGTGATGCAGGCGGACCAAATCAACTGGCCGACCACTATTGGAAATCTGATACTTTGGACTCGCCTTGGCATCCCGACAACCGGCGCCAGAATAAAAACGCACCAAATGGTGCGTTTTTTGTTGGATTTTCCTGCTCTTTTGATTTTTGTGTTGGGGCGTTGGGCGCACCACCCATGCGGGGCGGGCTATTTTTATTCTAACCAATGGCTGCAATTCCAACCCAATCCCGCCCCATGCACCCAAACCACCAAAAACTGTGATGCAAACTGTGATTGGCTGTGATATAATTTGTGGGAAATAAAGGGATAAGAATATGACGGATTATTTAAACGAATTTTATAAAACAATTACTAAGGCCTCTCGGGCAGAGCTGCTTGGTTTGTATCAAAAATTTTCTATGCCAAATGATATTAAGCAAGAAATCCGCAATCGAACCATCACTGCGTTTAATAAATTATATGAAAACCCTGATTTCAGATTGTACATATTTTACCGAATAAAAAACGGTAAAAATATCCCGAATTCATTGGACTGGCTGACCACGATGGTTGGTCGCGTAATGGGGGTGTCTGGATTAAAAACGCCCAACGCATATGAAACAAGCGACAACTCTGTTGCGTTCTATAAACCTAACCCTAACGATGCACAAACACTCAATTTCTCTAAAAGCTCATTAGAATCTGAACCCGCAGAATTTCTGAACACTATTTTTCATGAATTTACACATGAATTGCAACCCGCATACAAAAGTTCTAATGATATATGGAATAAAATAATACAATTTAACAGCAAAAATTATATCAGTTATAAAATGGATGCGGTTGCATATCGTAATCAGCCGGTCGAAGCCGAAGCATATTTGGTGGGGGACATCGTACAAGAACTGGTTCAAGAAAAATGTAAAGCTTTGGCCAAGACAAAATTTATTGATTATCCAGGCGATAACGATAAAGATTATATTTACGGCTTTACAATAAATCCATATCAATATTGGGACGCTGCATCTAAGCGGTTAAGCACAAAAAAAATAGGAAAAAAAGATACAGAAGAACAATTCGCAGATGTATTGAGATATCTGGATAAAGCACTTGATTATGGTCGTTTCGTAAACCGCGGAATGTGTGCACGTGATGCGATAGATTTTCTGAAGAGTATAGCAGTCAATACACAAAAATATTCAAATTTACATAAACACATTCCAAATATACAAGACAGAATTATGACAATCTTAAAAAAATACAAAGAAGACCCTGTTGTAAAAAATACAATAAAACAAACAATGATGCGATTAAACTCAAAAAATTTACAACTTGGCAAGTCTGTCTTGTATAGCGCACCAGAAAATACACCGGGCAGAGTTGCTGTATATTGGGGCGACACACAATATGAATAACTGTGATGCAAAGTGTGATGCACGAATAAAAAACTTTTTTACACCAAAGAGTAATCATTAAAAAGAAAGCACCAAATGGTGCTTTCTTTTATTTTGAGTTTGATTTCATTTTCATCGCTGTTTTTACCAAGATATTATCTGGTTTATTATTTTTTTGCAGAACTTCTGAAATCAGATTTATCATAGGTTCACGATGACTGTTTATAAAACTTTTTATCTGATTTTGAATAATTTGTTGAGTGTCTTTATCAGAAGATTCTTTGAACGACGCCGCCGTGCCGGTCCAAATACCATATACGTTACCCAGATACAGATTATGCAAGGTTACAGGCTCGCCACGTTTGGCGCGAACCCAACCATATTCATTACGCCCTGCATTAGTAATATGCAATCTCAAAGTCTCTGCTGACTTTACTGTTTTAGGGAACATATCAATATTCAAGGCAAAATTATCTTGAAACTTTGCAATTACGTTAAAAAATTTGACTGCATAATCATATATTTCTTTACCGTTTGGCACGGGACCCAATTTAGACAATTCTTTTTGCATCTGCTCTAGCTGATTCATGGTTTCAACTTTGTTGATAGCCTTTTTAAACATCTTATCTCCTTTTACATTTGTCTGTATTATAACACAAATAAATAGATAAATCAAATGAAGCGAACATTATGACGTTGGTGTAGCGAGGCAACAACCATACACCATATGCGACCAATGCGCTTAACAAATTATAGAAAATTCGCTGTTTTTATTGGTTTTTCTATGCGGATTAGCCCAGACCAATCACAGCATTATTTTGCATTTATGTTTTATCACAGGTTTGTCAAAATTCATGCTTTGGTATTCAAGTGTTAATTTTTTTATCTTGGTATTTTGATTATTGGGGCGCGCAACCAGTTTTTGTATCTTAGCTATAATCCTGGCAAATGAAGATTTTTTTATCTTAAAGTTTGTTTTGCGCCAAAATATTCCGTACCATGCATTTGCATTCAGCATTGCGACAACAATATTTCCATCTTTGTCATATTCAACATAGGGGCATATATCTAATTCTTTTAATTTTTTCATATCTTCTTTTGTGTATTTGTCTCTGACATGGGCGCTGCCACCTGACTTAATAAATTCATCTACTTTTTCTGGGGTATACAACAACGATTGGTACGCGTACATCATGTGCCAAAACAAATACAGATTGTTAATAATCGCAATTAACAGTGCCATGTCAAAAAAACCTTCGGGTGTGTTATTTATTTCCATATGTGCAACCAGTTCTTTTTTCCAATCGTGTTTTTTATTTTTGCGTATATGTTTTGTATATTCCTTGTATGATGTCAGATTTTTATCTTTATCTTTTAACACGTATGGGATTACCGAATGGTTGCTTTCACCTGGGGTTGCGATATAATTTATTTTATATCCTTTTTTCAGGCGAATTTCTGGCATACACTTGATTATTTTATTCAGGTTAACCATGCCTGGTACATTATTTGCAGCGTAAATTCTATCTTGGTCGTTATGTTTATATTTATGTGCATTTTTACGCAACACTTCGGGATAATCATTCATCGTATTTTCATATTTTTTCAGTGCATTGTAAACCTTGGTTAAATGTTTTTGATTGATATAATGTTTTTTCATGTTACGCCCTTATTGGTAATGATTGTATAACAAATTTGCCTAAAAAACAAGGCATAAAGCAATATAACAAATTATTTGGTTTTATATGGTTTTCATGGTACAATGTATGTGTATTTAAAAAGGGGGTATAGATGGGATTCCTGTCAGTTTTTACACATTCTTCCATTATAACAATGATTGTTGCATTTATATTTGTTATATTTGCGGTCCGTTGTTTGTTATATGGAATTATGGGTGGCACATCAACAATATTGCGCATAATTGGCGCTGTGGTTTTTGCAGCGGTTGCATATTATCTGTGGCGACATTCCCAGGGCTTGTCTGGCGCGAATGCGATTGATAATTTTGTATATGGATCATTAACAGACCTAAAGGAGCTGTTTTCATCTTTATTCTAGGCATGCCTGTGTAATTACGAAACACACCGCTTTGGTGTGTTTTTTTTGTACGCCGCATATTGGGGCAGGGGGGGGCGATAAAAATACCGCCCAGTTGGGCGGTATTTTTATCAGTGCGTTGATATTTACTGTGGGATACCCAGCATAAATTCATCGCCATAATCCGCAACAGATTCTGACGCGACCGTACAGTGATATCCATCCATCCCATCATCAACCTGATTCTTTTTGATAACAGCATGTGTTATCACACCACCAACTGTCCCCAGAACGGCACCTGCGGCACCATCTGCGGCCAGACGTGCATAGTTAAATCCGCCGTCTTTATTTACCCAGACGCTGATCTTGGCGCTGCTGGCAAAATTATTCAACACATCCATCGCACCCCGAACATCTGCGTGCTTTGGTAAATCTGCACAACAGGTGCCCGAACAACCGGTTTGGCCAGTTCCAGGTTCGTCTGTTTCAGGCTGTTCGGGGGCTGGGGTAGTTACTCCCTTCTTGACGGGTTGTGCCTTCTTATTTGAATCATCTTCCTCAGGACATTTATTATCGTACCAATAGGTATTATCATGCCAGACCGTTTCATTGGTACAGCCTTTGCCGGGGAAGAAGTTAACTGCTATGCAATTTTCATCTTTGCAACAATCGCCTGATTTGTTTTCAAACACGTCCCAATTTTCATCTTTGCAGCGGAACAGGACGAGGGGGTCGGAACTTTTTGAAGAAATATCTGCCACACTACTTGTTGGCGTCGGCACAAGTACATAATGACCATTTACACGAGAGTCGCAGAGCAAACCTGCAACAGAATCATTTAGTTCTTTGCAATTTTTATCATAAACTAATGACACTTCAAAAGCGTCATTATGACTAGATGTGCCGAAATCATCTGTTCTACACTTTGGGTAACAAGTTACCTCATCAGATGCAGATACAATGCTTGCGTCGCTATCCGCAGATACAATGGTTGGTGCGCTGATAATGCTGATTATACTACACAATGTAAATAACGTCTTTTTCATTATTTTGTCCCCCCACTGTTTGCGTCTGTTTTTTTGTATAAATCATCATACAGTTGAATGAATGGATTGCTGGGGTCACAGTCCGCTGGTTTGGCGCAATTCCAATCGTTTCTTTCGCATGTTTCGCCCAGTTTTTTAATCGCGGCCATAACACGTCCATGTTCCAATGGGTTGTCTTTCTCTAACTTCTTTAGCTGTGATAACAATAGTTCTTCTGGCTTTAAGTCTTCTGATTTTTGACCCTGCAGTGCACCACCAATCAGTTTGTTTCCAAACAATTCCATTGCGCCAACACCCACACCCGCAGATGCCACAGTTGCTGCAACCGTTCCCCATACGCGTTTTGATTTGGTTGCGTCTAATATTCGCGATTTCAGATTGTCGCCTGATACCCAATCGCCACATTTCGCAGGTGCCCCCATCATTACATATCGTGATGGAATGTCGTGTGTATCAACACGTGAATCAGCATTTTCCAAGAAAACCTTGGCAAAACATGCGTTATTTTCTGGGTTGTCGACATCTTCAACCATTAAACTATATTTGCTGGTATCGCTGTTACGAGCCGCCCATACAAATGTATCGTTAAAGCCCGCCCTGCGTGCCATACATGCATCGCGTAACCGCTTGACTTCTTGGGTGTCTGCATCTGGCGTGTTTTGTGCCGGGGCATTGTTTATTTCAACGGTAATCTCGGGCGAAATGGTGTTTGTTTGTGTCACGCTTGTATCATTAGATACCACCATTGTTACATCATTTGTATTCGCCGCCTGTCTGCCACGTGCGGCATGTGCACGATAAATCGCACCGCCGGCCCCCATGTTTTGCGCATTAAATCCGCGGTTTCTTGCAGGTGTCGCCGCATGCACATTTTGCATACACAGCATCACAATCCCACATAATATAAATGCAGAACGCATTTTGTTGCCCCCTTCCTTTTTTTTTATCATGCCAACATTCTATCATTTTTTTCGCATTTATGCAATACGATAATTGGGCATAGATAAAAAGACAGCAATGCCCGAATAAATATATTTTTATTGATTTTTCTAATTTTTTTGCTATGCTGACAATAAAAACAAAAGGGAATAAATATGACAGATAAAACACAACAGTTCACTCGTGCGGGGGCTGATTTGATGACACTTGGTACTGTTATGTCGCGCCTGAACACAATTGCAAAAACAGCTGGGGGCGATTTTGCCAGTTACAGTAAAAATATCACAGATTTTGATGGCAATATTGTATCAGGTTTTCATTTTTCATCGCATGGAATGGCATCAAAATTGGGCAGGTTATTGTCGGATTTGGGTATTAAATACGCAAATGTTTATGACAGCATTAAATCCGAAGCAGGGCGTCTGGAAATTGCACCTGAACACAAGGCGCACGCAGACAAAATATTCGATAATTGGCAATCAAACGTTGTTATCGAACCGCGCATTACTGGAAATGCGGCACTGGATGCCAAATGGCATACTATTGCAAATATAACACGATAAAAAAATAGGCACACATGTGCCTTTTTTTATTCGCGCCAAACAACAGATTTAAACATCGCATTAATTTTGTCGCGCAATTGTGCATCGTCAAAGAATTGATTACGCATTTGTGGTGTTGTTTGCTGTTCTTCTTTTTCGAAATGTGGGATATATTTTTGTATCGCAATATTTTCAACCTGGCGCCCAGACAGAATATCTGCAATTTGCATTAAATCTGTCTTGTCGATAAAGCGCGGATCACATGTTATGCGAACTTCGAAATCTTTTTTATGCTTAATCAAGATATCTAAACTGCGTAACATATTATTGTACGCAATATGTTGACCGGTTAAATCTGGATACTTATCACATGTTGCCTTGAAATCCAATCCAACCCAGTCAATTGTATCAATCGCCTGTTCTAAAATGTTCGGATAAAACCCATTTGTATGCAGACCGATTTTAAATCCCATTTCACGAACGCGACGCATGTAATCAACTGTGGCGTTCCCTTGCATTAACGCTTCGCCACCTGAAAAAACAATCGCCTCTAATTTCCCAACGCGCGACCTTATCCAATCTATCACACGTTCTGGATCATATTCGCCATCACCTGGGCTTAATAAATGGGGATTAGAACAATAGGCACATTTCAATGGACAACCCACCAGAAACAAAACCGCAGCCAGTTTCCCTGGATAGTCTATTGTTGTGAATGATACTAATCCCCCAATTTGAATATCACGCATAATGATTACGCTGCACGTTTTAATAAATCACAATGTCGGGCACCTGCAGACAAACTGTTTTCTTCTGTAAATGTTTTACGTTCACAGAATTCAGAATACTTACCAATATTGAAATTTTTAACAGGGCGAATAAATCCCATTGAACGTGAAAAGATTTCGCATGGTGTTCTGGTTGCTGTGTTGGTCATAATTTTCTCCTCCCTTTTTTTATGATTTGTTTTATGACATTAATTGTTATTGTTCTTGTTTGTCCTGATTTGCTGCATTTTCTGCATCGCACTTTGGACAGAATTCGTGTTTGCCCGGCAGATAACCGTGTTTTGGACATATTGAAAACGTTGGTGTTAGTGTCATATATGGCACCTTGTAGTTTTCAAAAATAGTGCGCACGATTTTCTGGGCGGCATCACCGCTGGACACAGGTTCACCCATATACAGATGTAACATCGTACCACCGGTATATTTGCGCTGTAATTCTTCTTGGTGTTCCAGTGCAACAAATGGATCGTCTGTAAAGTTCACTGGCAGCTGGGTTGAATTTGTGTAATATGGCGCATCCTTGGTTCCTGCGGTTATAATGTCAGGGAAATTCTTAACGTCTGTCTTGGCAAAACGGTACGAACATCCTTCGGCTGGTGTTGCCTCCAGGTTGTACAGGTTGCCTGTCTGTTCCTGGAATGTCGCCAGATTTTCGCGGATAAAGTCCATAACATCTAAAACTAACTTCTTGCCCAATGGTGTTGCAATATTTTCGCGGTCACCTGTGAAGTTGCGAACCATTTCATTTGCACCATTTACGCCAATTGTTGAAAAGTGATGAGCCCAATCACCCAAATAGCGTTTGGTGAATGGATACAAACCGCGTTCCATATTCTTGGAAATAATATCGCGTTTGATTTCTAATGCCGTGCGCCCCAAATCTAACAGACGTTTTAATTCTGTGAACAGACCTTCACGATTCCCGCGATGTATATATCCCAAACGCGCCAGGTTAATTGTAACAACGCCAATCGAACCTGTTTTTTCTGCAGAACCAAACAGACCGCCCCCACGTTTCAACAGTTCGCGTACATCTAAACGCAGACGACAACACATTGAACGAACATCTGTCGGGTTTAAATCAGAGTTCAAGAAATTCTGGAAATTTGGAATTCCATACTTTGCCGCCAATTCAAACAAAGGCTTTACATTTGGATGTTCCCATGGGAAATCCGGTGTAATATTGTATGTTGGAATTGGGAAAGTAAATGGACGACCCAACGCATCACCTTCGGTCATAACCTCTAGAAATGCTTTGTTAATCATATCCATTTCCGCCTGCAATTCGCCGTATGTAAAATCTGCCTGTTTGCGACCGATAAATGGACGCTGTGGCTTTAAATCTTCTGGGCATGTCCAGTCAAATGTAAAGTTAATAAATGGTGTCTGTGTCCCCCAGCGACATGGCACCGCACAATTAAAGATAAGTGTCTGCATCGCGTTCTTTACATCTGAATATGACAAATTATCGATACGAACATATGGTGCCAAATATGTATCTACAGATGAAAACGCCTGTGCGCCTGCAAATTCATTCTGCAATGTGCCCAAGAAGTTCACCATATGCGAAATTGCCGTTGCCATATGACGTGCAGGTTCACACTGTAAATAACCTTCAACGCCATTAAAACCTTCGTATAACAGCTCGCGCAGGGACCAGCCCGCACAATACCCTGTTAACCAACCCAAATCATGGATATGAACTGCTGCTGTCTTGTGTGCCTCAGCAACCGCCCGCGGATACAGGTTTAACCAATATTCCGCGGTAACACGTTCGCTGGTACGCAATATCAGGCCACCGATGGAATAGCCGACATTTGCATTCTCTTTGATGCGCCAATTCGCGCCACCAACATAACCTTCGATAATATCAATCGCATCAACCATGGACTCGCGAATTTCTGTTCGTTTCTGGCGATATATGATATATGCTTCGGCTGTTTTATAGGCGCGTGCATCCATCAGCACACGAATAACAATATCTTGGATGGTTTCTACATTTGGTGTTTTTTCTGCATACTTATCATCCAGGCGTTTTAACACTTCCTGGGTAATAGTTACGATTTCTACATCTGAAATTTCTGTTGTTACCGCAACAGCTTTTTTAATAGCTTCATAAATCTTTTTTACATCAAATGGAACTGTTTCACCGCTGCGCTTTTGTACCGCGACCAATCGGGTTGTCAACGTTGGTGTAATCTGAATTTTAATTTCGTTTTGTGTTTCTGACATCTTTCTAACTCCAATATTGTAAAAACACAACATATAGTGGTTGTTTGTTTGCTTTAGTAACAATATATAGTTAAACGAAAAAACTATCAACATATAAAAAGCATAAAAAAAATTATTTTTTACTTTACTTTTTAAAAGGCGGATATTCTGCCCATTTGCGCGTATAAACAGAATCGGAAAATCTGATTTTTTTCATAAATTTTACCTAAAAAACATATTTTTTATTTAGGATTCGATTCGTTTTAGGCTGTTTTTTACAAAATATAGTAAAAAATATCGAGCCGTTAACTATATATTGTGTTTTTTAAATTCATTGTTTTTACATTTATGGGTTGTTTTTCCTGATAAAAATGGCTATATTCAACATATCGTAACCATGGTGGTTGCGTTCATGTTTAATAAAAGTAAGGCATTATGATGATTAAAAATATATATGAAATGCTGCAAGACGTATGTTCTCGGAACAAGGATGGTATTTTCCTGGTGCGTCAGAACGAAACTTATGCGGACTTGTTAAAAAAGGTGAAACAACGTGCAGTGTTGCTGGCACAACGTTTCGGTATAAAAAAAGGCGACACTGTGGCAATTTTATCTGGAAACACACCAGATTTCGTGCGTACATATTTTGCAATAACATCCCAGGGTGCGCGTGCATTGATGTTGGATACTGGACTGCAAACAACAGAACATATAAACATGATGAAACGTACTGATTGCAAATTGGTATTGGCACAAAAATCTATGTTTATAGAAAATGCGCCATGTGAAATGTTTGATATTGAAAATATTGATGATACAGACGAAAAAGATTTTGTAATGGCGCAAACTGAACGAAATGACATTGCACAATTGTCATTTACGTCCGGCTCAACCGGTAATCCCAAGGTCGTAGGATTGACACATGAAAATCTAATTTCCTTGTCTGATGGCGCCCAGTTTTACAAAGATGTGATCTTGCCAGGCTACACATTTTACGGTTTTTTACCATTGTATCATATCTATGGTGTTGTAATTAACATAATTGTGCCGGTTGCCCTTCAGGGAAAGCTGTTGTTACAGCCTGTATTAAAACCACAGGAATTTGTCAAAGACTTTAAACAGTACAAGCCAGAAGTTATCCCTGCTGTTCCACGTATTTGGGAAGTTTTCTATAAAAAGATAGTTGACAGTGCGCGTGAAAAACATGTTTGGACGTTAATGCGCATAATTGTATCCATGCGCAAAATATTGCGTGCGATTGGTCTGGGCGGTTTAGTTGCCAAGGTAACCAAACCTGTGCACGACGCATTTGGTGGTAATACACGCGTTTTGGTGTCTGCTGGTGCGACATTAAAGCCTTCTATTCGTAAATTTTATGAAAGTATGGGGTTTGTTGTTGGGGATTGCTATGGTTTAACTGAAACGACGGGGCCTGCTAATTTTAATTTTGCTTTCCGCAAACCAGACGGTTCTATGTATTATGCTGGTCCATTGCCAGGCAATGAAATCCAAATACACAATCCTGATAAAAAGGGCGTCGGTGAAATTTGGGTTCGTGGAAATATGGTAATGCCAGGGTATCTGGAAAATGATGATGCAAATTCCGAAGCGTTCGAAGATGGTTGGTTCAAAACAGGCGATATCGGTTGTCTGGATAAATATGGACGTCTAACAGTCAAAGGACGCCAGAAACAAGTTATCGTTCTGGACAGTGGTAAAAACGTATATCCTGACGAGCTGGAAGACCTGTATCTGCAAAATGACGAAATCTTGAATGCTGCAGTATTTGAATATGTCATCAAGGATAAAACAGTTCCTTTTGCTGTATTCCAAGTGAAGCCAGGAACCACAATTGAACGTATTGCGTTTTTGTTAAAAAAATCAAATATGGCAATCGCCCAGTACAAGTGGGTTCGTCACTTTGCGATTACCGAAGAAGAATTGCCATCAACATCTGCAAAAAAAGTGAAACATTTTGCCGTTCGTGATATGTTGGATGGCGGTGCATTCACACGTGCAGAAAATTAATTATCATAAAAAAACAGCAAGTAGGGCGGGAAACCGCCCTGTATTTATAGTTGCGCTATTGACAAAATGTCTTTTGTGTACTATATATGTTGTATGAAATATAAAAACAGGAGGATGTATGTCCAACAAGAAAAAAATTGTACCAATTAATGTGCTGCACCTTTTAAAGTCTGTTATGGATAAAAAGGCGGGGGATTTAACTGTGGATGTCCTGGCGGGAAAGCGCGCTGTTGAAGAACGTAAAGTACTGCAAGAACATATTGTCGCATTACATCAATTTGTATCCAACTGTCGCACATTTGATCCGTCTGAAAGACGTGAAGCAGAAGAAGATTTAGCAGATAAAGAAGAACAATTACAAGGAATCGAGAAAAGAATTGCGCGTGGCAAAGATGCAGAACAACAACTAATTGTCGCCCGTCAATTTGATTCAACATATGTTGAAATTTGCACAAAATATAACAAAGCAATACGCATTCGCGAGCTAGAGGGAATCGCCCAAGAATTAGAAACTAAAATTGATGTTTTGCAAAACAAGATAGAGATGTGTCACATGGGAATTGACTTGTCTTGCCGAACAACAAATCAGGCGACCCAGGCAGTTGCTGATGCAAACAAGTATATTGAACAATACCAGGATTTAGAAGCACTCTTAATCAAAACAAACAGACAATTAAAACAATTACAAAAATAAATAAATGCCCAATCGGGCATTTTTCTTATTTGCATACCGCAATATATGGTGGATGTGACTTGCTGCTGTCGATTTCTCCAAGACCGCAATCTAAACAATTGAATTTTCGATTTTGCGAATGGTCTGCATCCATTGGTATTGCCACATCCTTCAAGCTGTCAATTTTTTCTGCATATTTTACATTTGGAAATCCAAAATAAATTGCCCTTGTGCTGCCGCTGCATTCCTTGATGTCACCTGGGTAACAGTTTTTGTTATTTATCTTCCCTGGATCAGGTATGCATGTTGCGACACAGGTTTCCATGTCTGTTACCATAATTTCACAATCTGTGCATGATGTGTGTGGAACGCGTAATGTTGCGCCCAGTTGCCCCCCATATACTGCGCCACCTGCGACGTGTGCGCATTTTTTTGTCGCAGAATCAATCGTTGGGTCAACTACGCATTCCCATTCCATTGTGTTATAGTTTAATCTGGCAACCATTTTGTTCGGGCAGCTTTTTTCTGGAAAAGGGTTTATACATTCCCATACATCATCTACCATGATTGCAGTTTGATTATCTGCACACAGCGGTTTTCTGGATTGATCTGGAACGCATTCATACAAATCAGAATCCCATATCATATCACCACCGCAATTGGTCTTCGTATTATATTCAATACATTGCCAACGACCAAATTTATAAATTTTTGCGGTTCCCACAGGACATATAACTTCTGGTGTTGTGGCAATTTCGTATTCAGATGGCGCTTCTGCTGGTTCATATTGTGTTAAATATATCAATTGTCCATCTGTCAGTTTCATTGTATTAACTATTGCCTTGGGGATTTCGCGTTTCATTGATGTTCCGCCCGCAATAATTGTATTGTCGATTATCAGTCCCATACTGCTGGATTCAGAATAATGTTTTTCCAATATTTCCATCATTTGGTTGTATTGTTCTTTTGGTATCGGCGCAGTTACAGTTACAATATAGTTAAATTCTGGTTTGTTGTTTTTTACAACATTGCAATTAATTTGTTTAAGACGTTTATCCATACAGACAAATTCGCTTGTTATCTGGTTTTGTTCCAGACATATATCATGGAATTCTGTTCCGTTGATTTGCGCATTGTGCATTGCAACGGCACACTGTGCCACAGATCTAAGATCTGAAACATTAACAGCGTATTGGGTTGATTGATTTGCTATTTGTTGACTGGGGCTGCTTAGCATATAATACCCCGCCATAAATACAGCAACTAAAATCATGATAAAAATATTCATCATTCTCCCTTGCGATTTATAAAAAGTCTAGGTAATATAGACATAAATTGCAACAGGAAAAACAGGCATAAAATGAAAAAAATTTGTATTCTTATATTGGCATTATTTATATCCGCGTGTGGGTTTAAGCCTATGTTTTCTGGGGGTGATACAGATATATATGTTGCCCCAATCAGCGGAATAAACGGTATTGACCTTAGAAATGCTTTGTGGGCCCGTTTTGGGGGGCAACGTGGAACAGGTGCCACATATACTCTGAATGTAACCTTGGGACATCCTGTTACCCAGTACAAGGCATTGGAACAAACCGGTGATGCAACCTGGCAAGAAATATCATTATCTGCCAAGTATTCATTAATGTCTGATGGGCACGAAATTGCATCCGGAACCGAACGTGCGGCGGAATCATATACATTTGTTCGGTATTTGGCTGCATCAAATGCGTCCTATAACAATGCGGTACAAAATGCAATACGTGTGTTGGCGGAAAAAATTAGTATCCGTACAATTGCGGAAACGTATAAATATTCTCACCAAGAACAGGAAGTAAAAAAATAATGAAGTGGCGTGATTCGGATTTTAAATCTGGTATAGGCAAAATTCGTGCTGTTTTAATTTATGGACCAGACGCTGGTCAAATTGATGAATATTGTGACAAGGCGGTTGAATTATTAGGCATAGAAAAAGATAATTTATTTGCGCTGGATTCGGATGAATTGCGTGAAAAACAAGATGCTCTTTTTGCTGAAGCGTGCACCCCATCAATGTTTGGTGGACAGAAAATGGTGATAATATCCAATGCTGGCGATTCCTGTGCCAAGCAAGTTGCAGATTTAGTTTCGCATCCTGGGTTATGTGCGACGGTTATTGTAACTGGCAATGATTTGCGTGCAGGTGGCGGGTTGCGTTCCTTGTTCGAAGGGGCAGATAATATGGCGGCAATGGCATGTTATACGGATGATGCAAAAACCCTGGCGACCTTGATACGAAATGAATTGTCTGCCGCATCTGGGATACAGCAGATAACCCCCGATGCAATGGCATATATGACCGCGCATTTGGGTGGTGACCGTGGTATAACACGTGGATTTTTGCGCAAGATTGCGCTGTATGTTGATGACAAGCATATTGTAGATTTATCAGATGTTGAAAAATGCTTGCCCGATACAGGTGCATCAGATATAGATGATTTTTTATATTCTTTGACCGCAGGGCATGTTCAGCAAACAATGACTGCACTTGACAGATTATTGTATGATAACAAAGAGCCGAATATGTTGGTACGTATGCTGGATATGCATTTTAAAAAATTGCAAAATGCCGTTGTAAATGGTCAGTTGCCCCGACTGTTTTGGAAGGTTGAAGAAAAGTTTAGAATGGCGATAAAAATTTGGCCAGATTCAGAAATAACTGCTGTTTTGATACGTTTAAACGAACTGGAACGGCAATTGCGTACAACGGGGATGCCCGGTGAAATTTTGTTGCGTGATTTCGCATTGAAATTGGCGGCTCGATCTGCAAAAATGGCAATAAGACGAAGGATTTAATAATGTTATCATCTGTTTATGCACCAAAAGATTTTAAGCGTCTGCGTGCCGCAGGCGATGTTGTTGCGCGGTGTTTTGATTTTATCTCGCCGCATATCAAGGCCGGTATATCTACCGGAGAGATTGACAGGATGGTTGCCACATTCTTAAAAGAAAATGGTGCGCGTTCATCTGATTTAGGGTACCAAGGTTATCCCAAACATATTTGTACATCTGTTAACGATGTTATTGTTCATGGTATCCCCAGTGATGATGTTATATTGAAAGACGGTGATATTGTAAATGTTGATTTGACAGCTGAATACAAAGGGTTTCATGGTGATGCTTCGCGTATGTTTACTATTGGTCGTGTTTCTGCCCAGGCGCAAAAACTGATCAATGTTTGTCAGGACGCGTTAAATGCTGCAATATCAATTTGTGCGCCTGGTGTTCCTTTGTCTGAAATTGGAAAAACCATAGAATCTGTTGTGACACCACATGGTTTTTCGATTTCTCGTGACTTTGTTGGTCATGGCATTGGCAAGGTTATGCATGATGACCCGCAAATATATCATTTTTATGATTCGCGTTGGGATCGTATTAAAATGGTTCCCGGGTTGGTATTTACTATTGAGCCGATGATAAATACAGGTTCTGCGGAATGCAAAATAGATGATGATGGTTGGACTGCGCGTACTGTTGATGGTGGATTGTCCGCCCAGTGGGAGCATACAATTGGTATAACCGAAGATGGCGCAATAATATTCACAGAAAAAATGGTCTAAATCTTTATGCCGAAAACAGATGAATTATTTCACGTCGGTCATCGCCAGCGATTAAAGCAAAAGCTGTTGGATGGAAAATTGACAAGCTGTGAAAAACTTGAACTGTTGTTGACATATGCGATTCCACGTCGCGATGTGCGTATTTTATCGCGTACATTGATTGAACGTTTTGGTGGTGTTTATTTTGTTTTATGTGCCCCATACGAAGAATTAATACGTGTTCCAGGTGTTGGGCACAGTGTTGCAGTTGCTATAAAATTATTTCACGAGTTGTCATTGGTTTCTTATCAAGAACGTGCTGTTCGTGATAATTATTTAACAGATGATAAATTTGTGCGCGATTACTGTCGCCAATTGGTGTCTGGTAAAACAGTAGAAGAATTTCATGTTTTATACCTGGATGGAAATCGGCGCTTAATCACAGGCGAAGTTCACAGTCGTGGCACCTTTGACCAGGCAGATGTATATCCGCGTGAAATATCAAAACGCGCCTTGGGACTTAATGCGATATATGTTATATTAGTTCATAATCATCCAGTATCAGATAATGCGTTTTCTGCAGATGATGCAGAAACAACGTCGCGTCTAGAAGTATGTCTGAATACATTTGGCATAACATTAATTGATCATTATGTGGTTGCATCCAATGGAATTGTGCATTCCATGCGTGCGACACCATTTTTGAATAAATCATCATTTTACGTTGGTAATTAATTATTCAATATCTTCAAGTGCAGGCATTGACGGTACGCCTGTGTCTTCGATGTCTAAAATCTCGTGTCCAGAATCATTTTGAAATTTTGCGTCACGTAACTCTAATAATTCATTTACATGCTCCAATGACATTTTTATTGTTTCACAATTTCGTGCAAATAAATCCTGGCCATAAATCACGTTTAATATAGGTTTCATCAGGGTCAGTGTTGCCAATATTAATATTATATTTCGCATGTTTATAAAAATTTCGCTGTATTTAGAACCGCGTATAAATGCAATTGCCCAACCAAAAATCAGCGCCCCTGTTAAAAACATAATAATTATCCATACATATCCCGTAAACGTTTCCAGATCACGTAATATGCATGTCGGGTCTTCCATATACACAAAATTGGAATCAGCGCCTACGCCATAATAACCTGCATTTTCTAAACGTCTAAGAATTTCTTCCAGGTTGTCCATATTATGCGCCTTGCTTTTTTGCGTTTGCAAAGAATCCCGGTATCGAGAATTCTTCATCGTTTGCCGCTATTCCGGCCCAACCAAACAAATCTCCAATCAGGCTGCTGTCATCGCGTTTGGCTTTTTTAAAAGGTAATATATTCTTCAACTTTCCAATTTTGCCGTGTGCTTCTGTTTTTTGCTGTGGAATTTTATCTTCGTTTTCTGCGAATTCAGATGCCAATTGTGCCAATGTTGCATCTGTATCAGATTCATACGACATATCCACAACATCAAACGAATCTATTGTTTCTTGTGTTGTGTTGCTGTTGTAATCTTCGCGCAGTGGTGTCATACTTTCCAGCAATTCTTCAATTGTTTTTTTTGTCGATTTAACAGGCGGTTCTTCATCTGCAATATCTGATATGCTGACTTGTTCTATGCGTTCAATTTCCTTACTGTCTTTTTCTAGTTCCACATAATCCTGTGCAACTTCTTCGGTTGTACTTACCGTGTTATCAGATGTTTGATTGATTTCTGTCGGCTGTTCGTCTTGTCCTTCTTTTGTTCCCAGCAATGATAAAATTGGGATAATAGTGTTATTTTCGTTTTGTGGAATTTCTTGTGCTTTTGCATCTATTTGTTGTTCTGCAATATCTTGGGGTTCAATATCTGTATCAGCAACCTGTGCATATAATTCTGCTGATTGTGACACTGCCTCAACACCTTCTATTGCTTCTTCCATAATTTCTGTGCTGTCTACAGCATTGGTTTCAGGGGGGGCATCTATTATTACATCAGATACAACATCGGGGATTTCTTCAATTGTTTCAATTTGTTCTGTTGCGACTGCGTTATAAATTTCTTCTGGTTGGGCGGAATCATTTAAAACAGTATCTGCTGCTGTGTCTATGACAGCATCTATATTTTGTGTTGTTGATACAGTTTCTGTTGCAGGTAATGCATCGTCACTGTCCACGGGCACACCAAACAATATTGTTTTATTATCCAAACCTAATGTTTCGCGAACCTCGTCAAAAGCGGCACGTATTTCAGACATTTCAAACAATTCGCTTCCAGAAATATAGATTATTTTAGTTTTCATTTAATTCATCCCCCACAATATATGCGACCAGTATATCACATTTTAGGGTTGAACGCACATAAAAAATATTTTAAACTGCAATCATGGCAGATATAAAACAGCAAATTTTCCAAGAATTAACCCATCTTGAAGATGCAGTGGCCAGATTACGTGGTACTGCAATTCACGCTGGCAAGCAAACAGATTTAGAAGTTGCAATTTTAACAGAACAGGTTAGGTCTTTGCGCGATAAAAATTCACGCGCGACAGACATGATTGATAAGTCATTATCTATACTAAAGAAGTTGAAAAAATGAGTGTTGTTTCCATCCCTATTGTGAATAAAAATTACCCGATGGGCTGCGAAGACGGACAAGAGGCGCGTCTGATTGAGCTGGGAAAAATGGTTGATGTTCGTGCGCGTGAAATTTTGGATAAAATTGGTCCTTTGCCTGAAACGTCGTTATTGGCAACCTTGTGTATTGTTCTTGCGGATGAAGTTCGCAATCATCCTGCCCCTGTGGCGACGGAATCAGATCTGCGCGAGATTCTTGCCAGAATTCGTGAGATAAAACATAAAATCGCACAATAAAAAATCCCCATTTTGGGGATTTCTTATTTTCCAAATTTGCCACTTCTGGGGAACCCGACAGGTACTGTTCTCCCCTGCGAGGCGCGTTTCCCGCGCCATGGCGCCCAGTTGTCTAATTTAGTCGTTCCGCGCCCTGTTGTCCATCCGAACCCATTTGTTTCATCAAAGAACATGACATCCAAAACAAATGTGCGTTCGGCATTATATTTTTGCAGTATTACGCCCTTGCCACGTGACATTTGCGGAATCTCATTTGTTGGGAATATTAACAGCTTGTCATTTGAACCCGACATTGCAACTGTATCACCGTTTACCATTACGCACATATGTGCGGGATTTTTTGTGTCGACATTCATAACTTGCTTGCCATTTTTGGTTTGTGCGATGCATGCATCGCCCGGAATAATAAATCCGTTTCCGTGTCGCGACACGACCAAGTATTTTGCATTTGTATCCAAAACAAACGCACATACAATTTCTTCGTCTGCGCCAATATCCGCCATCATTCGTACGGATTCACCAAAACCGCGGGCAGACGGCAATTCGTTCGCGGACAATGTAAACATTTTGCCCATTGTTGCGAATAAATTAATTTTATCAGTCGATTGTGCGTGAAAGGCTGTTTGCAATTCATCACCTTCTTTGAATTTCAAATCCAGCGAATTTAAATCCAGGTGTCCTTTGGCGGCACGAATCCATCCCATTTTAGACAGGATGATTGTCATTGGTTCTTTTTCAATAAATTCATCAGCGTTCACGACAACTTCTTCGGTTTGTTCTGCCCATGTTGTGCGCCGTTTGCCTAATTTAGTTTTTTTGTCATATGTCTTTTTTATATCGTTAAACCACGCTTTCAGCTGTTCATTTTGTGCCTCGTCACTGGCCAGCAGTGCTTGCAATTGTTCTTGTTCTGCGCGCAGTTCCGCATCTTCGCGCTTAATTTCCATTTCTTCCAATTTGCGCAATGAACGCAGGCGGGTGTTCAAGATTGCTTCTACTTGAACCTCGCTTAAGCTAAATTCATTCATCAGAACGCCCTTGGCGTCATCTTCGTTGCGTATAATTTCGATAACTCTATCAAGGTTCAGGTACACGACCAGTAAGCCGCCCAGGATTTCCAATCGACGTGCGATATTGTTTAGTCGCCACTGGGTACGACGACACAGAACGCTTTTCTGGTGTGCGACAAATTCGCGCAACACATCCCCAATCGGCATAACGCGTGGTGCGCCATTAGAATCAATTACATTAAAATTCATGTTAAAGCGTGATTCTAAATCTGTCATTGCGAACAGGTGCGCCATCATTTTATCAGCAGGAATGTTTCGTGATTTTGGCGTGATAACAATGCGAACATCGGTTGTTGATTCGTCAACGATATCATCAACCAGTGGTAATTTTTTGCCATCAATCAGCGTTGCAATTTGTTCGACCAGTTTTGATTTAACGATTCCGTATGGAATTTCAGATATTACCACCTGCCATGCGCCACGTTCCAGCTCTTCTATATCCCATCGTGCACGCACGCGAAATGCACCACGTCCAGTATCATAATTTTTAACAATTGTTTCAAAGCTGTCGATTAGCACCCCACCTGTTGGGAAATCTGGCCCGACCATTTTTTTCATGATTTGCGCAGTTGTAGAGTCTGGTTTGTCCACAATCAGATTCAGTGCATCGCAAACTTCGGCCACATTGTGTGTAGGTATGTTTGTTGCCATACCTACCGCGATTCCCATTCCGCCGTTTGCCAACAGGTTTGGAAACGCGCCTGGCATAACCATTGGTTCAACCGTTGTGCCATCAAAGTTTGGCATCATGTCCACGCTGTTTTCATCCAGACCTTCCATAATCAGCATGGCGGCTTCGGTCATTTTGGATTCTGTATATCGGTATGCGGCCTGGGGATCGCCGTCAATATTACCAAAATTTCCTTGGCCATCAATCAAGGGATATCGTACGGAAAAATCCTGGGCCAGGCGCACCATTGCATCGTACACAGAACTATCGCCATGTGGGTGATAGTGCCCCAGTACATCACCGACCACTGTCGCGCATTTGCGGAATGCAGCATTCGGCGCCAGTTTTTGGCGCAACATAGAATATAAAATGCGTCTGTGTACCGGTTTTAATCCATCGCGAACATCAGGCAGTGCGCGAGATACAATCGTGCTGACCGCATAAGATAAATAGCGTTCTGATAATGCATCAGACAGCTGTTGTGAATCAATATTTTCGATAATTTCTTTAGTCATGATGATAAAAATTTAAAACATTTCGAAAAAAATAACAACACAAAAATTCCCCCTGTTTTTTGGGATTTTGATTAGGTAAGATTTTTGTACGTTATTCGTCTATGACTAATATAAATATGCCACGTTTGTTTGCCTGGGATATAACTGCGGGTTTGTTTACCACAAAGCATGTTTTTGTGTTCACAACAATTCCGCGCAGATGTGCGTCTGCAACGGCGTTTACAGTGTCTACACCAATTGCAGGTATGTCAATCCGTAAATCCTGTCCGGGTTTAGTCATTTTGGCAAATACACCACTGGATTTCTTTTTGTTCGCGCGCATCGCAACCACGCGTTCCAGCATTTTTGCAGTGCCTTCGGCGGCTTCGACTGCAATAACTTGTTTGTCGACCACGACCGATGCGCCGATATCTGCCGCGCCGATTGTGTGGGAAACTTCAATCGCGCGCTCTATATTTGTCATGTCTGATTTTGTAGGTTTTACTTTGGTTTGTGTGCCAGCCTTTTCAAATGCCAGTTCTGGCGCCAGGTCTTGGGCGGCGACAATCTCAAACCCTTGTTTTTCCAGAACCTTGTTCAGTGCAACTGCCATAGAATCATACCCCCGTTGGTGTTTCAAGATTTTTATCAGTGTCATAAATGTCCATAAATCTGGTCGCAGATCCGACAGGTTTGGATGCCCCAGCGAACCAACAAATACAAGCTTTTTTATTTTGCGTTTTTTAAATTCGCGTATCGCGCGTCCTGCACCCCCCAGTCGGACAATAATATCTGGATTTAGTTCTGGGTTCACAAAGCCACGCAATCCAACGATAAAAACATCCCAGCCTGCGCGCCGTAACGCGTCACGTGTAAAGAATGGCAAATCTAATGCGCCTGCAACTAATGCAATTTTTTTATCTGTGTTTTCTTTCTGCATACATATATGGTACGAATAAATCAGACTGGAATCAAGTTGCAATTTATGATAAAATTTTTAACAATGGAAATGTAATCATAGGTAGAATAAAAATGAAAAAGATATCTTATCTTGGCTTGTTGGTGGTTGTGCTGGGCGCGTCGAACGCAAGTGCGCGTTATGACGATTCAAAATTTCGTCGCGAAATAGGGCGCGGCTTAGATTTGATTAGTGCTGAAACAACTGCTCCAATAATTGAAGAGGTTGCACCTGGCGAATTGGGGGCAGAAGTGTATGAGTATGCAGACGCAATGTCCTCAGATGATACGCAAATGTTTATCCCTGCATCAATGTATATGCGTATTGGTGGTGGTTTAAATCTGGGGTTTGCAACTGACCAGGCATCTTTTGGTGGAAAAAAGTATGAAGCGTCGGGCAGTTATGTAACGCAAATTGGTCTGGGGTGGAATTTATCATCATATGTTCGGGCTGAAATAGATTTTCAAAACACATTCTTTAAATTTTCTGACCTGGATAAATATTCTGCAACATATAATACCCTGGGGGGGATGTTGTATTTTGATTTCGCGCGTCGCTATGTTCTGACAGGTGACGTAACATATCGTCGTACATTTGTCCCATATATGGGTATCGGTGCTGGTATTGGAATGTATGAGTTTCAGGGTGCAGGCGGGGCAAACGGTGTTGTTGGTGCTGCACCGCGTGCCGTGTTGGGATTAAACATTATGCTGACTGACTTACTTGGAATTGATATCGCGTATCAGTATCAGATGATGATTGGCAACGGTTTTGGTTGGAATGTACGCAACGGTGGTGTTGATAATATCAGCAACATAATGGCATCAATTCGTATGAATTTCTAATTTTTTTTTGGGGGATACAGTCATGAATACAAAATTTTTATTACCAGTGCTTTTTTTATTACCATCAGTTGCGGGTGCGGCGATACCATACCGTGTAGAACAATTGAAAATGCCTGCCCCCGCAGAAGATTTTTCTGATATAAATCGTTTTTATATTGGCGGGGCATATAACTTTGCAATGTGGCAAAATTATACAGATGAAGACAACGTTTCTGTAAATGGTAAAAATTCATCCAGTTTTGAATTTATGGCAGGTTACCGTGTATATGATACATTTCGCATGGAATTAAACTATTTGCGCACAGATGCGCAATATAATGCGTTTTCGTTTTCTGGCGATACATTTTTTGTAAATGCAATTTGGGATGCACGCATTGATTCTATGTATCGTCTGTTCCGTTCCCAGATGTTGGTGCCGTATGTTGGTATTGGTGGTGGTCTGTCTTGGAACAGTGCGGATGATGGCGTTCATCTAGATAACAAGATTGCACCTGTCGCGGCGGCCATGGCGGGGGTCAGTGTTGAATTTAATAAAATATTTGCCCTGGATTTTGGGTACAGATACTTTTATATGTTTAATCCTGGTACAGATATTGTGTCAGGGCTTGAACCTGTGGCGCATCAATTCCGTGCGGGTGCACGTATAAGTTTCTAATGGCGAACACGTGTCCATTTTTTGGTATATGCGGTGGGTGTAAATATGATTTTACATCTGCTGAATATCGTGCGAAAAAGGTAAAAGAATTACCGTCGGGGTTGATTACTTCTGAGCCTGTTTGGATTAAGGCTGGGTTGCGCCGTCGTGCTGATTTTGCTTTTTCGTCTGGTGCGTTTGGGTTTTATGCGCGCGGTTCAAAAGATATTGTGCCTGTGCGTAATTGTTTGAATCTGGCAGATGAAATAAATGATTTGTTACCTATGATGGCTGCGTTACCATGGTGCGGGACAGGTTCATGCTTAATAACATTGTGCGACAACGGGGTGGATGTTTCGATAACATCAAATTTATCATACTTTACACCTGAATTTCGTAATGCGGTAATGATGTTGCCGGTAATTCGTGTTACTTGGAATGGGCGCGCGATAAAACAAGTGGCGGTACCTATTATAAACTTTTCAGGGTATGTGGTGGAATATCCTGCCGGGGCATTTTTACAGCCCAGTATTCATGGCGCAGACAGTTTGCGTGAATTAGTTGTTTCGCGTGCATCTGGGGCAGGGCGTGTCGCTGACCTGTTTTGCGGTTTGGGGAATTTTACATTTGCATTGAATGCCGTGGGGTTTGATGTTGTTGGTATTGGTGTAAAACGTGATTTGTTCAAGAAACCGCTGACTGTTGGTATGCTGAATCAGTATGATTGTATTGTTATGGATCCGCCACGTGCAGGCGCATTGGCGCAGTGTCGTGAATTGGTGCACAGTAATGTGCCACGCGTAATTTATGTGTCGTGTAATCCACAGACCTTTATGCGCGATATGGAAATATTAACACATGGTGGATATAAAAACACCGAATTAATCCCGGTTGACCAATTTGTCGGTTCTCAACATTGGGAATTGTTTAGTGTATTTGAAAAATAGAAATATATTATTTGTTATAAGAACGCCACAGTGGTATCAGCCCCAGTAAATAGAACTTTTTATACGCAGGCGTTTCTACGATTGTGATTGTTTTCAAAAATACCTTGGTTTTATTGAAAATTGTTTTAGTGTACAGATTATATGTATTCTTGTTGTGTTTTTTTATAATCTTTAAAAACTTTTTTGGCACAGTATATTTTCTTTCCATTCTGCGAAACAGCTCTGCAAAGACGCGACACAAATTCATTATTGTTTCTTTTTTGTATTTTGTTTCTTGCAGAATTCTTGATATTGTATTTTCTAAAATATATCGTGATTGTTTCTGTGATTTTATTAGATTCTTTATCAACATATCAAACATAAACCATGTTACAAACAAATAATCATCTTGTGATATGTCTGTTAGGTTTTGTAACCAATCAAACAGCTGGTTGATAGCCTTGTTAACAGACTGTGTTTTTTCAAGGCTTAAAATCTGTGTTGCGGACGCTGATATATTTCGCATTATGTAATAATAGGCGGTCTGGTATGGTGAAATAAACACCTGGTTTGCATAGTGTGCAGCTTTTATTACAAAGCAAGTGTCTTCACCCAATGTTATGCCGGGCATAAAACGTAAATTATTTCTGTTTAAAAAATCTCGATTAAAAATTGCGGTTGTGTGATCGTAACAAAATGCAATTTTTTGTTTTTTTACATATTCATTGGTCGGCGGTATCCATCTGCGACCATCTGGTTCTGTGATTACCAACAACCCTTTGGCAATATCAGCGCCGTTCTTGGTTGCGCCATTGTATAATTTTTCATAAAAGTCTATATCTATATAGTCATCGCCATCAACAAAGGCAACAAATTCACCAGTTGCAGCATCTAACCCAGCATTGCGTGCAATCGCGACCCCCATATTGGTTGTTTGTGCAATAATGTGTATGCGTTTATCCTGGGCGGCATATGATTCCAGCATAGATAAGGTATTGTCAGTGGATTTGTCGTCAATACAAATAATCTCTATATCTTCTAACAATTGTTTTCGAATGCTGTTCATACAGCGTTCGATATACTTTTCCATATTATAGCACGGAACAATAATAGATACTTTTGGCATGGCCTTTCCTGTGTGTAATCTGTACATGCGTATCCTAGGAAAAAGATATTTATTTTGCAATAAAAAAACCGCCGTCTGGCGGTTTTGTTATTTTGCTTCGTCTTCTGGAACGACGGAAACCGTTCTGCGGTCGCCATTGCCCCTTTTGAACTTAACAATACCTGCAATCTTCGCAAAGATTGTGTGGTCTTTACCCATACCAACGTTTAATCCTGGGTGTACAGATGTACCACGCTGGCGGATAATGATGTTGCCTGGGATTACGCGTGAACCGCCAGATTTTTTAACGCCTAATCTGCGTCCTGCAGAATCGCGTCCGTTCGTTGACGCCGAACCAGCTTTCTTATGTGCCATAGTTCTGACTCCTTACGCTTTGATTTCTTTGATTTTCAAAACAGTGATGAACTGACGATGACCGGCTGTGCGGCGATAGTTTTGGCGACGTTTTTTCTTGAACACCAAAATTTTGTCAGCGCGTTTCTGTTCAATAACTTCTGCAACAACCTTTGCACCTTCTACTAATGGGGTGCCAATTTTGTCGCCGACCATTAAAACCTGGTCGAATTCAATTGTACCTTCGGCATTCAGTTTTTCAACCTTGATAATATCGCCTTGTGCAACGCGATATTGTTTGCCGCCGGTTTGAAAGATTGCAAAATCGCTCATTTTCTTTCTCTTGTTTTGTTAATTGTTTAATGTTTTTGCGCCATTTGGCGAAAAGTTTATGCAAATTTTATGTTTTTTTATGTAAAAGTCAAGCGTTTTGTAGAAAAAATTATGCAAAACACAATTTTTTTCATCAAAAGATACCTTTTTTGCAAAAAAAATGCCCCGACCGGGGAATTTTTTTATAAACCGAAAAAAATCAAAGACATTATTAGTGAGAAACTTTCGTTTCGGTCATGACAACATGCTTACGCAGTTTTTTGTCATACTTGCGGAATTTCATTTTGCCCTGAGTGTTTTCAGACTTAGTGTTTTTTGTTGTGATATAGAAGACGCCAGTTTCATTATTTCTTAACTGTACAACTTCTTTACTACCTTTTTTAGATGCCATTTTATTCGCCTTTTAACTATTCTGCGCCGATTGTATGTTAAATTTTACTGGAAATCAAGTTTTTTTTATAATAAAATGCAAAACAGTAAAGAAATGGGCGTATGGCGAAATTGGTAGACGCGCTGGATTTAGGTTCCAGTGGGGAAACCCATCAGAGTTCGAGTCTCTGTACGCCCACCAAAACTCACCCTATTTGCGTGTATAACAATGAGCCATAGGCGACTACGAAGCGCAGCGCAGTGGGACGCGCACGCAGTGTCGCGGTCAAATTGGTAGACGCGCTGGATTTAGGTTCCCTGCGAAACCCATCAGAGTGCGCCGTCCTGTACGCCCACCATGATTGGTTATATATAATCATCCATCATGATTATTTCTTGGTGTTATTTAGGGTGTGGCAGATAATTTGCTTTATTTTATATTTTGGATTTGTGCCAACAATTGTGCCTGATTATCCGTTTTTTGTTGGTTTATCATTTGTAAAATATCAGGCAACATTGATCTGTTGGTGCGAACAGTGTGTGAAAAATGGCGTAAGTTACCAAATTGTACCAATGTATTTGAACAGTTTCCGAATTTTAATTCAAATAATACGCGTTGGTTATTTGCCCCAGGTGTTGCGCCACGATACATTGTTATGTATCCTTGTTTCTTTTGTTGGATGCCTGTGGTTATTTCAATATTGTACACAAAATCAGCCAGTCGACGATTAGACATCTTGTATTGAATTACATGTTCTGTAAAGTTTTGTTTAGTTTGTGTATGTGTGTCGGTTATGAAATATTCAACCGTTTTATATAACAAATTAAAATATTTATCCATATCCTGCATCTGATATCCTGTGTGTTAATATTTAATATTGTAAACAAAAAATACAATTTGTCAACATGTAAGACCAGAAACAGAACTTTTTTGTTGTTGGGCAATTAATATACGGGATAGTTACGTGGGAATGACTTGTCTGGACGTGAAAGTTCTGACTTCACACCGCACCCGGAGGTCGCTAATACGCAAAATAAGATAAAAAATAAAAAAACTTTCTTCATGCTGTACATTATATACCGTATGTTCTTTATGTGTCAAATTTATTTATTCTTTTTCATTTTTATGATATAATTATCAACCAACGCATGCAGTGAGTATTCCTATTATGTCATTACACAAGATGTCGCGCGATTTATGGTTGCTGATAACGTTTGCTGCCTTTCGTACAATTTCAGATTTGTTCATGGGGGCGTTTTTTGTATCGTTTATAATGCATATATCTGCAAATGAAATCATTGCAATATCCGCATACAAGTTGTTTGAATATACTGCTACCTGCGCTGGATTCTTTTTGTTTGCTAATTGGGTTAAGCGTTATAACAAGGTTGCTGTTTTTGGTCTTAGTGTTCTGCCAAAGATTGCTGTGTTGGTGTCTATTATTTTATTAGGAAATGATGTTGTGCGATATGTTATTCCATTGGGGATAATGTATGGAACCAGTGCCGCAATGTATCATCTGCCACGTCATGCAATGACGATAGAAAAAGTATCGCATCAATCTATAGGGCGTTTTGTAGGAACAAAGAATGCCATCGGTTATTTTGTAAAAATCGCTGCGCCTGTTATTTTGGGATGTTTTATTGATACGGCGGCATACTCTGATGTTGCGTTTACGTTATTAGTACTTAGTTTTGTCGAGTTGGGGTTAGTGTTTTTATTTTCGCCCAGTCGGCACCGCAGTACAAAAAATATAGATTTTGTTGGTTTTTATCGCTGTATGATGCGTTTTCCTGTTATTCGTAAAATATTTTTTATGGGGGTTCTTCGTGGTTTTTCCCTAGGATTACTGGCGACTGTTATTGCGATGTATACTGTATATATATTCCAGACAAATCTGAATCTGGGAATATTGACGACTGTCTTTTCATTGTGTTCTGTTGCGACATGTTGGCTGCTAAGGTATATTCGCTGTAATAAAATGTATCGAACGATATTAATATTATGTATTTTATTGGTGTTCTTATCTATGTTGATATTTATGTATAAAACAACGCCACTTACATTTTTGCTATATAATTTTATTTATGCAACTGCAATTGTATTTATTGACCAGGTTGATAGTATAAGTGTATATAAATTATCTAGTTCGCGCTGTGTAACAAATAATACACGAATTGAGTTTTTTGTATTTCGTGATTTTTCATTATTTATTGGTCGTTGGATTGGTTTTACAGGCTTGATGTATATTGGTGTATTTGGTGGGTACGCATGGTTGCGTTATTATCTGTTTTTAATCAGTATTGCATTAGCGATATGGGGATTGCTTAATGTTTATCTGTTGCCCAGATTGCGCGTCAAGTAATATCCATTAATTGTGTCGGGCAAATGTATTTATTATCAACTGCTGTTTTACTGCAGTGCCGACCAACAATGGTGTTTTTTCGTTCGGGTTATTGTCGTGTTCTGTTGCGTTGCCATCATAGATTTTGTCGCTTAAAATTGCTTTCTGTGCCCCCAGTGCACCGCGATTTGGAAATTGTCTGTCGATATAGTGTGTAAATTCATGTGCAAATGTTTCACATGCGTCAAAGAATACGAATAATCCACGTAATATCGCATCGTGTTCATGCCGGTTCTTTTCTTTTAGATTTTTCAGGTTTATTACTATATATGGTTCTTTTGTTCCGCCAGATAAGCCCAGTAAATTTTCTGGTGCGTTTGTAAGGATTTCCTGTGAATCTATAAATGTTACCCAAGGCGTGGTGCCATGCAGGTCCAGTTCTTTCATCATATCATCAGTGATTTTATGAAAGTATAAACTGTATGTCAGTCTGTCACCTTTTATTATCAGGTCCTTGCGTGCGTCAATATTTTTATTCAAAACCTTTAACATTGCATTTGTAATTTGGGCTGTAACTGCTTCGCATGTCGGTATATTAGCGTTCATATACTCTTTTTTTTGCTGATTTGTTTTATGTCGCATTTGCTTTTTTGTTAAATTTGGATCAAAGCTTGAAAAGTCGCCTTCGATGTCATATAAATCTGGACTTGCGACAATGTCTAAGATTGGAATGTCGCGTGGTCTGTGCGCATCGATTTTAATCGCGTGTTCGCATCGTTTTATCAGTTCTTTTATTCCCCAAATTTGAATCATGGATTGTATTAGTTTGGGCAATTTGCTGTACTGTATTTGCAGCATATTTTTTATATTCATTCCTGGAATTGTATGTAC
Source organism: Candidatus Enterousia sp. (assembly GCA_045530935.1). Lineage (GTDB taxonomy): Bacteria > Pseudomonadota > Alphaproteobacteria > Rs-D84 > Rs-D84 > Enterousia. The sequence goes on along the minus strand of JAZSDC010000010.1, from coordinate 1,682 downwards.
AGTCTCAGAAATGCGGTTGAATTGCTGTAACAACACAACCAGTTCGCCTAAACTATCTTTGTCCAGGGCGAATTCGTACACAGTCGCATGCTTGCGCGCCTGTGTGTATTTCACAAACATCTGTCTGTCGATTAAACTTTGTTTCGCCTTAATAACAGACTGTTTTTTCGTCATCAACAACTCCTTGTGTCCAAACCATAAATAATATAGTGTATTATTTATGTTTTTCCAGTCATTGCGTCAACAGTATACTGTTATAGTAAATAGTGTTGTATTTTTTTATGATATAATATACACTATGTTAATAACAACCAAGGGGGATAAAATATGAAAAACAACAAAAAGCATAACAATTATGATGTTTTGCGCTGGCTTTTATTGACGCCGGCTGTGTTGTTGACGGGGTATGTTGTTACATTGTTATTGGCTGCAATATTAGGTTTTATTAGTAACGAGCCTGCGATTTCAATCTTCTCGATATTTATTTGGTTTTTTGTGCAGTCTATTCCGACCTATTTTGTTGGAAGATATATAGCGCCAAAACACAAAGATATAGCCGGTTGGATTTCAAGTGTTCTTTATTTTTTATTTTGTGCTGCTTTGTTTTTTGGGGCTTTATTTGGTTTTTAATACTGTATGCTTGACATGTTTTATAATTGTGTGTCTATGTATTAGCTATGCGCGTTCAAAGTTTCTGTTATATGGATATGTTTGCCGTAAGATTTTATTCAACACGCGTTCTGTTTCGTCACCCGATGATATACGCCCGGTTACGGGTAAATTGTTATCGCGTCTTCATTTGTTGTGTTATTGTCCGATACTGTGCCACTCGGGCTAAAATCTTTTTCTTTGTTTTATTTAAATCCAATTTAAAAAAAATCTACATAAGATTACATACAGTATGCATCCCCAAAAAGGCAAAAATACGATTTTCCAGCCATATTCTTTGATTGATGAATATACGGTTATTGTCAATAGACAAAGAAAAATTAATATGGCACAAACATCATAATGTGCCATACAAACCTGTAGCCGGTTTTCAGAGGTGTTATTACAAGCAAATTGCCAAAAGCTGTTTAATTTCGCAATGCGCCCAAAATACGCCAAATCCGTTAACAAAAATAATACGACACCAAAACTGATTGCAGAACAGCTATAAGAAAATGCTTTGCCTATCTTACACATAACAGAAATCAACCTTTGTTTATTTATATTTTACATTTATAATCAAATCGTGTCTATTGTTTTTAAACCATTGTGTAAATTTATCTATTTGCCCAGTCATATCAATACAACCGGCAGAACCAGGCTCTGTGCCCCCATGAATAGAAAAATTATCACGTCCATATACATTGTTTCCTCTTGATGGTTCCAGCCACACTCTTGATTCACCCCATGAATCTGTTCTGCCAGGCCAAGTGCCCAGCCCTATGGCCGACCGTTGTCTGTCGCTCCAGCTTATATCCTTGTAAAATTGCAAACCCGATTGTCTCGCAACGTATGTGCCTTCGGGAATCGTGCCTTTCTTTTTTACATATTGATATTCTGGGCTTTGATACCCCTTGGCACCCGATACCGCATCCCAGGACATAATCGGTTTGTCATTTTCATACAGTGTAAATTTCTTGCCGTCAAATACAGCAACTTGATTTTTGTTTGTATTGACCGGATATTCAAATTTT
>JAZSDC010000005.1:0-3835 GCA_045530935.1 Candidatus Enterousia sp. | reverse complement strand
CATACGGAATGTTATAAAACAATTGTCTCGGAAATAATAACAGCAAAATATAAACAAAACCATGAAAGCATGTGGGGCAATTTTATTCAATATATAGACAGCGCAGCAGATGCAGCATCATATATTCAGCGCCCAGATTCTTGTTATCCACAGTGCGGTTCAATCATTGGGATAAATGCGGCGATATCAAAATTTGATGCCACCAAACAATACCTGGAACAACTGATTCAGATAAATCAATAACCACTATAGTCTGCATTATTGTATAGCCGCCATTCTGCATCACGTCGCCCATCCAAGATTCCTTCATTCCTAAATGCACGCCACGCATCTTCTAAATTTGGGTAAATATTGCTTTTATATTTATTGTCATTCAAATATTTTCTAACCGTTGATTGGTATAGCCCACGATTTCTATTTTGTGGTGCAGCAGACCCGGCCCCAATATTAAATACCATCGACACCAATGCGTCATATTGGCTTTGTGTCATATTTGATATAGCATCGGCAGAGATTTGTTCATTTATTGTGTTATAGGTTGCTTGCAGGTCTTGCTGCAACAGTTTTGTCGCCTGTTGTTCCGTTAAACCAGCACTAAAATCTTCACCCGGCTTTACCAAATGCCCATAGCCAATTGTTGCTCCAACTGGCAATGAAACTCCTGCAGGTACAGGTTTGCCCGTGACATCATCGTATATAACGTGTTTCCCATTAACCTTGACCGAACCTTCTAACCCTTTTAACCACTCAATACCTTTATCACTCATTTTCATATCACTTGCCTTTTGTGTTTCTGACTTTTGACCTTTGTAAACTTTGCTGTCTGTCTTCTTGCCGTTTTTGTCCAGCTCTATTTCTTCAACCCAACAGCGACAGTTTGGATGAACGGGACAAACTGGTATATCTTCTTTGTTTTCATAGACTGTTCCATCGTTCCCCGAACATTCATCGCATGTATTTTCGCCATGCTCGCTGTGCCATATCCATATCTTGGGTGCGATTTTAAATTCTGGAATATTCAAATCAAAGGTTTCCAGACTGCGCTTTGATACCTGACCGCCCGGCATTAAAACTTTGACCGGTATCGGCTCGCCAGGAACGACGTATTCTTCAATGTTAAATTCAAAACCAATTGTTTCAAAGTAATCACCGTATGTGCCCAGGACATCTGCTTCTGACTCGCTTTTATGGGACTCAAACTCCGTTTCTATTTCATGTTGCGCATTATAAAACTGCTCCAATGTCATATCGTAATCTGGGCGCATCATACGCCCTGTGGCATCAAATTGTACTGTGCCGGGATACAAGATGTTCATATACTTGGTTGCGCGTTTATATGTTTCGCTGTTTTTATCACCGTATTCAGGCGATGATATCAGTTCTTGTAAAAATTTTGGTGTTATCATTGTTTTTCTCCATAAAAAACCACCCGCGGTTGCGGGTAATAAAAAAAGACGACCAAATGTCGTCCGCTGAGTGCAAACATTATACCATAAAACACACAAAAAATCAATTCTATATTTCGAACTGCCCGAGCCCCTTGGATTTTAGATAAAAAATCCGTCCAAACGGACGGAAAATCAGATTTGGCAGGGCTATCTGCACGACTTTCGAACTTTACTGCTGCGCGACTATGACGAAATAGTCAGAAATATCAACGAACTTTCAGAATGGATTGAAAATAACAAGTGATAAGTCTTGCTTAGCTATATATCAGTAAGTGCAGCAAACTCATAAATATTTCCATCGCAACAGGGGCAAACAGATATGTCAGTGCAACAAAGTATTTTTTTATAAAGGCTTTATATATCCCAAAACACACAAATACCAATTGTGCAATTGTATATATTACCAACAAGGCCACATAATATATAGTGCGTATTTCTAAGCCCATAAATTCAATATATTTACAACATTCGCCATCTAGTATATATGGGTATGGGCCATAGTAAAAACATATCGTAATTCAGAGATTGGAACCAGTATTGCTATAAAAGATAAACATAATAGCAATACCTGTCCCCAAATACATAAAATTGATTTAGCTGTTTTCATCAATGGTATTTTATATTGATAATCAAATCATGTCCATTGTTTCTAAACTAGAAATATAACACAGCTAAAATCAAATGATACAGAAAATTACATATTAAACATGCCAATACCCCCAACAGCGGAATAAAAAAGATTTTCTTTTTATAAATAGGGACAAGTTTATACCCCAACCACATTAACAGACCCAAAATTATGTAAATACATAACAAGTCATAATTCGCCATACAAACATCTGCTTTATGACCATCTAGATGTATGCACATATTCCACCATATCGCTTCGTGTTTGGCAATTCGCCCGAAATAAGCCAAGTCGCCCAAAAAGAAATAAAACAGCCCAGACAACAATACAGCCAAATAATACATCAAAGAGTGTTTTTGTATTTTCATGTTTCGGTCCCCATGTTCAGTATTCTTTTTTTATAAATTAAATCATATAATTTATAGCTGCAACAACAGCAGACAAAACAATATAGCTTATAATCGCGACAATAAAAGCTAATGATAAAATCCAACCCCATTTCCATTTATATGTTTTCCATGTTAAGTATATAAAAAACACACCCAGCAAAAAACTTATACACATAATCGCAACATCAATAGAACGCAAGCATTGATATTCGCATAAATCATAAAACAAAGAGTCCCACTTTGAAGAAGACAGCATGTTTGAATCAAAATAGAATACAAACATAGTGACAAAAGAAATAAACCCATATGTTGCTAATGTTTTTGTATTTTGCATATCAGGACACTTTTTTATATCTAATACTCCACCCTTATAATTAAATCATTCCCCATATAATCAAATAAAGCAATAAAATTATCAATATTTGATGTTCAATCAATACATCCCGCCGAACCTGGAACCCATCCGCCATGAATGCTAAAATCATCACGACCATATGTGTTGGTTTCTTTTGCCAGACTAAAATTTTGCATAATGGTATAGCAGGGTGCTAAGCAAAGAATCAGTCCAAGATATTATTGTCGGACTTAACGCAAGCCAGAAAGATACTTTATAGTTTTTCTTATACAAAAAATACAATGATACTGGAATAAAAAACAACAGCGTGGCACAAGAAGATACCAGATTTGTTAAATATACATCTGCACTACGCCATGCCCAGCCCATAGATTCACCGCCCCATGGACAATAATTAAACGGAAACGCATCACGACATTCTTTGATAAAAAATTCATAGTAATCGTAAAGGGCTACGAATAACAAAAACACATTTACACAGTTTATAATAATTGCGACCCGTTTCCATTTTTGCATACATAACCCCTTTTACTAGTATTTTACATGTACAATCAGGTCCTTTCCAGTACTTTTTAGCCAAGATGTAAAAGCATTTATTTGCCCCGTCATATCAATACAACCAGCAGAACCAGGCCACCATCCGCCATGTATGCTAAAATTATCGCGCCTATATGTATTGGTTTCTTTTGCTGGTTCCAACCAGACGCGCGAATTTCCCCACGAATAAGACGAACCTGGCCATCCGCCACCATATTCCTTTCCTAATACCCTTGATAGTCCTATTACTTTATCTGTGGGTGACATAAATTGTAATCTTTGTTGTCTCGCAACGTATATGCCCTCTGGAATCGTACCTTTCTTTTTTACATATTGGTATTCTGGGCTTTGATACCCCTTGGCACCCGATACCGCATCCCAGGACATAATCGGTTTGTCATTTTCATACAGTGTAAATTTCTTGCCGTCAAATACAGCAACTTGATTTTTGTTTGTATTGACCGGATATTCAAATTTT
>JAZSDC010000027.1:0-1571 GCA_045530935.1 Candidatus Enterousia sp. | reverse complement strand
GTTTGGAATTATATCGGCAATGTATTCAGCGGCCAGACGTCGATGACACATATCTGCGGTCTTTTCTGTACATAACAAACATATACGGTCCAGGTCGCTTGGCGATACGTTTGCCAATGGCCCACGTTCTGCAATCGTTTTGCGATAAATCGGCTCGGCATCTGACCATGTCATATGTTTGTCTTTGAACGATGTCAACATTTCAAATGTCGGTGCAAATTCTGGATGATACTCATATCTTTCACCAAGAACTGATGCCAGGTTATCACCGCTGTAATATGGGACATATTTGCTGACCCGCCACAGACGAATATCCCATACGCAACGAATACGTGCAGCGTCTAAAACCTCCAGAAATACTTCTGGCTTTTTACCACTGAAACCAATCGTGAATATCTTTGTCATATCAATATAAGAATAGCCCATTAAGCATCAAATAGCAATGATTTTCCTGAATCAAGAATTTACGGGCTAGCCCAATTCTGCAATGTGCATATTGCGATTTGGCAACCATGATATTCAACATATCAACATCTTTGTTCCTTTCAAAAATATCTCTCAGGTATTTGCAACTGACCTTCATATCATATTTTTGTTTAGAAAAATCGGTTATGCTGACACGCAATTTGCCATCTTCTGTAAAGAAGTGTATGTCATGTGCGGAAATCACAATTGCACCCAATGATGGGCATTTCGTATTTTGCAGAACATAAGAGTTTTCCTTTACACGATGTTTAAAGATAGATTGAACATCTTTTGATACGCTATCTTTTAAGCAATCGGCTAATTCTTTGCCTGGCTCAAAGTTTTTAATAACATTGATTGAATTATAATTTATGTTCACATCTTCTGTTCTGTGCGGATAATCGCGTGGTTCTTCATACGGCTCGTTTTCAACTATTATTTGACAATAATTTTTTGGAATCTGGTCTTTATCCCAATAGCAACCATCAATCATCAATCTTTTCATACGATTTTCATAAGTATCAAAACCGGCAATACAATATTTTTCTTTCATACAGGTTATATCAGAAATAATAATATTTGATTTTTTCATATAATATTCCTTTGTTTATAAAAAAAGACCCAGACATATGTGTCTGGGAAAATAAAAAAAGTGGATGAATCCACTTATGCTCACACATCGCTATTATACCACAAAATCACAAAAAAATCAATCACAATTCAAGCGATGTTTGTTTCGCTATCTTGTTCAAAAGTTCTGTCAAGTCTAGCACTTGTTGCACATTTTCGGTTCGAGGTGTGTCAAATTCGGGGCCCCATTATAAAACGTCCCATCTGGGGCGTTTTTTATTGAATTTTTGTGCGTTTTATGATATAATACGCATATTCAGCGGACGACATTTGGTCGTCTTTTTTTATTGCCCGCAATCGCGGGTGTTTTTTTACCAAAGGAAGAAAATATGTCGATCAAAGAATACACATCTATGCGAACCAGGGATTGGGTTCAGGCCGCAGACACACTGGCCAACATATACGCAAAACTAAAAGGACGACAAGGAGCAAATAATGGTCGTGATTCCACCGAACAATGCGACGGTATCGTTCAA
>JAZSDC010000014.1:0-1701 GCA_045530935.1 Candidatus Enterousia sp. | reverse complement strand
CGTTTTCTAAAATTGTTATTTGCGGATTCAATGTTTCATATTCCTGGGCATAGTATCCCAAATCTGTTTTTTTACCAATACGTATAATGCCAGAATCTGGTTTTAATATTTTATACAACAACTTTAACAGTGTCGATTTTCCTGCGCCATTTTCACCAACAATTAAAAACTTTTCACCACGATTTAATGAAAATGTAAGATTCTTAATTACCTTTTTGTTCGCAACATATGAAAAGTTTAAATTTTCCACCGTAATTGGCAAAATATCCGCTTCACGATTTGGACTTAGCTCCAAATCAATATCTTTCTTTTCTATGGGGGCAACCACCAAATTTTGACGCATTTTATCTAACATTTTTTCACGACTTTGCGCCTGTCTTTTTGCCTTACCCGATTTGCCACGTTGACTGTCAATGAATGCCTGGATACGATTTATTTCACGCATTTGCTTTTGTAATTGCCGTTCCAAACTCTCGTTTGTTTCCGCCAATGTGCGCAAGAAACGTTTGTACCCAAACCCATATAATGTCCCGGTATGCATCATAGCATCTAAATACAGAGTCTTATTCGCGACCTTGTCTATGAATTCTTCATCGTGCGATATAAATATTACCGACGCGTCTGTTGCAACCAGATAATCTGTCATCCATTCACGACTGGCCGCATCCAGGTGGTTTGTCGGTTCGTCTAAAAATAAGACATTTGGGCGTGAATATAGTGTGCGGATAAATGAAATCTTGGATTTTTGACCACCGGATAATTCGCCTAGCTTTTTGTTCAGATTCTGACGATCAATGCCCATCTGGTCTATCATAGTTTCTAATTCAGATTCCGCAGTATATCCATCCCAGTATTCAAATTCAGATTGACACACCCCCAATTGCTGTAACAATTCTTCTGAATCATCACCTTCGGCCATTTTGGTGTATATTTCCGTCATACGTCGTTCTATTTCAGCCAAAGGTCGCCCCGAACGCAAGAAATCATAAACAATAACATCATCCGGCAGATTCAATTCGTCTATCGTTTGTGGCATCCAGCCAACTCGTGGACTTTTGCCCATATAGAATTCGCCACTGTCGTAATCAATTTGATTTAATAAAATTCTAAACAATGTGGATTTTCCGGCACCATTTAACCCAACAACAGCGACTTTTTCACCGTCCTGAACAGAAAAATTCAAGTTTTTGAAAATTACATTACTATCAAAAGACTTTTCAAGATTTTTTACAATCAACATTTTACGTACCTTTTTTCAGGTTAAAATGACACAAAAATAAATCAAGTTATTTTTACACAGATAGCACACCGCATCACAGTTTGCATCACAGTTTTTGGTGGTTTGGGGTGCATGGGGGGGATTGGGTTGAAATCACACGCACCAGTAAAAATAAAACCCACCCGCCCCGTGCGACTTCGCCACCCGATACAAAAACCAACAGGGCAAAGAAACCCAACGAAAAAAACGCACCAAATGGTGCGTTTTAATTCTGGTGCCGGTTGTCGGACTTGAACCAACGACCTACTGATTACAAACCGCCCAAACGAGTGTTGAATAATGTTTGTCAACGTTGAATTTTGCTTAGTATTCTGGGCTTTACAGCGGATTTTAAATTTATTATACTTAAATAAAAATCGGTAGCAAAAACTAAAATTTCATACCTGCGGTAGCAAATACGTAGCAAAAAAATGGATGAAAAA
>JAZSDC010000003.1:0-2063 GCA_045530935.1 Candidatus Enterousia sp. | reverse complement strand
TTTGATTGTGATAAACAAGGGAGAATGTAATGCGTGTTGGCTTTATGGTTGCGCTGTTGGGTTTGGTTGGGACGGCGCATGCAGCGACTGATTTAAAAGTTGCGATTGAAAATGTGCGCACAAATTGTGCAGGTATATCATCAGAACTGTCGGATTTAAAGAAAATGGCGGGTATCAATACTGCGGTAACTGGTGTTGGAACGATTGCCGGTGGCGTTGCGTTGGGAACCGGTATCGCCAAGGAAAATGTTGATAAAGAAATATCTGAATTAGAAAAAAAGTTAAGAGAAAAAGCAAAAGCAGAAGAGAATAAGGCGATTCTGGGTTTGTCAACCAGTACGTTGGAATTCTGGAAGAATCAGTTGAGCATCCTGACTGGTACAGAAAATACAATCCAAGGACCAGATTTAGAAAAGATGGTTGCGAAATCAAAGACATTGGGTCATATCCGTACAGCTGGTTTGGCGACATCTGCGGTTACAAATATAGCAGGTGTATTGATTGCCCAAGATAACAAGGTCAAAGGTGATTTAAAAGATCAGGTTAATGCCTGTTTGGCATCTGTTAAGGTTTTGTCTAATGTTCGTATGCAGGCACGTATGTCTGGTGCAGCGGATGCAGATTTGAAACGCGCCGAAGAAATCGTACGTGCGTGTGAAGAATGGTCAACTGTTAAATTAAGCGACATTAATTCCAAGGCAACGGGCGCAACCATGTCTAGTGGTGTTGGTGCGTTGACTGGTATGGCAGGTACTGTGGCCAGTGCTGCAGCCAATACAGAAATGGTACGCATAGGTGATGAAAAGAAAGAAAAGACATATAATACAGTTGCAAATATGATGGCGGGGGGCACAACAATTGCATCAGGTGCGGCGACAGTATTTAATGCGTTGCAGATAAAGGCGATTAAACGTGCAGCAACGGTTGCAGATCAATGCGAGGAGGCGCTGAGATAATGAAAAGAAGTTTTATAACATCTGTATTTGGGATAGTTTCTGTGTTGGCACCATTTGGTTTTGGTGCGATTGCATCTGCGCCTGCAGCGCCGATGCCATTGGAAGAAGTATCGTTTCAGGTAATGCGTGATGTTTTAGGTAATACGCAATTTTCACAGATGGACAAAGAGGTTTTCTTGTCGCATTTTGATATGGATTCGCAATCAGGTTTGCCGGCAAATTTAATTGCACAGGCATGTCTGGCATCTGTGTCACATATTGAAAACATACGCGAACAAGAAGATATTTGTACACGTTTTTTTGAAAGTTTGTTTACTGTGCAAAATGAATATGCCGAGCGTGTTAATGCAACAATGAGTGCATATTTAGAAGACATGGAAAAAATTAAACCCGATGGAGCAAAGTTGGCCCAGACATCTGATGAAAAATATTATGTTGCCAATATAAAGATACCTGCAGATTTAGATTATTTGTCTGCGCCAGATCGAGCAAAGGTTCAATCGCAACCAGCGGTATTTACCAAACGCGATAAGTTTGTGTGTGCATTTGGTGATGTAAATGGGCAGAAATTATGTAAACAAGAATCTGGTTCGACAGAATATTTTGAATATTCTGGAGGCATGTTGTCATTAAAAGATAAATCCAGTTTTGGTGGAGATTTCCGTCGTGATATTCCTGTTGGGAATTATGCGATTGAACCACTGACGATGGAGGTTTTAGCAGGCAAGCGTCAGGGTTGGTCTGAAACGGCGCAGGCGTATGTATCAGCGATTGGCGCGTCTGAGACCCAGGGGTTGACGCCTGAAGCGATTGCGGAATTACAGCGTGATCAAGAAAAATGTGTAGAAGAGTTTCAGGCAAAGATTAGGGAAGAGACAGGGATGGATGTAGCCCCTGGAAAGATAAGTGTATCGAATGATTGTGATTTAGAAAAATGTTGGGTTGACGTATCATATTTACGAATGTCTAAAAGATGCGAATATCCGTTATGGGGAGGTATAGGCTATACAGAAAAAGAAGGTCATCCGAGCCAGATAGCGAAGGCCGAAGCCGAGGCGCAGCGCCAACGCGAGGAAGAACAGCACGAAGCTGAACAACGTCGTCAGC
>JAZSDC010000001.1:0-29789 GCA_045530935.1 Candidatus Enterousia sp. | reverse complement strand
AACAAGGCATGTGCAGTACTGTCAGGTGGTAAGTATAAGACAGGCACGGCATTGGTAAACTATGGTTCGTTATCGCCAACCGCAACTGATATAACATCAGGATGGGCGGTGGGTACAGTGTATAGTTGCCCAAGCAGCTATAGCATCAGCGGCACAACGGCGGCCAATCACGATGCACGCACGGATTGCACTATTAGCTGTCCGGCGGGAACCCAGGTTGCAAGTGCGAACGCAACATGCACAACACCAAGTGGCACAACATGGTACACATCTGGGCACAGTGTTGCGGCGGGCTCAAAATCTGGAACAAATGTAAAAAGCTGTAATTCTGGTTATACGACGCCGAATACAACAACACAAACAGATCACGATGCGGCAGCGGATTGTAAGATTAGTTGTGATCCTGGATACTATGTTCCAAGTGCTGGTCAAGGATGCAAGGTTTGTGCAGCTGGTAAGTATTGCACAGGTGCATCGGATGTTGCCCAGACAGCAACATCGGATGTGACCGGCGATGTGATGGCGGGATACTATTCCAGTGGGGGCGGTACATCGGAAACGGGTACATGTTTGTCTGGCAATTCTTGTGGCAGCTGTTCAACTGGAACAGGTTCTAATGGGCGTCTGTTGTATTCAAATGCTGGGGCGGCATCATGTTCGGAATGTCCAGCGGCAACTGGTGATTTGGCAAATCGCGTAACAACATACGGTGGCTGGTGGTCAAATAATATCCATAACAAAATTGGTGGGTGCTATGCGTACTTCTCTGACAGTGATGATACTGCAACATACAGAACAATGTGTTATTACAACGCAACAGATGGCACGTATGGTGGCACAAACAGCAGTTGTCAGGTATATGCGCCAACGGCGTGTGTGGGTGGATATTATTCTGTTATTGAGAATCATGCAAAATGGATTACTGCAGCAAAATATGCATCTTGTAAAGGTGTAGATTGTATGAAGGGGCAAGTTTGTGGTGCGACGGATGCAGGTTCATACAGTCCAGATGGCGCAACAACACAGACCAAGTGCGTAATTGGTTCGTATACCGACACAACGGGTCAAAGCGCATGTAAGGCATGTGCAGGTGGCAAGACAAACAGTGAAGATGGTGCGACATCGTGTACGGCAACCTGCTCTAACGCGACGGGTGTGGCATCAACAGGTTGGGAAACACCGGTTTGGGGTACGGATAACAAGATGACTAATTTGTGCACGATTAAGGCAACAGCGGGCTGTTCGGCAAACTATTATAAGGACAGCAATGCATGTTCAACATGTGCCAGCGGTACAAACAGTAAATATACATTGTCTGATGCGGGTACGACAACGGTAAACAACTGTTATCTGAACACAACGGCCAAGAACTTTGTTAAAACAGCGGGTGCGGGTCAGACAACATGTGAGAAAGGCAACTATTGCCCAGGTTCGGTCAAGGTGTATTATGGCGGAACAGCATCTGATACACACCCAACAACGGGCGGTAGTACGCAGTGTCCGGCAAACAGCTATTGCGTGGCGGGTGTAAGTGCGGCAGCAAAATGTTCGGATATCGCGGATACTAATGGATTCTATCCAAACAGTGCTGCAGGTTCGGACGAAGCGGCAGATTGTAAGACCAACAGTATTAGTGGGGCATCTGTTGCAGCCAAGGCCAGCGCTAGTGTGTTGTGTCCAACTGGTAAATATGGTCCTGCAAGAACAGTAAATTATGGTAATGCTTTGGATTGTTTGAGCTGTACAGGCGCGACATATGCAGACCAGGAAGGTATGAGTGCATGTGAAGCATGTCCAACGGCAACAAAGTATGCGGATAAGGTCGTGTCGTATGGGTCAAACAAAAAAGCGCGTTCAAAATGCTATGCCAGATTTGAAGATACAGTAAAAAACGGCGAAACAACGTATTTTAGTTGTTATTTGCACTCTGGTGACGATTATGGAACACTGACTAGTGGCACTAATTGTTGGACGCATGGGGCGCGCACAAAGTGTGACGCAGGGTATTATTCACCGGTTGTACCAAGCGCCGATCTTGATGAAATGTGGTACATGAATTATTCAACAGTTGTTAATAATTTGTGTATGCCTGTAGAATCTGGATACTGGTCGGGGGCTGACAGCCTGACCCGTACGGCGTGCGAAACAGGTCTGGTGACATGTGGCGCGGGGTTGTGCGCGAACGAGGCTGGCGACTGTGGGCGTAAACTGCATGCAGGTAACAATGTAATCTATCTGCGCAGTGAAAAGCGTACAGGTGTATCACCACTGTTGCACCTGAAAGTTGGGGATAATATGTTCTATGGTAATATGAGTACAACGTTATCGGGCCCACTGAAGGTGAAGTACAATAATACTAAATATTCTGTGGTGAATGATAACCAATAGTTCGGCAAATCAAGGAAGGAAAATCCCGCCCATGTGGCGGGTTTTTTTAGTGATAAGTTGCTAGTGTAAGTGGTTAGTGGTGGTCCCTGCGGGGCAATGGATACCTACCTGCGTGGGTATGACGGTGGGTGCGCGTTGCGCACGGTTTGGGGACCCTGTTCCCGCCCTATTTTGAATTTGTGTAAATAAAAAAACCTTGCCGAATATGCTTAATCTGGCAAGGTGTATTTTTGTTATTGTATATTGCGTTTATTTCTGTTCCCCAATATAAATGCCCATGTTCGCGGCAACTGATATTAATGGCTCGTCAGGGGATACATATGCGTTTGATGTTTTTAATTCTGGTATCTTTGGATCAGAAACGCATTCGCCTGATTTAACAAAATCAGATAAGGCAACAGTGTGAACGTTATCACAATCCAGCGCAGTCATTACATAAGTTTCGCCGTTTTCAATCGCCTGAAGTGCACAGTCCGCAAAACGTGTGGCCAAAATGCGATCAGATGCAATTGTGTCGCCAGAACGCATCGTGTGTTCTGGAAATGCAGTGCGATTAACAATGCCTGCCGCCGTTAGTTTGCGAGATATTATACTGGCAGGTTTCCCAGAATGACCACGTAATGAAATGCCTTCGGATACAATGATAATCCCATAATCATTCGTAGATTGTTTTATGTGTTCAATCAGTGCGTCGGTATTAAATTTTATCTCGGGAATTAGTATCGCAGATGCGCCAACCGCAACGCCTGCGTGTAATGCCAGTTGGCCGCAATCACGACCCATTGCCTGGACTATGAACCAGCGATGATGACTGCGCGCGGTTAACATTAATTGGTCACAAAAAGATGTTAGCTGTTGGACCGCGGTGTCAAATCCAATTGTGCGACTTGTTAATGGCATGTCCATGTCAATCGTTTTTGGTATGCAAACCAATTGTAAATCGCGATATATCGCCCTGTTCGCCCAGGCAAGAGATAAACTGCCATTGCCACCAATTAACACCATCGCATCCAGATTTAGCGCGTTTATGGATTCTTGTAATCGTTTGTTAAATGTTTTAAGGCGCCCTGCTTCGGCGGCGGTTTCAAAGTTTAAGGCATGGGCGCGACCATTATGCAAAAAACTGCCCGATAGGCGTGCGTTTTCAATCGGTAACAGCATGTCATTTAATTCAATTACAGCCGGTGGTGAAACCGTTAGACCGTCTGTGCCATCTAAAATTCCAAAAACACGCCAGCCACGTAATGTGGAACCGTGTAGCAGACGCTGAATAACAGTGTTTAAACCACTGCAGTCGCCGCCTGTTGTCATTATGCCTATTTTTTTCATAATTCTTACCTTTGCCTGTATTAGTCGTTAAATTATACCATAAATAAATTGACAAAGAAATATAATTTGCTTTAATTTGTCCAGGTATAAACTAAATGTATTGTTTCTTAGGAGTTGTGGAAGATGTCAAAAACGAATGGCAAAAATAATATGGGGCAAACCAAACGTTCAACAGAAGATTTAATTAATGATGCAATTGCACAACAAAACAATTGGTTGGAAAATCGCCGTGAATATACGCGTGGTTTTTTAAAGAAACTGAATTTGTTTGCGCGCCCTGCCGAGAAAAAAGTCGAGGTAATATCCAATGAACAAAATAAGAAAAAGTCTGGATTAAAGTCGTACTGGTTCCCAATCTTGTGCGCATTTATTGTTATCTTGATTGCCGCCTGGGTCGTGTTCTTGCGCCAGCCTGTGCCTTCGCGTGTTGTTTTGGTGCCTAATGTGCCAGAGCCTGTAGTACAGAAAGTAAAAGAAATAAATATCCCAGAATTTGATATCGTTCGTATCGAAAAAAATGGGAATGTCGTAATTGCTGGACGTTGGAAACCAAATCAAAATATATCAGTAATGGTAAATAATAAAATAATCGCAACAGAACGTACTGATTTCCGTGGGGAATTTGTTTATACAAGTGCTGCGGAATGGGCGCCTGGAAATTATACGGTTGCATTGTTGGGAACAGATCCAGAAGTAAAATCTTCGGAACGTGTGTTTTTATATGTGTCAGAGCGCGGGTATGCAAATTCTGTGTCTTTGTTGATGACAAAAGATGGCAGTACATTGTTGCAGGCGCCTGCTTTCTTGGCGGATGGCGATTTGTCTGTTACCAAGATTGATTATTTGGACACAGGGCGCATTATTGTTTCAGGCGACGGTTTGCCACGTTTGCGCGTATCGTTAAGTCTGGATGGCAAATATATTGGGATGGCACGTGTTTCTGATCACAAGCATTTTGGTTTGGGGGCAAATGTCGGAGAATTAAAAGCGGGTAAAGAATATGAAATGACAGTGCGTTTGCATGATGGCGATGGGCATGCGGTCGCAGTTGTGTCTCATAAATTTGTTATGCCAGAAATGACCGGCAATGATGATACGTATTACACCGTACGCCGTGGTGATTGCCTGTGGATTATTGCGCGCAACTTTATGCGCCGCGGTATATTGTTCAGTATTATTGCCGAACGCAACAATATTGAAAATCCAGACTTAATCTATCCAAAACAAAAATTACAAATCCCTGTTTCTGGAAAATAATTAAAAAGGAGAATATCATGATGACACCACTTGGTGGAGGATTTTTAGCTGCTCATACTTCCGCTAGAAATAGCGGCACAACACCCGGCGGTGGTGGCGACCACGATAACATTAACAAAATAATTCTTATAGTAGCAATTATTATTTGTCTACACCTATTATGTTTACCTTTGTACTTATATTATGTACATTTTAAAGATGACAAGGAAAAAGAAGATTTTCTTACCAGTGAATATTTTCTTACCAGCGCAGAACATAAAAGATTGACCCAAGAGGTTTCCGACAGTATTTTAAATTGGACACATCGTAACGCAATAGAATCAGCCAATAAAATTGATATCAAAAACATCACTACAAATCCCCAACAAGTGCAACAGGCACAACGCGATTCTGCACATTACGCAACACAAATTACAGAATTTGTCAGAAACAATGCCCTGGATTATATTTGCGAAAGATATTATTACTGCCCTCAACATCAGCAAGAACATATGGTCATAGGCGTGTCTATACCATCGGTTTACAAGGACAAAAGATTGCAAAAATCACTAAAAAAATACAACCAGGCTATTCAAAATTTAGAAGCGCAACGCCGATATAACCGTTTACACAAAACGAAATAAAGATACAAAACCAATCAGCAACAGCGGATTGTGCGGGCGAAGGGAATGTGTATTCCCATGTTCGTTTTCACTCCATGGGCCCCTTTCACTATGCTGCGCTTCGTCCCGAACCCTCTTGGTCGGGTTCTCTTCCAACGCCGCATCGCCAAAAATAAATCCGACCACAAGGGTCGGCTGTATTTTTGGTGCGGGCGAAGGGAATCGAACCCTCGTCTTCAGCTTGGGAAGCTGACGTGCTACCATTATACCACGCCCGCAGTGATGTGCATTCTATAAAAAATCTAAATAAAAGTCCAGAACAAAACCAAAAAATTAATAAATATTTGACATTCTGTTATTTTTTGTACATAATGTGTGCGCAAATCCCAAAGATTGCCATTATAATAACGCCAGTTCGCAGTATGCGTGTGGTACATCATCCGGCGAGTTTTCGTCCTTGATGGCGGTTTTCTTTGTGGTTAAAACAGTTTAATTTAAATCTAAGGAGCAAGAAAAATGGCAACTGTTATTCGTTTGGCACGTTTCGGCGCAAAAAAACGTCCATATTATCATATCGTCGTTACAGATTCTCGTAATGCGCGTAATTCTGGGAATGTTTTGGAAGTTGTTGGTAAATATGATCCAATGCAGGCCAAAGATAGTGATAAGCGTGTTATATTGAAAATGGATGAACTGAAAGCTTGGTTGGCTAAAGGTGCCCAGCCATCTGATCGCGTTTATAAATTCTTGGCAAAGGCAGGATTGGTAAAAGCAAAAGCGATTCCTGTTCAAACAAAAAAACATTTGCAGTCTGAAAAAACGCAGATGAAAATTAAAGATAAGGCTGAAAAATTAGCTAAGATTGCTGCTGAAAAAGCTGCAGCTGAAGAAGCGGCAAAGGCGGCGGCAGAAGTGCCTGCAGAAGAAGTGTCAACAGAAGCGGTTGCAGAATAATTTTTGTTCCATATGCCCGGGGCAACCCGGGCAAGTTTATCTAAAGGGTAAAATATGCCAACAATAAAATTACATGATTGTCCATATACAGATTATATTGTCTGCGATACAGGTTATAGTATCAAAGAGGCAAATCGTCAGGCACTGGATGCATCAGGCCAGTATGTGGAACAGTTGTTTTTGCATACAACTGAATGTCGATGCGATCCTGAAAAGTGCAAACGCTATTTGGATAAGATGAAACAATTGGAACAACAAAAAACAAAATAAGCAGAACGATTATGCCAACAAAATGCAAATATGACGGTGATTTTTGTCAAAAAAAAGCAGAAAAATTTAACCAATGGCGCGATGCTGTTGAATACGCTGCACAAAACAAATTAAACAAAGTGTTTTGTACATCTGGTGACATGTTTGATAAATGTCCACTGGAAAACAAGACAGAATGTGAACGCTATCAACGCTATTGCTTTATCAAAAGTCAAGAAAAGCCAAAGCAATATTGTCCATTTGAATCAAACCTGGAATGCACACAAATCAATCAGGTAGAAGAATTTTATCGCCAAATGGAAAGCGCACTGGCCTATAACAAACCAACATACTTTTTGACCGGCGACAAATGTAAATGCCCGTGCTATCCCAACAACTGCGCCAGATTATTGGCATATCGCGAAAAAATAACAAGGCAAAAATAATGAAAATTATAAATCCAGACACCATTATATGCAATGGCAAATCCCCAATCGAAAAACAACTAAAAGAAACAATCTGTTTACATTGGGCTGAAGAGGCAAACAGCAATATCGACTGTCCACATGATGGTGCATATTGTCGTCAAAAACACCTGGTTTTTTTGAATTATAAAGGAATGATCGAATATGATGCTGCAAACCATGTAAACAAGACATTTTTGACCAACGCCAACATGTTCCATAAATGCCCATTGGCCCCGAATTACGACTGCATTCGCCGTCTGCGCTATGAAAATATAGTAAAACAATTAAAACAAAATGCAAAATAACGATAAAATCTTGGTCGGTAAAATTGTTGCTCCCCAGGGGATTCGTGGTGAAGTGCGTGTTCAAACATTCACCGATACGCCCGGTGACTTTAAAGGTCTGATTATAATCAGCGATAAATTCAAATCTGAAGATTTTAAATTTGTGCGCGCCCTGCCAAATACAAATGTAATAATTGCGCGCATAGATGGCATTAACGACCGCAACATGGCCGAAACACTGCGTGGCACAGAGTTATACATTTCACGCAACACCCTGCCCGATTTAGATTCTGACGAATATTATCAGGCGGATTTAATCGGTTTTGATGTCGTGCGCGATGGCATAAAGTTAGGAACAGTGTCTTGTTTCCAAAACTATGGTGCAGGTGATATTATCGAATTGGACACTGGTGATATGGTATCTTTTATTGGTGCCGATGTTGATATAAGTAATCGTAAAATTAATATAAGGTAAAAATATGGAAATTACAGAAAAACAAGTTAAAGATAATGGTTATAGTATTGCGGCATCGCAGTATATGGTTGTCGTCGCATGTCCGAATATGGGTAAAAAATGTTCGTTGCGTAAATTCTTGGCAAATAATCCGGATAAAGCACGTGTGGTAATGGTTCCGGGTACGAAAGCGGTAACGTTACGTGTAATGGGTGAACCGGAAGAGTTGGCTAAAAACTCAGAAGATTTGTACAATCGTGCAAAAAAGATTTGCGATATGTGTATGCGTTCGCAGGGCGTAAAGCAACCTTTGCGTTAAAAGTTAAGTAAAATGCACTTTAATATATTGACCATTTTCCCGGAAATGTTCCCTGGCACCCTATCTGGTGGGGTTGTTGGTCGTGCGTTGGAACGTGGAATCTGGTCATATAATACGGTTAATATTCGCGATTTTGCCGTCAATAATTATGGCAGTGTTGATGATACGCAATTTGGTGGTGGCGCTGGGATGGTTATGCGACCAGATGCACTGGGTGATGCAATCGATTCTGTAAAAAAACGTGGTAAAATCATATATTTTTCGCCGCGTGGTCCAACGTTGAATCAAAAAATGGTACGTGGATTTACGGCTGATTCAAACGCAATATACACTTTGTTGTGTGGTAGATATGAAGGTATTGATGAACGAATTATCGAAGAATACGATATAATGGAGCTTTCTATTGGTGATTATATACTGTCTGGGGGCGAGATTGCTGCACAAGTTTTTATTGACAGTTGCGTTCGTGTGATGGATAATGTGGTTCACGGTGGTAAAGATACCACTGAAAACGAAAGTTTCGAAATCGGCGGGTTAGAATGGCCGTTATACACCCGTCCGTCAGTATGGCGTGGACGAAGCGTCCCAGAAGTCCTGCTGTCCGGTCACCACGGCAATATCGAACGGTGGCGGAAACAACAATCGGTTGATATAACTAAAGAACGTCGACCGGATTTAATAAAGGAAAAGTAAAATGAGCATTATTAAAAAAATCGAAGCTGCCCAGGTTGCAAAATTGCAGGGCGACAAAAAAATCCCAAACTTCAAGGCTGGGGATACATTGAAGGTTCACGTTAAAATTAAAGACGGTGATAAATTCCGTATCCAGGTGTTTGAAGGTGTTGTTATCGCACGTGATGGCGGTAATGGGAATAATGCATCCTTTACAGTACGTCGTGAATCTTATGGTGTTGGCGTGGAACGCAAGTTCCCACTGTACAGCCCAGCCATTGAAAAGATTGAAAAAATCCGCATTGGTAAGGTTCGTCGTGCAAAACTGTTCTTTTTGCGTGGTCTGTCTGGTAAGAAAGCACGTATTGTGGAAGACTTGTCTGCAGCATCTGCAGAAAAAGCAGCAAACAAATAATGAGTATTTGTTAAATAAAACCGCCAAATGGCGGTTTTTATTTTATCGCGAGTATTTGCGAGTGATTGTAATAAATGGGTTGATTAAAGGTATTGGTTTGTAGTTTGTTTTTTCTACGCTAACATTTATACAGTGTTCGTGATTTTCAAAATCGTAATCTTGTATGTGCAAATGCCCATGAATATTCGCAATGTTTGGTAGATTTCCAAACTCTGGTAATGGTTCGTGTGATAATAAAATAAATTTTTCGGCATCATAGATTGGGTGGGTAAATACTTTGTCAAAACCACATGATAGCCACCAATGTTCTGAATGACCACGATCATGATTGCCCAGAATCAGATATTTGCGACCACGCATTTGTTGTAAAATTCGTCTGACTTTTTCTGGGGTTGCGGCGTACATGATGTCGCCCAGCCAGTAACAAATATCTTGTTTGTTAATTACAGAATTATAATTTTCAATTAGTTTTGCGTTCATTTCTGCAACGTCATTAAATGGGCGTTTGCCATTTTTTATGATGGATTCTGAATCAAAATGAGGATCTGAATATACGAATATAGCCATTTTATTCACCTTTGATTTTGAATTCTTTTTAAATCTTGGTTTAATGTTTCAAGTCGCGTTATGATTGTATTCCATGACGTGGGCTTGTCACAGAATGTTTGTTCTGATAGTTGCTTATAATCAGATTCTAATTCATATAAAACAGAATCAGATGGAATCAAAATAACGTCTTGCGGGGATAGGTTTGTTCCAATGTTTTTTGTTGTGTATCGTGCTTGGTATTGAACGATATTTGAAAACATTGGGGCTGTTTCTGCTAGTTTAATGCGTTCTGCCAAGGTCGCTACATCGAAGTAATGCCGTGAATAAAAGGATTTGGTATGGGGCTTGGTGGATATTGCATTTGAATGTAATGCAAAAATCTTGTCCCAAAATGTTTGTTGGTATGCGATTGTTGGTATTTGTCCTATTCTTGCTGTAGGAATAGAATATGGCACGACAGAGCGCAAGGAAATATCTTTGGACAAGTACTTTCGTGGTATGATTTCTATACGGATGTCTTCTGGAGTCCTGTTAAACTTTGATTGATAAAATATATGAATTGTTGGTGAAGACAGCCATTGTTCTTGATTTTGTAATGCCCGTTGTTCGCGATCGGTAATGACGTTAAATTGTTTGTGTTGATTTATTATATTATTTATTTGTGGTGTTATTGTGTCGAAGACGAATGCTTTGAATTTACGACGAAATGTGTTTAGTTGTTTTTTTGAATGAATGTCTGGCAGTTCTTGAAAAGCGGTGTATGCCAAATCTAGGTCTTGACCAATGCGTGGACTGAAAGAGTAAGCTTTTGTTATTGACCCCCCACCAGCAAAAACAAAATTTTTGGTAAAGAATGGGTCTTTGAACAATGTGTCCAAAATAATACATTCCAGATAATCTTTTTCTGCCATACTGGGGTTATGTTGTTTTAAAAATATTTGTTCGTTATCGCGCATGGGATGATTATAATACATAAAACGCGTTTGTCAATATGTGTATAAAAATACCTTTATGGATTTGACATTGCTGTACGTGATTAGTATTATAAGAGCGTGAAAAAGATATTTTTATTTTTACTGTGTATCCTGTTTGCATTTAGCGCGGACGCTTACGTTAATCGTACCGTGGCGGTTGTGCGTGTTATGAACAAGGATGCGGGTAAGGTTCAGGAAATAAAAATTCCAGTGAATCAAGAGTTGCAGTTTGAAAAAATGTACATTAATGTGCGGTCTTGTAAACAGACGGATCCTTTCCAGGCGGAAGATTATTTTGCTTTTTTTGAAATATCAGAACGTGATAAAGGGTCTGTTTTTGGTGGGTGGATGTCGCGTAACGAGCCTGGAAAAAATCCATTGCAGCATCCTGATTATGATGTATGGCTGGTAAAATGTGAATAACTAATAGGTTTTTGTGTAATGAAAATTTCAAATATTGTTGGATATATGTTGGGAAATGAAAATCATGTTGTGGTTCGTGGTGATCAATGGTGTGATGCAGGTGAACAGGTGTATATCTGTGCAAATAAAGAATTTGCCAAGGCGATGTTAGAGGCATCACATAATGGCTTAGGAAATATTTTGTGGACAACAATATATCGTGTTTATGCCCAGGATATTAATGTTTGTGGGGGCGCTGGTTTAAAAAATCTGCTATGGACAACAGAAGGCAATAAAATTATTGTTGATGCGCCTGTGTTGTATCGTCCGGTACAAAAAAAATCGCAGGCACAATTGTTGCGCAATGCGCAGCGTATATCGTCAAACTATTTTAAAATAGCAATGGGAACTTGTAAAAAAGGGAGAAGGAAATGAATTTTACAAAAAAATATTTTAAAATATTTGTAGGTATTGCAGGTTTGATTTTAGCAATTGTTGTGTTCTTTTTTGCGCAGCGCAGTGATGCTTTGGAAACAGGAACGTTAAAGAATTGGCGGGCAGCGACGTTGGAACGTCGTATCTCAGCGGCGCAAATTATGATGGGCGAATCTGAAAATGTTGATTTGTTAGTTGGGTGTGTTGATAAAATCGCAACCTTGCCGGATAGTGGTGAAATGGCGGTTAGAGATGCAGCTTCGTTATGTCATACGGGAATAAAATTAAAGCCAAATTTATAATGTACAGGCTGGTTGCTTTTCTGTTGTTGTTGGGGTGTGCGGCTGTACAATCTGTGTCACCAGGTGCTGAATTTGTTGGAGTGCCCTATCTGGAATCGCCATTGGGTGAAGGAGATGGGTACGATAATGATCCGCTGATTAGATTTGATGCGTTCGATTGTACGACTTTTGTTGAAACCGTGGTTGCAGATGGTAATGTTGATAAGTTGAATCAGATTAGATATGAAAATGGGGAAGTTGATTTCTTGAAAAGAAATCATTTTATCGAGTCGGACTGGTTGAACAATAATATAAAATATGTTCAGAATATTAGCGCAAAATTTGCGCCAACACAAATTCGGCGCGTGATTATTGATAAACAGGCATGGTTGAAAAAAGTCCATGGAATTAGTGCTGAGTTTCAGCCAGAAGTAATAGATTTAGAGTATATTCCATATAAATATGTTAATAATATTGTTGTGACGCGACCAATGATTGTGTTATTCGTTGCTGACAATTCAAAAATTCGTGATAAGATAGGAACAGATTTGGCAATTGTTCATATGGGTTTTGTTCTGCCAAATGATGTGTTGCGGCATGCTTCTAGCAGTCGTGGAGAGGTGGTTGATGTGGTGTGGACAGAATACATAGAGTCAAAAAAACAAAATAAAGATAATCTAGGTATAGTATTGGTGGATATAAGATGAGTGAAGAAAAAATAATTCGTATGGATATGGGAACAATAGATTCCCAGAAACATAGTGTGCGCCCTACTTTGTGTTTAGGTATAGAATCTTCATGTGATGAGACGTCTGCGGCAATTGTAGATAGTGATAGAAATATTTTGTCGCATATCGTTTATTCGCAGATTCCAGAACATCAGAAATATGGTGGGGTTGTGCCTGAATTGGCAGCGCGTGCACATATTTTAGCCATAGAAGATGTTGTAAAACAGACGCTGGACAAGGCGAACAAAACGATTGAAGATATTGATGTTGTTGCGGCGACTGCTGGTCCTGGATTGATTGGTGGGGTCTTGGTTGGGTGGATGGCGGCTGTTGGGATTGCCCAGGCGACAGGCAAGCCTTTGGTTGCAGTCAATCATCTTGAAGGGCATGCGTTGGTTCCGCGTTTATGTGCGACCATGGCGGATGGAACAAGCGGTGATGTTCGGATTGAATTTCCGTATGTTTTGATGCTGGCGTCTGGTGGGCATTGTCAGATTTTATTGGTGCGTGGCGTCGGTCAATATGAATTGATAGGTCAGACATTAGATGATAGCGCAGGTGAAGCCTATGATAAAGTGTCCAAGATGTTAGGATTGGGGTATCCAGGTGGGCCGTTTGTTGATGCGCGTGCTCAAAATGGTGATGCGACAGCTTTTGCTTTTCCGCGGCCTTTGTGTGATAAACCAGGATGTGATTTTTCATTTAGCGGGATAAAAACTGCTGCGCGTACATTTTTGGCGCGTGCAGAATTGCCATTAACAGAAAAATACATAAATGATTTTTGTGCGTCCTTTCAGGCGGCTGTTGTAGATTGTATAATAAATCGCTTGAAGAATGCGATGCGTGATGAGCGTGTGCGTTTGGCAAATCCAAAAACGTTGGTTGTGGCGGGAGGTGTCGCCAAGAATAGCGCAATACGCAAGGCAATGGAAGATTTGGCCCAAGAAAAAAATATTCTTTTTGCCGCGCCACCAATGAATTTGTGTACAGATAATGGCGCTATGATTGCGTGGGCTGGACTAGAGAATTATGCGGTAGGAAACGTTGTTTCGGAACCTGTCGCACCGCGTCCCCGTTGGCCGTTAACTGAATTGTAATTGATAAAAGAATGATGGTGTGATATACTTCATAGTATGGACGAAAAAAAAGAGCGGTTATTTGAAAGTGCAACAAAGAAATTGATTGGACAGCTGGATACGATGGGGTTGGATAAGATTTCGCGTATGCAGGCCAAAAATTTCGTTTTGTTGTTTCGTGATAGTTTTAAGCTAGAGAAAGTTAAGTACGCGACCTTTTCGCGTCTGATTGGGGATGGGTATAAAGATTTTCCGTATGATTCATATGGATTCTGCAAGGCGGCTAGTTGTTCGTTTGTTGGGTTGATGAACAACCCAAAAGAATGGCGTGTTATGTATATAAATGAAGTTTGGTCGTATGGACCGCATTATTTTATTCAGCACATCCCCAGTGGACAGGCCTTTGATTTAACGTATGATCAATATGAACATGATATGTTGACTGTGCCGTATTATATGGGGCGACCAACCGGTATAAATCGCGAAGCCCAAGATACAGTTGTGCGCTTTTTACATTCTATTGGAATGGATTATATGGCGTTTGTTAAGAATAATAATGCAAAAGAGTAGTTGGATATGCAAAAACCAGAACCTGCTGTAAATGGCGAAACCATCTTTAGTGTAAGTGATGCATCTGCTTTATTAAAAGGAGTTGTGGAAACAGCCTTTCCGCGAATTAAAATTCGTGGAGAGTTGTCGCAAATAACGCGCGCGACATCTGGGCATGTGTATATGACAATTAAGGATGCGGGGGCTGCGATATCTGTGATTGTTTGGCGCGGAACGCCAATTGCTTTTAAACTAGAGGAAGGGTTAGAGGTTATACTGACTGGGCGTTTTACAACTTATCCTGCACGCAGTAATTATCAGGTTGTAGCCAGTGAAATTGAGATGGCGGGTGTTGGCGCGATTCTTAAAATGCTGGAAGAACGAAAGCGTAAGTTAGCGGCAGAAGGATTGTTTGATGAAGCGCGCAAGAAACCTTTGCCGCGGTTGCCTCAAACCATAGGCGTTGTTACCAGTCCTACAGGTGCGGCGTTTCAGGATATCCAAAATCGGTTGCGTGAACGGTTTCCGGTGCGTGTGTTGTTGTATCCGGCAACTGTTCAGGGGGTAACGGCTGCAGCAGAGGTGGCGGCAGGAATAGAATATTTTAATAGAATGCGTAATGTAGATGTTATAATTGTTGCGCGCGGTGGTGGTTCGTTGGAAGATTTGTTGCCTTTTTCTGAAGAAATTGTTGTGCGTGCGGCAGCTGCCAGTCAGATTCCGTTGGTTTCTGGGGTTGGGCATGAACCTGATTGGATGCTGATTGATTATGCGGCTGATTATCGTGCGCCAACGCCAACTGGTGCAGCCGAAACGGTGGTGCCGACAAAATTGGCGTTGGTTCAAGAGTTGGATAATATGTGGATTAGGCTGTCTGGTAATTTTATGACGCGTCTGACAAATGCGAAGCAGCGGATGGATGGTATAAATATAAAAAGCCCAAAGCAGTTGGTTATGGAACATGCGCAGCGCTTGGATGATATTGGGCGCACAATGAATGTTATTATTAATGCAAAAATTTCTGGCGCGCATCATAGGATGGAGGTTGTGTCGTCGTTCTCGAATATTCTGCAGGGGCGTATGGAACGCCTAGCGCAGGGGTTGGAGTATATGAATCAAATGTTAAATTCGCTTAGCTATAAAAATGTTTTGTCGCGTGGTTATGCGATTGTGCGCGATGAAAATGGCGCAATAATCAGTGGTATTGCCGGTGGTGCGCCGCACTCGATTGAATTTGCAGACGGTGTTGTTAAGATATAAACGTACACGCGGGTGCGGACTTTTTAGTTGTGTATAAGCGTTTTTGCCATTGTGATGGACTCGGGGGTGATTTTATCCCCACTGATTATACGTGCGATTTCGTTAATGCGGTCATCGCCTGTAATTTCATGTACAGATGTTGTTGTTTTGTCATTTGATACGGATTTTGATATCTTGAAATGTTGGTCGGCATAGCCTGCAACCTGGGCCGAGTGCGTTATTACCAATGCTTGATTTTGTTGAGCCAATCGGTTCAGGCGTGCGCCTACGGCGGCGGCGGTTGCGCCGCTGATTCCGGTATCTATTTCATCAAAAACAAAAGAATGAACGTTGTTGGCGCCGGCTAATACAACGCGCATGGCCAGCATCAAACGCGCCAATTCACCACCTGATGCAGCACGATGTAATGGCGCGAATGGCGAACCGGGGTTTGTTTTTATCATAAAGGTTACATCATCAATACCATGTCCAGACGGTTCGGATGTGGTGAATTCGGTTGTAAAATCTGCAGAGCCTAGTTTTAAATCGGGCAATTCTGATAGCAACATTTGTCGCATTTTTTCAGATGCGTTATGACGTGCCTCTGATAGTTTTTTTGCAGCAATATCAAATGAATTTTTGTATTTGTTGACTTTTTGTGTTAATTGTTGCAATTCAGCGTCTGAGCTGTCTAGGGTGTTTAGCTGTGCGCGCATTTCTTCCAGTAGTTTTGGTAATTCATCAGCTGTGGTTCGATGTTTGCGTGCGGCGGCACGTATGGCGAATAGTCTTTCTTCGACTGAATCCATGTTTGTTGTGTCAGTGTCCTCTGGGGTCAGTCTTTGTGCAACTTCGGCGATTGATTCTGCGATGTTGTACAACTTGTCTATTTCTGCGGAATATGGATTTTCATCGCCTTTGATTCTTTGCAAAATATGCGCAACATTAAATATTTGTGAGTCTAATGAATTGCCACGTGGCGCCAGTGCGTCTAGCGCTTCGGTCAGGATGGCGGCATTTTTCTCGGCGTTCATCATGGTTGTGCGCATGTTTGCCAGTTCTTCTTCTTCACCGATTTGTGGATTTAGTGCGTGCAATTCATTTATGTTGTGTTCCAAAAAGTCGCGTTCGGATTCGCTGCGTGCTAATATTTCTTGCAGTTCTGCAAGTCGCTTTTGTGCCGAATTATATTGTTGGAAAGCGTCTTTAACATCTAAGCGTAACTGTTTGAAATTTGCAATATTGTTTTCAGAGAAACTGTCCAGTGTTGTGCGGTGTGTTGATTGGTTTAATAATGTATGATTGGCGAATTGTCCGTGAATTTCGACTAATGAGTCGCCAACTGATTTAAGGGTCTTTATTGAAATGGGCGTATCGTTTATCCAGGCCCTGCTCTTGCCATCAGAGGTAATTGTGCGGCGTAGGATTAGATTTTCTGAATAGTCTATACCGTTTTCGTTTAGTATTGCGTGGACAGCGGTTGGTGCGCAGTCGAATTCTGCAGCGACAGAAGCGCAGTCGCAGCCGTGTCTGATTAAACCGGTGTCGGAACGTGCGCCAAGACATAATGACAAGGCGTCCATTAAAATGCTTTTTCCCGCCCCTGTTTCGCCGGTCAGGACGTTAAGTCCGGGGCCGAATTCCAGATTCAGTCGTTCGATTAATACGATGTTTGAAACGCTTAGATTAATTAACATGTTGGAATTATAATGGTTTTATGGGTTGTTTTTCCAGTAAAAAATCATTTGTCCATAAAATATACGCTTCGATGTTATATGTTGGATAAATTGCATGTAATAATTGCGCGTATTCGTTTAATTGTTGCGTGTATTTTGTATGGTTGATGTTGTGGTTTGTGTCTGTTTTGTAATCTAGTATTATTATTTTTTGTGCGTCGTTATCTACAAGCAGTCTGTCTATTCTGCGACTTATAAAACGGTTGTTAATTCTGCCGGCAATTGGAACTTCTGTTTTGGATTGCGAAGAAAATAAATGACACAGAAATTGGTTTTGTTTGATTTTTGAAACTAGGTTTTGGTCGCCTGTGTGGTTTTTTGGTGTAATGGTTATGTGTCGCAACTTGTTATGTATTAGTGTACCTGTGTTTGTTGCGAAATGTTTTTGTGTGATTTTTTCTAGTATGTCATGCAATATTGTCATTGGTAATCCTGATGTAATCGTTTTGTGTGTTGTTTGACAATGTGCGCCATAAATTTGCGTGCCATGAATTTTGGTTTGCGTTTTTGTTTGGAGTGTATCCGTAAATGTATAATTCGTCCCTGGCGCGTGTCATTGCGACGTATAGCAAACGATAATATTCTTCTATGTTTGATGTGTTTTGTGTTTGTTGTGCGGCTGTGCGTTGTGCACTGTTATCGCCACGTGCCCCCCATAACCATACGGGCATTTTGTTGACTGACGGAATTGGTAAAAGGTTGTCTGTTTTTGGTGTGCGTACGGTGTCAATCAGAAATACTACTGGCGCCTCTAGGCCTTTGCTGCCGTGAACTGTTACGATGCGTACGCCGTGTGATGCGTCCATGTCGCGTTTTATTTCGCTGGCGCCTGTGATAAACCATTTCAGGAATTGGCGTAATGTGCCAGGTTGGGTTCGTTCGTACGATAAGCATATTGTTATGAATTCTTCCAGCGGGTCTATGACTTGATTGCCCAGGGCGGAAATAAATTTTTGGCGTGTGTTGTTTGTGTTTAGTATTTGTGAAAAAAATGAATATGGCGCCAATGTTTCGGATAAGGTTTTTATTTTGCTTAGTTGGGTGTGTATTTGTGGGTTGGTGTTGTGTAAAATCTCGAAAATGGTTAAAGGTGGGGTGTTGTCGGCGTTGTGGTTGTGCGGATTATTGTGTGTGTTTTTTAATGCGCATAAATTGAAAATCTCTTGTTCAGTCAAATAGAAAATTGGACTTTTTAACACGCAGCATAAACTAAAATCATCGCTGGGGTTTAGGCACCAGCGCGCGAGATTTAACATGTCGCGTATCGCAGGAAAGTTTGGTAGTATGATGCGGTCACTGCCGGCAACGTCGATGTTGCGACGCTTTAATTCATATGTTAGTGGTTGTGTCATTGGGTTTCGTTGTTGTACCAAGACCATGATGTCGCGCGCAAGGAATTTTCCTGAGTTTATTATGGATTCGATGCGGTCTGCGATTTTGCATATGTATTGTTTTAGAGTTGTGTTTGATTCTTGTTTGGTGACTAGCTTATGCAGTTCAACTGCCCCTGGGGCGTTTGTACGAAAACATTTGTGTGGATTGTTTGAAAAGTTTGATATACTTATTATTGATGGGTCAGAAAAAAAATTGTCCACTGTATTAAGGATTGGCGCGGTTGAGCGAAAGCTTTGGGCGAGCGGTATTTCCTGTATTGTGCGCGTGTTGTTTCGAATTTGGTTTGATATTTCAGCGCGACTGTTTGCAAAGGCTTGCGGATCGGCGCCTTGGAATCCGTATATTGATTGTTTTGTGTCGCCAACAACAAATAGAGAACGTGGGGTTTTTGATGTGTCACCGTCTGTAAAAAATTCGCCCGATAGCATGCGTAGGATTTCCCATTGCAATGGTGATGTGTCTTGCGCTTCGTCAACCAGGATGTGTGACAATGATATGTCAAGCTGCGATAATATCCAACCCATGGTTTCTGCGTTAGAAAACAGTTTATGGGTGTATAAAATTAAATCTTCAAAATCGAGCAGATTTCGTATCTTTTTTTCTTGTTTGTATGCCATGGCAAAAGCGGCGGATATGTCGAATAGAGCGATTGTGTCGGCCAGCAGGATTTTGTTTGCGTTTTGTTGGTTTAGCTGGTAAACACGTTCTTGTTCCGCAATTAGATAATCTTTTTTTGATATGTTGATTTTTTTGTTGCCGTCCGCCGTTAAATACACAGTTTTATATTTTTCAAAGTCTATAGTCGTATCAATGAATTGCTGTGTTAATTTGATAATTTCGTCTAGGTATTTAACCGGCTTTTTTGTGCTGTTTTGCTCTTGCTCAGCAATTTCTATTATTTTTTTTAGGTCTTGTGGCGTATATTCATACTTTTTTGTTTCAGAGATGTTTAAAAATTTTTTAATTGTATCAATAAAATATTTGCGATATTTTATAATGTCTTTAACTTGGAAAAAGTGTTTGTATTGTGTGCTTAGTACTTCTAGTAGGTCGGTCATGTACGTTTCGGATATGCGGCCAACGATATGTGCGAATGCATCGTGTACATGGTTGTCAGTCGTTGTGGAATTTATTAAACTTTCGAATGTTTCTTGTAATAATACACGTTGTGCGGCGTCAGAGATCAAAGACCATGATGGAGATATGCCCGCTTCTATTGGAAAGCGACGTAGCACTTCTTCGCAAAAACCATGAATTGTTTTAATTTTTAGCATTTCTGGTGTATCTATATACTTGAAGAATATAGCGCGAGCGTGTTCGATGTCGCCATCGGTTATGTTTGTGTTTATGCTTATGCCTTGCAAGACTTCTTGTAAATCAGCATTTGAAGCCAGTGCCCAGTTTCGTAGAGCTGTAAGAATTCTGTTGCGCATTTCGCTGGCGCCGGCATTGGTGTACGTTAAGCATAATATTCCGGTTGTGTTGCAATCTGGGGCGCGAAATAATATGCGCAACAGACGTTGTGTTAGAACGCTGGTTTTGCCGGTTCCGGCATTTGCCTGTACCCATACGTTTTGCAATGGGTTCGCGGCGGAGTCTTGTTCGACAGAAAGTATGGTTTTTTTTGTCATTTATGCTCTTGCATTGTTGATTATATTTTAGTATAAATTTGTTGTAACTGCAACATTAATAAAAGCGGTTGTATGTAGGGAGAAAAGGAAAATGGAAATCACTCAATTTTGGTTAATTGCTGGCTCTGTTTTGATGGGGTTGTTTGTTGTAATGTTGATTGTTTTGTTTTTTGTGTCTAGAAAGTCGCAAAAGGTTATGCAGTCTTTGTTAACAATCATGACGCGTCCAGAACGTGCCAAGGTTGCGGATGCGACGCGCGTCTTGGCGGTTATATTGTCTGAAGAAATAAACAAGATTGAACAAAGTTTTCAGGTCATGCGCGATACGTTAAATGCACAAATTGCCGCTGCGAATGAGCTGAGACAGCAGTTGGGTGATCAAAATGAGCAGTTGGTTGCAACTGCGGATGAGGCGGTGAAAAAAATATCGGCAATTTCGGGACGTTTGGATAATACTGTGTCTGGTTTGTGTGGTGTTGTGGGGTCGCAATCCTGGAAAGATGTAGAGGGGGCGACGGATAATTTTAACTCTACAATCAGTGGGTTGATGGAAAAAGTTGATGCAACTTCTTGCGTTGTGACAGAGCGTAGTGCCAATATACAAACGCAGATTGATGCCTGGTTAGAGAAAGGTAAAAATCTGTCAGAATCGTTGCAAAATGAATTTGCTTCAAATGAAAAGCAGATGCAGCAAATTGTTTCTGAGTCTGAAAATCTGAAGTCGGTATTGGGTGACTTGTCCAAGTCTGTGTCCGATGGATTCGATGGTGTAAAAACAGCCGCTGCAAATTATGAAGATATTATGGTAAGAAATGACAGGTTGTTGGATGGATATTTAGAAAAATTAGATTTGTTTAGCAAGCAGTCAAAGAAACAATTAACTACACAAATGAATACATTGACCAATACTGCCAATGTTGTTGCGGGTCAGGTTCGATTGGCGGAATCTTCAATAGATAAGCAGACTATGCGTTTGACAGATGCTGTTGAAGCCTTGATGTCGTCCGCAACTGCGACAGAAGGTTCTGTGCGTGGAATTGCATCGGAATTGGCGACATTGACTAATCGCTTTGATAGCGAGATTAAAGAGTTTGCTACGGGTGTTGTGTCAGAATTGAAAACCGTTTCAGGGGTTGCAAATGTAACGTTGGAAAATACGAAAACTGCTGCGGGGGCTTTTTCAGAATCTGTCAAAGCGATGGCGACAGGGGTTCGAGAAACTCTTATTGAAATGAACGCTGCACATACTCAGCTGTCTGGTCAATCGGCGAATTTAATTAAGATGTCAGCAGAAACAACAGCGCAATTACAACCGTTGTCTGCATTGATTGAAAGATATTTTTCGGCCTTGCCTGATTTGTCGCGTGGCAGTGTCGAAGCAAGTGAAACGTTAGAGAAAATAGTCGGCAGTCTGAATGAAAAGCTGAATTTGATGAATGCAACAGTGTCTGAATCCACGACAGCGATTTCAGAATCTGCAATTAAATTAGAGGATTTGGCGGGGGCGTCGCGTCAACAAATGATAGATTTGATGTCCGATTATGCCAAAGCTGTCAATACGATGCAAACATTAAATAAACAGATGATGGTTGCGCGTGCGACGGCGCCAATGGATGCGATAAAAGTTGCACCAACTGAAGCGTTTGGTCATGTTAGCGCACAAGATTTTTTAAGCCAAAGTGAAAAAATGATGGAGAAGTTGCACGAGTTGTCTATGGATTTAACGCGTGCGGTTGGCGCAGAAATTCCAGATGTTGTATGGAAGAAATATCATAGCGGTGATAAAACAATATTTTCTAAATGGTTAGCAAAAATGTTGAACGCAGCAGAAAAAAAACAAGTTCGTGAAATGATGAAAAATGATGCGGTATTTCGTTCGCAGGCAAAGCAGTTTGTGCATAGTTTTGACAAAATATTAACTGCTGCACAGCAAGCGGATAATCCGGATAGAGTTTCGGCAATGTTGATTAAGACCGAGCCAGGACAGATATATATTGTATTGAAAAATTATGTTTAAAAAAGACCCGCCAAATGGCGGGTTTCTTAATGCTGTTATTTTTGAATAAAGTGAACGCTGTATTGTGGTTTTTTGTCTGCGCCCAAAGATGCGCGAATAACCTTGTTTGATGCGATCTGAGTTGCGCGTATCAGGTTGTTGCGATCTTTGCGTTCTGTTTTTGTTAGACCGTCAATGGCTTTAGATATTTCTATTTGAATTTGGCGTTTCATAAATCCGGTTTCGTCCGTTTCAAAAACCCCAGCGCTGGATACTTCGGGGGTTCCTTTTAAGAAACCGCGTTTATCAACAGGCAGTGTTACAAATACAGCGCCGTTAGAGGCGATTTTTTTGCGGTTTTTATAGACTTGGTCGTTGGCGCTGCGTTCGGTTTCGCCTTCCATAACAACATAGCTTGTTTCGATTGTTTCACAAACATATGGTTCTTCGCCATCGCGCAAAGCAATCATTTCGCCGTTATGCACAACCATCATATGTTTTGCGCCACCGCGTTCCATAGCCATTTTTCCGTTAAGCATTTCGTTAATATAATCGCCATGCATTGGAATCGAAATTTGTGGGTGAACCATATCGTAAAATCTTTCCAATTCTGGGCGACCTGCATGTCCACTGGCATGCAGATTGTCTGTGTCGAATATAGTATGTGTTTTGATGCCCATACGTGCAAGTTTGTTGTATATGTATGAAACATCTTGTTCGCGTCCTGGGATAATAATTGCGCTGAATACGACTGTGTCAGTTGGTTGTAATTTTAATTCTTTTACCTGACCGTGGCATAAACGTGTTAACATAGCAAATTTTTCACCTTGGGAACCGGTTAAAAATATTGCTTGTTTTTCTGCAGGCAGATCTTTGATTTCGCTGTGCAGATAAACGTCATCTTTGTTTAAATATCCGAACTTAATACCCATTTCGCGAAATTCTGGCAAACCTACGTATGGTACAGGGTTTGGATTGCTGCGTTCTTTGATGGCGGCAACACGGCCTGCGGCGCGTGCAGCCTGGGAGAACATTTTTATACGCGCTAAACTGCGCGAGTATCCTGTAACAAATACACGACCAGGTGCGTTCTTCATAATTTCTGTTAAAGTGTCGCGAACCTGGGTTTCTGTAACTTGCTTGGTTTGACGTGATGAATTTGTGGAATCGCACATACACGCCAACAGCTTTGGGTCAGAACCTATTTCGGATAAGCGCGCAAAATCTGTGGTTGGTTCAATTGGATTGTCATCATTGAATGTCCAGTCGCCAGTGTGTAATATTTTCCCTGCCCCTGTTTTAATAATCAACATTTGGGCTTCGGGTACGCTGTGGGTGACGTGAAATGTTTCAATTTCGAATGGGGCGATATCTAGTATGGCACCATCATGTGCAAATTCAACAATATCCTTGTTCGGATTAAAGTCTAATTCAATACCCGTAAATGTGCGACGTATTATTTCTGCAGGGAATTGTGTGCAGTAAATTGGCTTTCTAAATTTTGGCCAAATATATTTTAATGCGCCGATGTGATCTTCGTGTCCATGGGTTATTATAAATCCGATTACGTCTTTTTTACGTTTTTCCAGCCAGGTTGTATCACAGTATTGTACGTCACCTGCCCCAATCTCTTCGTCCAGGAATCCCATACCACAATCTACGACCAGGTATTTGCCTTTGTATTTGTATAAATACATGTTTTGACCGATGTGTTCTAGACCACCCAATGCCATAAAATAAACTTTGTCGTCGTTAGCATCGGTTTCGTGTTTGTTCATCCCTTTGATAGGCGTTGTCTTTTTGGAAGCAGCGCCTTTGGTTTTTTTTGGCGTTGTTTCGGTTTTGTTTGTTGGTTTCTTTTCTCGTATTTTAACCATTTATAATCCTTTTGTTATGTTTTTGTGTTCGCGCAACCAACAAATTCATTACGAATAAAACATATGTTTATTTGCAGTGAATCCTTGGTTGCGCACCATGCGCCCTATGATATTTTATTTCGTTTGTAAAAGACATAGGGATAAAATCCAACCGTACAAATTCTCTCTTTTGATGATAATATAATAGTTCAAATTCCCCTAAAATCAAGTAAATAAATACAAGTATATAGGGGAAGTTAATTTATTATCGTTGTTTTTGTAGTTCTCTAAGGTGTGCGGTTAGTCGTGGATCGCAAATGTTTTCTATTGGGCGCATATGATAATCAATCCGCAGGTTTTCACGTGTAAAATCCATCGGTGTGCACGTGTTTGTGGTACGAACAATTGTGTCTTGGGGCATGTTGGCGCGCGCAGATACAGTGCTCATATGATTAAACGGCGGTTGAAAGAATGCAATGCGAAAGTTATATTGTGTATCCAATTTGTTTCGTTTAAACCATTCTATTAATTGTCGTGTATATTTTGGTTCGATTACGTCGTAAATTAAATTTTTACCAAGATTTTCATAAATTTCTGATTCTGGGATTCCGTATAGCCATTTTTTATCGCCGGGCTTCCATATCTGTTGATTGACCCACAGATGTGTTGCCAAGGGTTCTGTATCAAAGTATGCTTCGTCACGAAAGAAGTATGGTTTTCCTTCGCTTTCGCCGTCACGCATTGGTCGTGTGGTTGCAGAGCGCAAGTTATAAAACAATCCTGTTGGTAACGTGTTATGAATGAAATATGTTTTGCCACTGCCTGATACACCGTTACAAAATAATAATGTTTTTTTCATGTTCAATCCCTTGGTTAAAAATATGCCCCGCAATATAGCGGGGGCTGGGTTAGTCTTCTAAGAAGCTGCGCAATTTGCGCGCACGTGTTGGATGTTTCAGCTTGTTCAAAGCTTTTTGTTCAATTTGACGGATACGTTCACGTGTAACGCCAATGTATTCACCGACTTCTTCTAGTGTGCTGGTTTTGTTTGTTGACATACCAAAACGTTGACGCAGTACAGTTTCTTCTTTTGGATCCAATTCTGACAAAATTTGTGTAACAATTTTGCGCAAGTTCTTTTGGGCTGCGGATGTAAATGGATTTTTCGCTGTTTCGTCCGCAATAATTTCAATGCGTGAACTGTCGTCTTCAGTGCCAACGGGCGCTTCTAGTGAAATTGGTTTTAGATTAACCTTCATTGCCTTGTGGATTTTATCAACAGGCAGATAGATAATCTTGGACAATTCTTCGGCTGTTGGTTGACGGCCGTATTTATGCATAAACTGACGTGATGCACGTTGAATCTTGTGTATGTTATCAATCATGTGCACAGGAATTCGAATTGTGCGTGCCTGGTCGGCGATGCTGCGTGAAATACCCTGTTGAATCCAGTTTGTGGCGTATGTCGAGAATTTATTTCCTAGACGATAATCGAATTTATCAACAGCTTTCATCAGACCAATGTTGCCATCTTGAACCAGGTCCGAGAAGTCTAGCCCCAGACCGCGATTGCTGGATTTTTTTGCAAATTTTATAACTAATCGCAGGTTTGCCTCAATCATTTCACGCTTGGCGCGGGCTGCTTCTGCTTGGCCACGACGGACCAGTTCAACTACCTTTTTGTATTCCGCAGTTGGTTGACCGGTTTCATTGGCGATTGCGGTAATGTCGTCTTGTATTTTCAAGATGTCGGCTTCGTGTTTCTTGGCGAATGACGACCAGGTCGTGTTTTTACTTTTTGCAAGCTTTTTCACCCAGTTGCGATTTAGTTCATTGCCGGTGTATTCGGTCAAGAAGTCTTCGCGTTTTACTTTGTTAGCCATTGCCAGACGTAACAGTTTGCCTTCCAGTCCCATTAATAACTGGTCGCGTTTGGTCAGTTGGTCCAGAATCTCGGCGATTCTGTCGTCGTTTAGGCGTATTTTGCTGACGTGTTCAAATAGTTCCAGACGCATTTTGGTGTATTTCTTTTCCAGTGCAGCATCTGGCGTATCAGATGTTAACAGGTTTTCTAGACGTTTTGCCTGTAATTTCTGCATGTTGTTAAATATGCGTTTAATTTTTGCGAACAAGTCCATAACCATTGGCATCAAGGCTTCTTCCATTACAGGAATCGGTACGCCCGATGTACCACGTGGCGTATCTTCTTTCTTAATACCATCTTCTTCCAAATCGTCTTCGTCTTCTTCTTCGGACTCAACGGTAGATTCTGTTAAATCGTCTAATTCGTCATCGTCCAGTTCGTCGACATGTTCGACCCCTTTGGATTTTAATACTTCGGATAATGCATTCAGGGATTTTTGTTCAGAATCACTGGAATACATAACTTCTAGATTGACGATATAGCGCAGTCGAATGTCTTCGTTTAATAATTGTTGGTACCAATCTAGCATTGCCTGGATTGTCATAGGGCTTTCACACAGACCGTATACCATCAGGCGTGATGCGGCCTCGATACGTTGCGCAATTGCAACTTCGCCGGCAGCAGTTAATAATTGGACCGTGCCAATTTGTTTCAGATATGATTGAACAGAATCTTGAACCCCAAGGACGAGAGCGCCTGTTTGACTGCGTTCCAATTGCTTGGCATAGTGTTCATAATCGTCATCATTTACATCAACCTGTTCTGCATCAGCGTTCAGCAGGTTTCTGGTTTTGTCGCGCGGTTCGTCGTCGTCATTGTCATAATAACGACTTAGATCCTGGGGGTAGCTGTCAATTTCCAGCACTTCCAGACCTAAATCTTGTTGAAAAAATTCTAAAACTTCATCTTGTTCGTCGGATGGAACTTCGTCTGCTTCGGTGGCAGTATCGAAATCCATGCGTGACATATAACCAATTTCTATCGCATTGGTTGCTAATTTTTGTAGGTTCTCTGGTAAAGATTCGATTAGCAGTTTTGTTGCTTCATCCAGTTTCTTAGACATTAACTAACCTTGTTTAGTATTACGAAGTTAATAAAATTTATTTTTTTGCTTTTTTCTTTGGTGCAGCAGCCATTTTTTGTGCTTTTGCAACAGCGTCATGAATCGCAGATTCAGAAACCAATCCCAAAACAATTGGACTTTGGATTTGAATTACAGAATATGAAGCATGTGTTTTATTACGAACAGATGCAACTGTTGGGTTTGTACTGCGCATCAGGCGCGCAACCTGACCGTCGGATAATTCAGGATAGTTTTTTATAATCCACAATATACCGCCCAGGCGATTTTGACGATGTAATTTTGGTGTATAGCCAACACCACGTTTGTTTTGCTTTTGTTGTGCATCAACGATTTCTTTGCGCAATGTCAGGCGTGCAGAAGGATCTGCTTCGCAATTTGCGATGTCTTCACGTGTAACCTGACCGCTTAGAATTGGGTTTAATGGTTGAATTTTATATGTTTCTGCATCGGCGATACTTTTAACTTCCAGTTCATGTAACCCGCAGAATTCCGAGATTTGTTCGAATGTCAATGCTGTGTTTTCAATTAACCACAGTGCAGTTGATTTTGGCATATATGGATAGTTCATGGAAATTTCCTCTATTGTTAACGAGGGGCAATATACACTAATATTGCCCAAATTTCAACAGTTTTTTATTATTTTTTATTTTTTTGTTTTTTATGCCTTTTTGACGATTTTATAACCGTCTTTGCTGTCTAAAACTGTCCAGCCGGCGGCATCAATTTCAGCACGCAGGCTATCTGCCGTTGCCCAATCACGATTTGCCTTGGCCGTGGCGCGGGATTCAGCCAGCGCAATGATTTCTGCCGGCGCGCTTTCGCGTTCCAGCGCAATCAATTTTGTCGCACGATCAATAAATTGCAATCCCAACAGTTCATCAACAAAACGAACCAATGCCAACTTGGTTGCATTATCAATTTCGTTTGATTTAATAAATTCTTGCAACAAGACCAAAACAGATGCGGTTTTCAGGTTGTCAGACATGGCCGCCACCATATCATCATGCCATTTATTATATATTTCCTGATTTATTGCCTGACCGTCTGTACCCATTAGGTCTGCGACACGACGAACCAGGTTCGAATAACTTTTCGCGGTCGCATCCATTGTTTCCCATGAAAATGCCAACTGGGACTGATAGTGTCCCATGGCAACAAAATAACGATATACCATTGGATCATAACCACGGGTGCGCACGGCATCCATCCCCAGGAATTCGCCCTTGGATTTGGCCATTTTTTCGCCAGATTTATCAAGCAAGAAACTATAATGCAACCATGTATTTACCCACGGTGCGCCAGTGATTGGTTCACTTTGTGCGATTTCATTGGCATGGTGAACGCGCGATAAATCTTCGCCACCAGTATGAATATCAAAATGATTGCCCAGTAATTTCATACTCATTGCGCTGCATTCTGCGTGCCAACCTGGGAATCCAACACCCCATGGACTGTCCCATTCCATTTGGCGTTTGGTATCTGTGGGTGAAAATTTCCACAGCGCAAAATCTGTTGGATTGCGTTTGGCATCGTTAAAGTCTACACGCGCCCCTGCCCGATTGCCAGATAATGTTCCGCCGGTTAATGCGCCGTATGCCGCAAACTTAGATGTGTCATAATAAATCCCATCGCCGGGTATTTCGTATGTATATCCTAAATCCTCTAGTTTACGAACCAGGTCTATTTGTTCGGCGATATAATCTGTTGCATGTGGCATAACAGTCGGCGCAATCATGTTCAAATCGTTAAAGTCGCGCAAGAATTCGTCTTTGTAGAATTTTGCAATATCCCAGACAGATTTATTTTCGCGTGCTGCGCCCTTTTCCATTTTGTCTTCACCGGAATCGTCTTCGTCATTGGTCAGATGTCCGACATCTGTGATGTTCATAACATGGCGTACTTCATAGCCGTTTGCCAGAAACATGCGCTTTAGAAAATCATTATGCATAAATGTACGCAGATTGCCCAGGTGGGTATAGTGGTAAACCGTTGGCCCACATGAATAAAAACCAACTTTGCCGGGTTGTAATGGGGTAAATTCTTCTAGGCGGCGGGTCAATGTATTATATAATTTTATCGTCATTGTATGTGTCCTTTCGGTTTATTGATATTGGGATTTTAGTAAGTGTGTGTTTGAAATGCAAACGAATTAAGTTTGCGAAAGTGTATTATTAGCGACAACAGTAAAAATTAATAAAACGAATTGTCATGTTCTTATTATGGCACGATTAGACAACACAAGTCAAGGCTGATGTGTTAAGTACTGTGATAAATAAAAGTTTATCTAAGGAAAACATAAACAGAATTTTTTACAAAAAATTATGTCATCCCGGTGCTTGACACCGGGACCCAGGTAATAAAATCTTTATTATTTGTGCGCGTTTCACGCGCATAACCTGGGTTCTGGGGTCAAGCCCCAGAATGACAAAAACGTAAAACGTTTTTGTTAACTAAACTTTTATTTATCGAAGTATCTAGGCAAAAATTAAACCCACCGGGTGGTGGGTTGAATTTTCTGGCGGGCGCAAAAGGACTGGACTCCCC